>CP058896.1:606026-909040 GCA_013415865.1 Methanomassiliicoccales archaeon
ATAGTACTTCATGTTGTCCGCAGAGTATGTCTTGACGGCCTCGTCCGAGAATATGTCGTTGTTGGCCAGAACGGACCCGACGATCAACATCGCCATTCCGTAGGTGTCCGCCAGACCCTCAGCGCCGTTCACTGCGGTCTCGGTGTACTTGCGTACCAGCTTTTTCGCCTGCTCCTCCTCGGTGAAGGTCCACATGATGAAGTTCTCAACACCGCAGAGCTCGGCGGCGGCCCCGACCAGGTCGAAACCGTAGGATATCGGGACCAAGGTGTGTCCGAGGTTCTTCTGGACATAACCATAGATCCTCTTGAACATCGGCAGGGTCCATGCTCCCTCAAGCTCCTTCTTGTCAGGAACGCGGATCTTGTCCACCTCGGAGGGGTCCGATATTATCGGGCCGGTCGAGATCGGTGGCAGGGTGTCCTTGTACTCCAGCTTGATGCCGAGCTCGGTGACCCACGGCAAAGAGAAGAACCAGTGCGTCACAGGCAACAGGTCGTACAGCTGGGATATGTACCCAACACAGTGTATTCCCAATTCAGGCTTCTCATAGAAGTCCCTTATCGTGTATCCGCATGCCACGGCGGCATGGGACAGGATGATCGGGTCAACGTCGATCCTGTCGTGCGGCACATCGACAAAGGGGCTTGCAAACCTCTTGGCGGCGTTCGCCGCCCACTTCATGTCTGCTGGTGGAAACATGTCTTCATAGCCCATTATGAATCCCCATCCACTCAAACGCGATTGTTAATATATAATCCTTATCTCTTTTTTAGTAGGTTGATATGGAACGTTGTTTCACATAGGCGTATAAATAGGTGTTAAGATAGAACACTTTTACACTAAATAATTATAATTTGAAACAATATTGCATAAATATGATATTTATTTTCATTTAAAATATTTAGCCTTGAAGGCGGGTAAGAGTATCCCCTGGGAGGTTCATAAACATTTCATTTCCCGCAGGGGACGGTCGTGATCGGCTTTTCCTTTGTTGCCACCTTCTTTATCGCCATCGATGCGACGAAGAAGGCCGTGCTTGTCAAAACTATCGCCCCTCCTGTAGCAATGTCGTAAAAAAAGGACATGAAAAGCCCTGATACGACAGAGACCACGCTCAGGCCCAAGGCCATCACCATTGTAGAACGGAATGACCTTGACAGCTGGAGCGCTGTCGCCGCCGGCAATATGATCAATGATGATACCAGGAGAGATCCCACGATCTTTATTGAAACGACCACGGCCAACGCGACCATTATGTTGAAGACGAGGTCGAGGGCGCCCACCGGGACGCCGGAAAGCCTGCTCCCTTGCTCATCGAACGTCAAAAGCATAAGTTCCTTGTAAAGTGCGGCCACGAACGACATGACGACGAAGGTCAAGACCACCATCAGGAGCATATCCTGATGTGAGATCGTCAGGATGTCCCCGAAAAGGTATTGGAAAAGGTCGACGCTGAACCCTCCCGCCATCTTTGCAAGGACGGCACCGACCGCCAGCCCGAACGAGAAGAGGATCCCTATCGCCGTCTCAGAGTATACGATCCTTTTTTTATGCAGATAGGATATTGCCAAGGTCCCGACGATAGAAAGGGCTAGTGCTGTATAGAGAGGATAGAGACCGGCGAACAGGCCGATGGCGATCCCCCCAAAGGAGAGATGTGCGACGCCCTCTCCGATCAATGAGGCCCTCTTCAGAACGATGAAGACACCCAATGCGGCACATGTCACCGCGGCCGCCACACCCCCGATGAGACCATTCTGCACAAAGGTGTAACTGAACATATCCTGAATGAGCTCCAGGCCGTTCATTTCATCTCCTCCTCGGCCAGGTCGATAGGGCTGATGCCGCATGTGCTATGATCGTGGTGGAACAGGAATGTGAAGTGCTCGCCATATGCCTGCCTCAACGCCTTGGTCGGGTCCTCCCCTCCCCTTATCTCTTGGAAATAGATCTTTCTGTTGACGACGGCGAGCTTATTGGCCTGGCACATGACACCGGATAGGTCATGGGACACCGTGATGACCGTCACATCCCTTTCCTCCTTCATCCTCCGGACCATGTCTATGAACCGGTCCTCGATGCATATGTCCAGACCGACGGTGGCCTCATCGAGTATGAGAAGGTCCGGGCGTTTGACCAATGCCTTTGCAAGGAATATTCTCTGTTTCTGTCCCCCGGACAGCTGACCTATCTTGCGCTTCCGCAGGTCATAGAGGTCGACCAGCTCTAGCGCATGTCTTATGTTGTCCTTGTCCTCCTTTCGGAGCCTCCTCCCAAGCCTGCCCTTGGATATGCACCCCAATGAAACGATCTCCTCGACGGTGGCCGGAAATATCGGATCGAACTGGATCGCGTTCTGTGCGACATATCCTATACGATGGAACTGAGTGAACGTCCTGATGTCCTCTCCAAAAAGCCGGATGGTCCCAGATTCGATCGGAAGGATGCCGAGGACCGCATTGACAAGGGTGGTCTTCCCACCGCCGTTAGGCCCTACGACCCCAACGACATCGCCCTTGAGCACTTCGAACGAGACCCCCTCGAGCACCCTAAGGCTCCCGTACCTGACATTTACGTCCTTAACTTCGAGGACCTTCTCCATTTGAGCGGTCATGCTGTCACCTCCAGTCCCTTCCTTAGGTTTTCCAAGTTCTCATACATTATCTCAAAATAGTTCATCCCGGCATGAGGTCCGCTCCTTCCGTGGATGCCGTCAAGGACCAGCATATCGGCCCCTGTCTCTTCGGAGACCTGTCGCATTATCGCATCATCGAATACGGGCTCAGAGAAGACATAATTGAGCCCGAGCTCCTTGACAAGGTCAGAGAGCTTCTTGAGGTCCTTTGCACTGGGCCTCTCATCGCCAGATATGCCGATCGCCCCATGCGCTTTGAACCCATATCTGAGGGCCATATAGTCGAAGCCCTCGTGCGTGGTTATTATGTCGTTCTTAGTCCTGTTCTCAAGCCCCTTTCTGAAGTCCTCATCGAGCTTGCGCAGCTTTTCCACAAGAACGTCGCAGTTCGAACTGTAGTAGGTGCTGTTGGCAGGGTCTGACAGGCACATGGCATCGGCGATGTTCCGGGCCTGGACCACCGCTGCAAGGGGGTCGAGCCAGAAGTGAGGGTCTAGTTCCGGCGCCGTGCCGTTTCCGAACAGCGCCTCCTCCATCCCAGAACTTGTATCGACTATCAGCACACCTTCTTTGAGCTGATCTATGAATTCGTCGACCCAGGGCTCGAAACCTCCTCCGTTATATACAAAGACGTCCGCCCTGCTGACCCTGATGAGGTCCGAGGCACTAGGGCCCCATGAGTGTGGCTCAACATTGTCCGGTATCAACATCCTTACATCGGCCCTTGTGCCGCCGATCTCGCTGGCGAAGAAGTAAAGCGGATAGAACGTGGCCACCACATTCAACCGTTCATCGTCCTTGATCTCGCCGTAATCAACGAATAAAAGGAGACCTGTCGCCGATAGTATTACCATCGACGCAATGAAGATCGTGAACAACCTCCCTCGGTCCATCGCAAGCTCCAAGGCTTTTTAGAATATTATTACTAATTATAATTATTTCTATTAAAAATGACGCAATAATTCATATATTTATTATTAATATTCTAATCTGGCTGTTTAAATGACAATAATAAGCGTTTCCCTGAATGAAAGGAACCTCAAGGACCTCGACATAATACAAAAGGAGCTTGGCTTCTCTGGCAGGTCAGAAGCCGTACGGACAGCTCTAAGGATGTTGGTTGCGGAAAGGAACGAGAGGAAGAAGATGGTCGGACATGTGGACGGCGTGCTGGTGGTGGTCACCGAGAAGGGCTCTTCGGAGCAAATAGATGAGATATATCACAGTCACCAGGACATGATAAGGACCCATATCCACAATCACATCGGTGCTAACCGATGCATGAACCTCCTCATCGTAGGAGGGGACGCCGTCCAGATGAACAAGGTCCTGGACAAGCTCGAGCGTCTGGATGGGATACATTATATGAAGTTCATCAAATCCTGATTCATTTCCCCATCTGGAAACCTGAGGATGTCCATGCCTCGAACCCTCCGCTCAGGTTCATCACCTTGGAGAACCCGTTCCTCAGGAGGATGCTTGCCGCGCAACTACCTCGGAAACCAGACCCGCAAAAAGTGACGATGGGCTTGTTCTTAGGAAGCTCGCCTATCTTGGACTGCAACATCCCGAGATGGATCATTTTTGCACCAGGCACTGTCCCGGATGTTATCTCCTTCATATCCCTGACATCGATCAGGACCACATCTTCTTTCTTTGAGAGCATCGAGCTGAGGCCTTTCGCGGACAAAGGTTCCAACCTTGATGTCTCATTCCCTCCTTTGAGCCAAAGCTCCATGCTTCCCTTCAGTACCCCAACGATGTTGTCGTACCCGATCCTCAAGAGATGTCTCTGTAAGATGCTTGTCTGAGCCGGACAATCTGTTACAAGAACGAGCGGTCGGTCGGCCGGAAGCACATAGGGCGCGTAGACGGGTATGAAATCAACGCCAAGATTGATCGCCCCTGGGACGTGGGCGGCGGCGAAGTGGTGCGGTTTTCTCGTATCAAGGACCATCGCCCCTTTGACGATCAAGTGCTTCACCTCTTTGGGGAGAAGTGCGTGCGGAGGTGCGATCCTTCCCATAGGTCTTGCCCCTTCGAGGTTCACCGCCTCCATCCTTGCGAATATCGGCGATATCTCCAGTTCCTCCTTTATCTTCCAGGATATGAAGTCCTCTCTGGACATCTTCAACATCCGGTTCAGGGCCATCTCTGTCCCTATGGTCGTCTCCTCCCGTTCCTCGATGTTGGCACCGCATAAAGATCCCGGACCATGGGCCGGTAAAAGGATGGTGCCTGCACCTAGAGGCAACAGTTTCCTCGTTATGCTATCGAACAGGTCCGCGGCCATCCTTCCCCTCACGTTGGGACCGAAGAAGTCGGTCCTACCAACATCACCAGGGAATATCGTATCACCACAGAACACCATCAAGGGATATGACGGGGACCGCAGGTCATAGAGCACGTATGAGAAGCTCTCAGGGGTATGGCCCGGTGTATGCAAGGCAACGATCACGGACCTGCCTATCTCTATCCTCTGGCCATCATGGACCTCATGGCCATATCTGAACGGTGTCTGCCCACCGTGGAGGACCTTCGCCCCGGTCGCCGATGCTATCTCAGTAGAACCGCTGACGAGGTCCTCGTTCCTATGGGTCTCCAGGACGTATCTTATCGTCATCTCGTTCGCTGAGGCGATGTCCAGGTATTCCTCTATGTCCCTCCTTGGATCGATGACGGCAGCCTCGTTCCCATCGCCCACGAAATACGAATTGTGGGATATGCCCTCGGACCTTATCCTTCGGACCAACATGCACCAACGCCATTGAATGATTGCATCTTGGCGATAGATATAATTTGCACCCTTCCTCAGGAGGGGCCGATAGAGCCCTCAGAATTTCACTCCTTGACAACGTCCACCAATGGCTCTATCCTTCGTATCGACCTTTCGATGTACGAATCGTCCACCACCCTCAGCTCTATCGCCCTTGACCTACAGAACTCCACGCATCGACCGCATCCTTTGCAGAGACCGTCGTCGATCCGCACTTTGCCATCGACGATGCTGATCGCATTGACATAACAGATCTTTTCATTTACGCATCTGGAACATCCAGTGCATCTTTGAGCATCAGCTACTATCTCTATGCCTGGCATCTTGGTCAACGTCGAGCCGATCTTATTGGAGAGGTCGGGCACCATCTTCCACAGGCAACAGCAATGGCAACAGGAGCATATTGAAAGGAGGTCCTCCTTCGGCCCGGTGGCAAAGACCACACTGTCGATCTTGTCCCTTCCGATCAGGTGGACCAGACCGGCCTCCCTACACCTTCTCATGTGCTCCTTTGCCTCCTCAGCGGTTATCATCTTGCCAAGATGCTTTGGGATCCTCGTCGTCCCTTTACCCAGGAATATGCACCCCAGCTCCTTTGGATAGTTCCTGCAATTGTTGGAGTCGCGACAGACGCATTTGTCCATCTTGAAGATGTACCTTGACCTTTCGATGAAATGGTCGATGATCGCCGATGGGACCACGATGTCCTTCCTCTCGACCTCGATGTCCATCGATATGGACCTTGACCTTGCCTTCATGAAGACGTCGTCCTTTGGGAGGATGATGATGTCATCGTCCTCGAAGAACAACATCTCCATAATGGACCCTACCATCGGCACCTTGGTCAGCCTGGCCAAAGTGAACCTCTTGTCGAACGAGCGTTTGACTATCCTCAACGAAAGGTCGGTCCTGAGCCCCATCGTACCATGCAGGGCCTGAGACCGTATAAATCGTTTTCATGGGGGTTGATGGAGAACGGTCCAATTTTGATCGGCAAATGCCTGGTAATATAAGACTTCGTCGTGATCATATGGAAGACTGTTGGTCATGCTTGATTTGGATCTATGATTACTATGCGTCCTTCTCACCTATTTTCATGGTTTTGTGAAACGTTAAGTATCGTTTTCATATTCTCGCAGGACAGACGCGGTCGATGAAAATGGGATCGAAGATGCCATATCCGGTCATAATCGAGGACGAGTGCAAGGGATGTGGGCGGTGCATAGCTGCCTGCCCCAAGAAGGTCCTGAGGTCATCTGGGAAGATCAACAGGAAGGGCTTCGTCACCGCCGAATATGCCGGCGAGGGGTGCACAGGATGCCTTATCTGCTTCTACAACTGCCCTGAGCCTTATGCGATAGAGGTACATAAGGCCGACAAGGAGGGTCAGGCATGAGGAAGTTCGTGAAAGGCAACGAGGCGGTCGCGATCGGGGCCGTCTATGCGGGGTGTGAGATGTACTTCGGATACCCGATCACTCCGGCCAGTGACATCGCACATGCAGCGGCAGAATGGTTCCCACAATTGGGCAGGGAATATCTACAGGCCGAATGCGAAACGGGGGCGATCAACATGATGTTCGGGGCGGCATCCACAGGCAAGATGACGATGACCGCGTCCTCAGGCCCAGGCATCAGCCTCATGCAAGAAGGGATATCATATCTGGCGGGTGCACAGCTGCCCGCGGTCATAGTCAACGTCATGAGGGTGGGACCTGGACTGGGCAATATCGGTCCAGAGCAGGGCGATTACAATCAGGCGGTCAAGGGAGGTGGGCATGGGAATTATCGCACTATAGTCCTGGCCCCAGCTTCGGTACAGGAGATGTGCGACCTGACGATGAGGGCCTTCGAGCTTGCCTTCAAATACAGGAACCCTGCGGTCGTACTGGCCGATGCCGTCCTAGGCCAGATGATGGAATTCTTGAAGGTCCCGGATAAAGAGATGACAAGACCGGATACCTCCGGCTGGGCGGTGCAAGGGGATGCGATGACCAGGAGGAACCTCATAACCTCGATCTATCTGGATGTCGACCTCATGGAGAAGCACAATCGGATGTTGCAGTCAAAGTACGCCTCGATGGGAGAGGATTCCGACGCCGAGATGTACATGACCGGCGATGCGGAGATCATATTGGCCGGATATGGCATCAGCGCCAGGATCGCCAGGTCGGCGGTCGATGCCCTGAGGGGCCGGGGCATACGGGCGGGACTTTTCCGCCCAAGGACCCTGTTCCCTTTCCCGGCAAGGCAGCTGAATGAGGCCGCAAAATGCGGCAGAGTGATGGTGGTCGAGCTCAGCAATGGACAGTTCAGGGACGACGTGCTCTTGCACCTGGACAGGTCCATTGAATGCGATGTGCGATTGATCAATCGCATGGGCGGGAACCTCATGAAGGTCGAAGATGTCGTCAATGCGGTGGAGAGGATGGTGGGGGGTGGTCGCAGATGATTAAAAGGCAGACCGGTCTTTACGAGCATTTTGAAAGGAAGGAGCCAGGGACAAGGACGACGACATTCTGTCCCGGCTGCGGGCACGGTATCATCCATAAGCTGATTGGCGAGGCGATCGCGGACCTGGGGTTGGCGGACAGGACGGTGTTCGTGAGCCCTGTCGGCTGCGCGGCCTTCTGCTATTATTATTTCGACTGCGGGAATGTGGCCGGACCGCATGGCAGGGCATCTGCGGTGGCCACGGGCATATCCCGTTCTTTACCAGGAAAGGTGGTCATCGCCTATCAGGGGGACGGCGACCTTGGGGCCATAGGGTTCAACAACGCGTTCCAGGCGGCGAGCAGGGGAGAGCATTTCGCATGTTTCTTCGTCAACAACTCGATATATGCGATGACGGGGGGACAGATGGCCCCCACGACCCTACCTGGCCAGAGGACGACCACGACCCCGTTCGGAAGGGATGTTGTGGCCGCAGGATACCCTCTCAAGGTCTGCGAGGTGCTGGACCAGCTTGAGGCCCCGGTCTACATAGAAAGGGTGTCCGTTGCCGACACAAAGAGGATCATGCAGGCCAGGAAGGCGATACGCAAGGCGCTGGAGGTCCAGAGAGATGGCAAGGGCTATGCGTTCGTCGAGATACTGTCCCCATGCCCGACGAACTGGCGCATGGATGCGCTCAGGTCCGCCGAGTTCGTCACGGAAGAGATGGAGAAGGTCTTCCCTCTCAAGTGCTTCCGTGACAGGAGCGAGATGCCTGCCCCAGAGCGCATGAAGGTGCCAAGGAAGAGCATAGCTGAGCTCATCGGTCCCTCGGAGGAGGGCATGGACCAGAGACCCGACCAGTCCTTCAAGGAAAAGTCACTTAAGTTCTCTGGATTCGGGGGACAGGGGATCCTGAGCCTGGGGCTTGTGATAGCGGAGGCCGCGGGCCGCTCAGGACGATATGTATCGTGGTTCCCCAGCTACGGTCCGGAGCAACGTGGCGGATATGCCTCATGCTCGGTGGTGATCAGCGGCACCGAGGTCGGCTCTCCCACCGTGGACAGCCCGGACGTGCTCGTGGTGATGAGCCAGCCAGCATTGGATAGGTTCCTTCCTACCATGAAGGAAGGTGGGGTCCTTTTGCACGAGTCGGGCCTCTCGGTACCTGACGCGGTCCCCTCAGGGGTCAAGGTCTATTCCTTCCCAGCAGCAAAGATCGCGGCAGACAATGGCGTCCCTAAGGCCCAGAACACCGCGTTCCTCGGCGCGCTCACGGCATTAGGCCTGCACTCCATCGAGGAGGAGCACATCCTCTCTGCACTGGACAACAGCTTTTCGGCCAAGCCATCGTTGATCGAGAAGAACCGGAAGGTCTACGAGGCGGCCAAGGCGTGGACCGCGACTAACCTCTCCTGATGGCGCAATGGCCCAAGGGGAGCGGCCTTTCTATTCTTATTGGTAAGTTTCTTAAATCGATTAATGATTAGGTCCATGAGATTGCCATTGGTTGGCGTGGCACATACTGGCTAGGCAGTTTCTGGGCATTTGGCAGGGAGAGCGGAGAGCAATGTCTTCTTCTGAACTTATCGGGGCGAGGATCAAGAACTATAGGGAGAGATTAGGCCTGAGCATCGAAGAGCTGGCAAAGAACGCGGGTGTCGATTCCTCGCTCATAGGGAGGATCGAGGAGGGAAAAACCTACCCTCCGATCGGCGTCATGGTGAGGCTCGCAAGGGCACTTGGACAAAGGCTAGGGACCTTTATGGACGACCAGGTCATGGAAGACCCCTTGATCGTGAGACTGGATGAGAGAAGGGAAGAGACGTCCTCCCACAATGGTAAGACCTCGGAGCACTATCATTATTTCCCCCTTGCCAAAGGGAAGCCGGACAGGCACATGGAGCCTTTCTTCATAATTGTCGAACCGTGCAGGGAAAAAAGGCTCTCGTCCCATGAGGGCGAGGAGTTCATCGTCGTCGTCTCCGGGGAGGTGGAGCTGATCTATGGCAAAGAGAAATTCCTCCTCAGGCCGGGGGACACAATGCATTACAACTCGATCGTACCACACCATCTGGGCGCGGCCGGTGACAAAAAGGCGGAGATCTACGCCGTCATCTACATGCCGATCTGAGGTGTGGACCATGCCTAGGAAGGAGATCACAAGGGAGGCCACCATAGGACAGCTCCTTGACGAGACCGTCGCAAGGTTCCCCGACAACGATGCGGTGGTCTACGCCGACCGGGACTACCGACAGACCTGGAGAGAGTTCTCCGATATGGTCGACAAGGTCGCGAAGGGGCTGATGGCCCTTGGCATAAAGAAAGGTGAGAAGGTCGCGATATGGGCCACGAACGTTCCACATTGGGTGACCCTCCAGTTCGCCACTGCCAGGATAGGTGCGGTGCTCCTCACGATCAATATCAACTACAAGGTGGCCGAGATAGAATATCTTCTCAGGCAGTCGGATTGTGAGAACATATTCCTGATCGACGGCTTCCGTGACACCGATTATGTCAACACCATCTATCAGCTGGTCCCTGAGCTCAAGGAGCAGCCACGGGACTCCTTCCGGTCAGCCAGGTTCCCGTTTTTGAAAAGGGTCTTCTTCCTAGGGCCAGAGAAGCACAGGGGGATGTATTCCTGGAATGAGGTCGTGGCAATGAGCGTCCAGACCTCCGATGACGAATACAAGGAAAGACAGGCGTCATTGAGCTGCCATGATGTCGTGAACATGCAGTATACATCAGGCACGACCGGTTTCCCCAAAGGGGTGATGCTGACGCACTACAACATTGCTAATAACGGCTATTGGATCGGCGTCAACCAGAACTTCACATCAAAGGACAGGGTATGCCTTCCCGTTCCTCTCTTCCATTGTTTCGGATGTGTGCTCGGGGTGATGGCATGCCTGAACCATGGCTCGACCATGGTGATATTGGAGAAGTACGACCCGGTCAATGTGATGATGTCGGTCGAGAGGGAGAGATGCACGGCGCTCTACGGTGTGCCGACGATGTTCATCGCCATACTTGAGCACAAGCTCTTCGACAAGTTCGACTTCTCCTCGCTGAGGACCGGGATCATGGCCGGCGCGCCCTGCCCAGTGAAATCCATGAAGGAGTGCGTGGAGAGGATGAACATGAGGGAGGTCACCATCGTCTATGGACTTACTGAGTCCTCTCCAGGCATGACACAGACAAGATACGATGAACCTGACATCAATAAAAAGTGCTCTACTGTGGGCAAGGCCTTGCCGGGGGTCGAGGTCGCGGTGATCGACCCCGAGACGGGAAGGTTCTGTGAAGATTACGAGCATGGGGAGCTCTGCTGTCGCGGATATAACGTGATGAAGGGGTACTACAAGATGCCCGAGGAGACGGCAAAGGCCATAGACAAGGACGGATGGCTCCATTCTGGGGACATCGGGATGAGGGACAAGGACGGATATTTCTCGGTCACCGGCCGCTTGAAGGACATGATAATCAGGGGAGGGGAGAACATCTACCCCAAGGAGGTCGAGGACTTCATACATCACATCGAAGGCGTCCAGGATGTTCAGGTCGTCGGCGTCCCCAGCAAGAAATACGGTGAGCAGCCAGGGGCATTCATCATCCTGAAGGCAGGGTCGAAGCTGACCGAGGCGGACATCCAGGACCATTGCCGCGGCAAGATAGCTTGGTACAAGATCCCCAAATACATCAGGTTCGTGGACTCATACCCGATGACGGCGAGCGGGAAGATCATGAAATACAAGCTGAGGGAGGAGTCTGCAAGACTGTGGCCAGATGCTTGAAGGTCATTGTGGCAGTGCCCTCGGCCGGCCCTTGATCGCGACCATCTTGTCCCGCCAGGTCCCCATCGTGGCCGACCTGATGATGAGGCTCGCATCGATATGATCGAAGCATTCGGTCTCCTCGAACGACCTCATGACCGACCTCAGCTCCTCGAGGTCCTGTAGGACCGCCAGGCTCGTCATCATATGTGGCATGTTGGAATAGGTGTTGAAGAACAAGATGCTGGGAGCGTGGCGTCTCATTAATTCCTGGACGGTATCTACGATCCTGTCCTTATTGAAGCATTCCATGTGGAACAAGCACAATGGGTTGGAGATAGCGTTAGGGTCGAACTCTATCGAGAGGTCGAGCGCGTTCCTCTCAAGCATCCGGTTGAACCTTCCCACCACCCTTCTCAGTGGCTCATCTATCTCCGCTGCCACCTCCTCCATGCTCTTGCGGGGGTCCTCGCTCATAGAGCTTACTATGCGCCAGTCCAATGTGCTGTAATTATACTCACCGGCGATGTCGAACAATTCTCTTATGGCCGCGACAGGGCTTGCGATCATTGCCCTATCAGCGGTCTTCTGGACGGCAAGATCGATGTCATCGTCCTTTTTGAGATGTATCGCGATATAGAACCTCCCCCCGGTCGATTGAGCTATCCATGCAACGGAATCCTCGCCGCTCAACATGGACATGGCATGCTGCATCGAACGGAGCCTGCTCCTGCCATAGATGAGGACGCTCTTCGCCCCTAAGGATGCCAGGCTCGGTTTTGCGGTCATCGCCCTGACAACCCCCTCTCTGACCAAGGTCTCGGTCCTGAGATAGACCCCCCGGGGCGTGATGTTCAGGACCTCGGACATCTGCTGCTCAGATGCCCTGGAATCCCTCATGAGGATGTGGAGCAGCGAAATGTCGGTCCGGTCCAAGGTGCCCTCTTTCATCTTTTCATATGACGATTGATGGCCCGACTATTTGAGCGTGCAGTGGGCGTCCTTTACCTTAACGAGACCTTCCAATTGTCCCTTTGTCACTTTCAATAGACCGGCTGGGACGAGCCGTCTCAGGAGCTCGCGCCAATTGTCGTTCTTTGCGAACACCATGCTGAAAAGGTGGGAGGCGTCGTCCAAGTGGCCGTTGTTGACAAGGGTCACAGCGTGCCAGAACATCATCTCCTCATTGTCAGGGACCATCTCCTCTGCGTATGAATAATGATACAGGGCCTTTGCCATGTCCCCTCTTTCCATCTCGAGGTCGCCCTGGTCCATATGCTCATAGGCCCTTTTGACGGAGAGCAACCTCCTTAGCTCTTCCAATGGCTGGTGGGAGTCGTCCACCCTGAGGTCGATGATGCGGTCCTCCCACGCCCTTCCGGTCGAACCGGTCCTGACGACCACCAGGGCCGCGGACTGTCTCCCCCTTATGTCGCCCCCCTCCTTCTCAGCGGCCTCGAGGGCTGCGAGCATCCTCTCCGCGAGCGGGCCTTCGGTCGAAATGAATGTATCGGCCATGGCGCTCCAGACGGTATTCCTCAGCATCATGTTGGCCTGAACGGAGAACCCATCCCCGGTAAGATGGCCGGCCTCGGCTATACAGCCGCTGCCCGTCCATGCTGCTACCTCCCCTTCAGGGGACAATATCGCCAGTTGCCTCATGTGTCTGGCTCCATCCGCAGCGGTGAGCCTCTCAAGCACCTCCTGCGGCAGGAGACCTCTCCTGAGGAGGGCCAGCCCGTTCGGCCCATAGGAGATGTTGACCATCGCCTGGGTGGCGACCACTCCCACCCCCGGCTCTGCCCAGATGACCGATGTCCCGACCGAGAACCAATGTGATTGCACGGCGGCGCCCATCTCCCCTCGCTCCTTGTCCACCGCGACGATCGAATAGGTATGCGCCAGCCTGTTGAATCGACCGCTCTTGCCAAAATTGCCGCACATCTGAAATCAGATGCTCCTCCGCCGATATATCAATGATGTTAACGGAGTTATTGCGGATTAGCACCGATAACAATATGTCGGATATCGACATCCTTTGACCGAGCAGATGCCGAAGATGGACCTGGGAAGGGTCAAGCTGCATTACCATATCAACGGGGAGGGGGAACCGGTGGTGCTGATCACCGGCCTTGGCGGGGATGTGAGCTTCTGGAAGGGGCTTGTACCATTGCTTTCCTCGGAATTCACAGTGATCACCTTCGACGCAAGAGGGTCCGGCCAGACGGAATATCCCGACGAGGACTTCACCATGGAGGACCTGGCCGACGATGTCATTGGGCTCTTGGAGGGGCTGGGAATCAAGAAGGCCCACGTAGTAGGATGGTCAATGGGGGGCAACGTGGCCCAGGACCTTGCATCAAGATATTCGGAGATGGTCGGTTCCCTGACCCTTATCTCGACATATACAAGAAGGCCTGCGAGGTCCTCCTATGCCATAGATACTATGATAAAGATGGTGCACGAAGGCGCCAGTTACGAATCTCTCTTCATGATGATGCAGGCCTTCTGTATGACCGAGGCCTCTTTCAGGATGAGGGAAAAGAGGCAGGCTGGTCATAAGGCCCAGGTCTCGTTCTCAGAACAAAGCATCATCGGTTTCGAAAGGCAGAAGAAGGCCCTGGACGGGTTCGATGGGGGCCCAAGTCTCGAACGTATCAAGGCCCCGACGCTCATTCTCCATGGGACCGATGACATAATGGTCCCACCCCAGTACAGCGATGAGCTCGCCCAGGGCATCAGGGGATCGATCCTGGAGAACATCAAAGGGGCGGGGCATATAATCAGCCCTAGGCTATATCACGAGAAGCTACGCGCGTTCCTTCTAGCGAACCGCTTTACGGATGGCAAGGACCAGCCCTACTTCTCCGAGTGAGAGCGTCCGCAAAGATGAAGGGCTCATGAGCCCTTAGAACGTTCATAGAGGGCCGGATGTCAAGAGATGATCGTCATGGAGCCGCCTATGGATGTCTCAGAACGGATCGAGGCAATCAACAACTGTGAGTATGCAAAGAGGTTCGACATGAGGGTCACCCTCCTCACAAAGGAGGAGGTGCGGGTCGAGATGCCGATCAGAGGGAACATCAACGGTTTCAAGATCGCACATGGAGGGGCGATCTTCACCCTGGCGGACGAGGCCTTTGCGCTCATTGGAAATCTGGGCGAGTATCCCGAGGTGGCAATGTCCGCGAGCATCCGGTATCTAAGGCCGGCCAAGGAGGACATGGTCGCGATAGCCAGGAAGGTCTCTGAGGACGATAGGACGTCCACCTACAAGGTTGATGTCATCTCAGGGGGGGTCCTGGTCGCTGAGTTCGAGGGGGTCGGTTATAAATTGAAGGGAAAAAAATGACGGAAGGACCTTCATCATACTTTTCTTCGATCATAGACGGCCAAGGATCTGGAGACAATAGTCATATTGCTCCAGTGTGGTGTCTTAGAAAGGTAATGTTAAATCTGTCTTATCCTGAGATCTTTAAAAATGTCCATGGAAGGATTCCCTGTGGATCTGACCTGGGTCAGGAAGGCCCGGCTACCGCAGTCTGAACTTCCCATTGGGGACCGTGATCTCGAACCTCGCGCCTTTACCAGGGGTGCCCGTCTCGCATATGGATATACCTGTCGCGGCCAGAACGGCATGTGCAAGGGGCAGGCCGTGCTTTCCGTACCTCCTCTCGAATAATCTCGGTTTCATATCCATTGGGATGCCGACGCCATTGTCCTCGAATATTATCTTCACGGCGCTGCCCTCCATCTCGTACGCCACCCAGATCTTATGCGCCTTTCCGCCGTGCTTCATGGTGTTGTCGATCAGACTGTAGAAGACGCGGTCGAGCATGGGGTCCGCGAGCACCTCCAATCTCTTCGCGAGCACCTGAACGTGGACATCGTCAGGATCTATGCGGATGATGATGTCCCTCAAGAGATCGTGGACGCTTTGCCATTCCGCCTCCTTGGTGCCGATCTGCTGGAACTCCAGGACGCTGTTCGCATTGTCGATCACGGTGCCAAGGAGCTCCTCCATCTTGGCAAGCCTGTCGAGCAACCATGGGTCCTTGGCCCTTTCCTTCACCAGCTCCAGATGCCCCATCACATCCATCAGTCTTTCAAGGTCCTCGACCTTGGTGACGACGTTCATGTCAGAGAGAATGACCTTTTCTTCATTTATTGGTCCGATGACGGGCACAGCCGGTTGCTCTTGGCGCGGCCTACACGAGACGTCCCTCGTGATCATCAGGACCCTTAATCCTTGCCCATTGCCAACATCCACGACCCTCCCTTTGGCCTCGACGTTTACGAGGGAGCCGTCCTTCCTCCTCAATCGGAACTCGATAGGAGGGGCCGAACCCGTGTCGAGCATCACCCCCATCGCTTGTTTGATCGCCGGAACGTCCTCAGGTGGGACAAGCTTGAAGAGCTCCATCCTCACCACATCATCAGGGGCGTGACCAGTGAGCTCTTTGATCGCAGACGAGGAATATGTTATCCCTCCGAACGGGTCGAGCATCGAGATCCAATCTGTGGAGTTCTCGGCGATGAGCCTCAGATTCTCATGACTTTTCTTAAGGGACTCGTCGCACGCCCTCTTCTCCGTCACATCGATGAGCGTGACGTGGTGGCCGAACAGCTTTCCTGTCTCGTCTTTTATGCTGGTAACATACGCGTATGCCGTGAAGGTCGTCCCATCTGTCCTCTTTGCGGTGAAATCCCCTTCCCACCGGCCTAGGATGTCGATGCCCGCCTTTATGACATCGATGACGTCGCCGTGCTCCAAGAGGTCTTTTATCTCCTTGCCCACAAGCTTGGAGCGGTCCTCCACCTTCCAAAGCCCTAATGCTGCCTCGTTTACCTCAAGGACCCTGTCATGTGCATCTATCATCAAATTCCCAACGACGGCCCTGTCAAAGGCGGTCGTCTTGAGGCTGTTCGCTTTCTCCCTCCAATGGTCATGCACGGCCGACCTCACCATCTGCTCAAGGTCGCCTAGTTTTGAGATGGGGTTGGGGCCCTTCAAAATAAAGTAATCCACCCCGGAGTTCAAAGCGTCGATGACCACATCCTCCTCGACGCGCCCAGAGAAAAGGATGAACGGGATGGGGTCTTTTCTCATCCTCAGCTTCTTCAGGTATTCCAATCCGCTCATCCAGGGGAGGTAGACGTCCGCGACGATCACGTCTATCTTCTTCTTCGAGATCAGCTTCTCACCGTCGCGTACCGACTGCACCATCTCAACATGGAGATCGCTGGACCTCTCGAGATATTTCTTGCACAGATGCTGCAAGGATTCGTCGACATCGATGAGGAGGACGTTGATCATCAGAGCACCGGGATAGGGCATGAACCCTCTACAGATTCAAGAAGATTGCGAGATGAGAATCGATATTGCGACGGGTTGGACATGCTCGGTCGATGCGATCTCTTAGGGGGTCATTCCTCCATCGTCGATGTATCTCCTAGGTCGTGCCCGAGCTCCTTTGCCTTGAGCACCCGCCTCATGATCTTTCCAGAGCGTGTCTTTGGCAAGGTGGTGACGAACTCGATCTCACGGGGATAGGCATAATAGGACAGCCTCGTCTTAACAAAATTGGTGATATCGGCCCTCAGCTCATCTGAAGGTTCTTTTCCTGGCCTTAGCACGATGAAGGCCTTGACGATCTCTCCCCTCAGCTCATCTGGCTTCCCGATGACCGCCGATTCCGCAACGGCCGGATGCTCTATCAATGCCGATTCCACCTCGAACGGCCCGAGCCTTTCCCCAGAGGTCTTGATGACGTCATCCACCCGTCCCAGGAACCAGAAATACCCGTCTTCGTCCATGTATGCCTGGTCGCCTGAGGTGTACCATCCTGGGACGTAGAAATACTCACGATACTTCGATACGTTCCCCCATATCCCTACCATCATGGAGGGCCAGCCTGGCCTCAGGGCCAGGAACCCTTCCTTCCTTGGGGGCAGCTCGTTGCCGTTCTCGTCGACGATGGCCGCGACGACGCCCGGGACCGGTCTGCCCATCGAGCCGGGCCTGATGTTCATGCATCTGAAATTAGAGATGCACGGGGCACCGGTCTCGGTCTGCCACCAGTTATCATGTATCCTCTTTTGAAGGACGTTCATCCCCCAACGTACCACCTCGGGGTTCAGCGGTTCACCGGCCGAGCAGACATGCCTCAACTTTGAGAGGTCGAACTCCCTGACCAGTTCATCTCCCGACCGCATGAGCATCCTCAGGGCGGTCGGCGCGGTGAACCAGACGGTCACTTTCATCTTTTCCAGGATGGAATACCAGGTCCTCGCATCGAACCTTCCTTCGTAGGAGATTATCGTCGTCCCGAGATACCATGGCCCCAGGATCCCGATGGAGGTCCCTGTGACCCAACCAGGGTCGGCGGTGCACCAATAGACGTCATCCTCGCGCAGATCGACGACTGAAATGCTCCCCCAGACCTGCTGGAGCATCGCCCGGTGAGGCAGCAATATACCCTTGGGCTTGCCTGTGGAACCCGAGGTATAGTGGATGATATAAGGGTCGGTGGGCCTCATGTTGGCGCACTTGAACGTCGGGTCCCCGACGGCCATCACCTCATCGAAAGGTATCACCCTTTCACCGAGGTCCTTGCCTCCGCCCACGACGATGAAATGTCTCACATCGTCCAACTGTCTGATGATGGGGGCGATCCTTTTGTAAAGATATGGTGAGGTGATGAAGACCGAGGCCTTGCTGTCCTTTGCCCTGTCCAAGACCGCCTCGGGGCCTAGCGCTGAGAATAAAGGACCGGCTATCCCCCCCATCTTTATCGTGCCTATCAATGAAATGAACAGCTCGGTCGTTCTGTCCAAGAATATGAAAACCCTATCGCCCGGTGAGACCCCGAGCTTCCTTAGACCGTCAGCAAACCTGCTGGATAAATTTGACAGTTCCCCAAACGTAATTTTCCCGATCGTACCGTCGGATCTGACAGAGCAAAGTGCGGTCTTGTCCCTCCTCGGCCCATTGGCATGCCTGTCCACCGCCTCATGAGCGATGTTGTAGGTCCCGCCCCTCGACCAATCGAAATGGGCTTCCAGAAATGACCAGTTGAAATTCCGATATGCCTCGTGGTAATCCTTGAACTGCCCGACGTCCTGGGGTGGAAGGACCTCCTCCATCAATCATTCTCCCTGAAGTTGCGCTGGGTATCGCGATATTTTATTTAAAACGATGTCAGAACAAGTTCGTTGACGTTCGGTCGACGGAACGGATGACGGCCTGACCATGTGTCAACATCTTATCGGCGATCATGGAAAAATGGCCCGACCTGATATTATGATGGGATGGTCCTATCCGATTATCCGCCACTTTATACATTTCCCGCATACCTGATCTTATCCGATATATCATGCCCGTATGGTGGATGGGTTAGACCTGGACAGCGGATAATTATGGAACATGCCCTGCACAATGTCATTTTCTGTCCTGCAACAACAGGCCCAACGATCGAAGGTCGGTCGGGCCGACGGCCGCCCCCTCTATCGTCGATCATCAGGGCCCCCTCCTTCTTGGTCATGATCGTAAGACGGTCTGGTGTTATCATGCTGCTGCATGCGTAAATTCAAAATACGCTCTAGCTCCAAATGTCATCAGAGGATCTTATGAAAGGATTACGGGAGGGCGATCGTGTCCCTGGCTTCACCCTCAGGGACCAGGACGGGAAGCTAGTTGACATGTCGGAGCATATTGGAAAGGGAAAGCTAGTGATATACTTCTATCCAGCTGACTTTACGAGCATATGCACCATGGAGGCGAGGGCATTCCGGGAGATGCATGAGGGCTTCATGAGAGAAGGTGCCAAGGTCTTTGGCATCAGCTCTGACAGTGTTGAATCACACAAAAGGTTTGCGACGGAACATGAGCTCCCCTTCACCTTGCTGAGCGACCCTGAGGGGAAGGTGCGGGAGATGTTCGGCGCGGTCGGGATCGGAGGTACGCCCGCAAGGGTCACCTATGTGATCGATGAAAAGGGTGTGGTCAGGATGGTCTACTCATCAGCTCTTCAGGGCAAGAAGCACTCGGAAGAGGCGATGAAGGCGGTCAAAGGTCTGTCATAGGATGGTACTGTCCAGCACCCTTCACGCTTTTGAGTGGTCTCATGATCGATTGGATAGATGACAACGTGGCCATCGGGAACTGGATGGACGCAAGGAACGTCAAGATGCTCCAGCGTGAAGGGATAGACCTGGTCTTGGACTCGAGGGTGTTGTTCGATGATTCGAAAGGCAGGTCCCGTCGGACGCCGAAGGTCGACCTCATAGAACGAGAGGTCAGGTTCATCCTTGCCTTGGCAGGGATGGGGGCAAAGGTCCTCATCAGGTGCTATCATGGAAGGGACAGGTCCCCTTTCGTCGCCATGGTCTATATAAGCCGGAAGCTGGGAATATCACATCTCCAAGCATACGAAATGGTAAAGGAGAGGAGGAGGATGACCGTCCCACATTGGGATTGGGTCGATATGTTGGAAAAGAACGGTGAGGGGGTCTCGACAGATGATGTCCTCTCTGGTTCTGATTAATCGTGGAAGTGGTTCAGGACCTTGTCATCCAACAGATATTTCAGTCTTGGGCCTATCAGATATATGGGCGATCTTCCTAATATATCGACCTTTATCACATCGACGATGACGAGCGAATAGAACGTCCTTCTGATGTCCGTGAACTCGGACTCGAACTGTTCCTCTGTCATATATCGGCTCCTCTCCATCAGGTCGTCGAACCGCGCAAGGACCTGTTCTCGCATCTTCCGGATGCGCGACGTCAGCATCCGGACCGCCATGCCCCGGCTCGCCAATGACTGGAAATGCCTCATGACGAAGAGCTCGATGACCACGATGATGAGGAGCAAAGGAAGGTTCGCGCTGCCCACCTCGAATATCTCGATCCCCAAGGCCACCATCGTATAGTTCGGAAGAAGAGAGGCACCTATGACGAGCACGGCGCTGATGAAAATGAAACCAATTATCCCTAAAATGAAGAGCAACGCCCAGATCCTTCCCTTCGACCTCATCTCCCCGATCTGTCTTTGGACCTTTCTGGCCAGCCTTGTCACCCCCTGAGATTCGGGCTCGAGGAAGTAGATCAATAGCTGGAATCCGATGATGAGCCCTATCTGGACCATCACTATGGTGGCGGTATAGACCCCTATCACATCCGTGAAGAATGTGTAATACAGGACAAAAATAAGGGCCAGGCCGAATATCATCGCGAAGCTTACGACAAGAGGCACGTTCCCTCCAAGAAAGACTGTCAGGCCGACCTCTATCGCAAGTTTCTTTTTCTTGGCAAGGAGCTTAAAGGCCAACCATTTTGTGTCCTTCCCCTTCCGTCTCAAAGCCTTCGCCTCCTTGGGACGGACCCGGATGGTGGTGGTCGGATTGAGCAAGGTTAGGAAATTATAGGAATAGATCAGAAGACCGATCACCAGCCATAGATAGAGGGCGGTGATGTCCGTGAAGATTATCGCTCCCGCCACCCCGAGGGCGACTATGGCGGCAATGTGCACCAGATTCAACATGTCAGAGGGTCTTTCGACCTTCTGGAGCATGTAGGTCTCCGTTTCGATCTCCTTCAGCACCTCTGAACGGAAGCCGACAGGGTCGTAGCAGACAGTCAGGTCCTCCAGGTCCACTTGCTCTTCCACAATCGGGTATAGACGCACGGACCGATACTTAATCATTAAAGATAGGGGCATCCTGTCCGTATCTTTCGTAATCTAGGTTTTGTCTGGAAATGGGACGCTCGGTCATTGAACGGACCTATAGAAAAGGATAATTATCCCCGGCTAAGTTAGAACCCTGGGATAATCAAATGGGCAAGAAAGAGAAGGTGTCGTCAGTCCTGAACCTTGTCGGCGGGAAGCCTGAGAACGTGGAGAAGATCGTCGACGAGATCGACAAGTTCTTCGAGACCATCAACGCAGAGCTGGAGGATTGGAAGATCTCGATGGAGGAATATAGCGACGGCACCAGGATCTTTGCGAGGTTTCAGGTCCTTATAAAAAAGTAGGTGTTCCATGGCCGACCCGGAGAGGAAGGAAAGAAGGCCCGATGGGCCCGTCTGCGACAGGGCATTGATGTGCCCCGAGGAGTGGGAAGAACCTAAGACCAGGAAGGTGCTCGGTGAATATCATAAAGAGGGCCTTCCTGAAGGGATGTTCGGGGTGGACGCTGACCTTGAAAGGTTCGAAGAGTACTGGTCAAAAAAGGGGAGCGTCAATGTCCAGAGCAAGTACCACAAGGATGGCGCCCCGTACCTGGAGGAAAAGGATGGAAAGGAAGGGGGAGAAGGCGGTGTTCACACTGTAGATGATAGGGACGAAGGCCCAAAGGATGCCGCTCCTCATACCTTAAAGGATGAGGCTGTCCGACAAATGCCTCCCCCGAGGTCGGAAAGGGCGATCGACCTCGCTACGGTGGAGGTCATATCTTACGCATTGTTCCGGGCCGCGTTCGCCAATGGCATAAGGGTGCCGATAAAGATGGAGAACGTCGTCGATGCCGAGATAACGATAAGAGGAAAGGACATCGTGATCAACACCAACGAGCTTTACACGAACATACCCGACCTGGCCATTTGGCGTGTCATCTACACCCACAAGGGGAAGCCCGTATTTGAGCTGGGAAGAGGGGTCAAGAAGGGTCTAAAGGTACATCGTCTAAATGCCCTGGGTCTTGGGATCGCCTTATGGAGGCAGGCACGGAGGAAGGAGAGGGAGAAGCAAAGGGCAAGGCATCTGAGAGAGAAGGCCCCCAGCGATGATAAAGAAGCTGGCACTTCCATAGCGGAGGAGTGATATGTCACGGGCAGAGGCCATCGATTATGACGCTCACCGTGAGTTCTTCAGACAGGTCCTGGAATCTGTGCATGAGATCATGCGGAGGGAATACGGCTTCAAGGAGATGATGATCAAGCCCTTAGGTGCAGGAGGGTCCAGGCTCTCGATCCCTGTCAAGATCCAAGGGGTGGATCGGATGGGCAACGAGGTCAAGGTGTTCGCCAAGATCCTAGGCAACTCCGAGCTGATGACGGCGAGGACGATCCAGCTTTTCAAGAACATATTCCTTGAGATGAACGGCAGGGCCCCGATGTTCGATTTCAACGCCTCGGCCGAGAAGATGGCGAGGCACCAATATGAGCTTCTGAGAGCCATCCATGGTCTAGGGATCCCCACGGCAAGGCCGTTGGGATATCATAAGCTGAAGGGGAACCTATGGATGCTCGTCGAGGAGTTCCTTGATGCCAGGCCGATAAGTGATGTCTCGAAGATCACCGAGGACCACCTCGACACAGCGTTCTCATATCTGGCGATGATGCACAAGAACGGCATATTCCATGGGGACATCAAGCCGGAGAACATAATGTTCGCGGACAGGGTGTACATAATGGACGTCGGTAACTTCCTGGATGAGGCGCCTGAAGAGGATAAGAGGGCATATGATATCGCATGTCAGATCGCTTCTTTTTTGCAATATGCGCCTCCAAGGAAGATCGTCTCCTTGGCATCCAGGCATTTCTCAAGGAGGGACATCCAACACGCGGCGGACTTCATTGAGCTCATCCAACGCCGTCCAGACATCAATTTCTCTGACGAGGTGAAGCTTGAGCTCATCGACCTCATGAAAAGGAAGGGAATAAGGAAACGGAAGGAGTGAATGGGTTTGAAGATCGTCCCGATCATTCCTTGGCCTTTTTCTCCCTCTTTATCAATGCAGTGGCGTGTATCTCCACCCTGATGCCTTCCTTCGATTCCTCGATCGAGAACTTCCACTGTTCAAGGTTCGCCTCAAGTTCCTTGAACATCTTCTTGAGGTCTTGGCTCTTCTCGTTCAACGCGACCGCGATGTCCTTTTCTGCGATATTTACCACCTTGCTGCGAATTAGTGGAGCAATGACTAGATAAAGATATCTGGAGGGGCATAAGTTGGATGCCCACGGTTCAAAATGGTCAGACGGCCCACGGCCCTAGACCGACCAATGGCGAGAAGATGAGCATATGGTGGAGACGGCCATCCTCTACCATATCTGATGGTCGATCAAGGCACAGACCCCCACTTTTCAAGAGGGGTGCCCTCCTCGCTGACCGGTATCTCTCTCCCGTCGTACCTTGCGACGAGACCATTGTCCGTCCGATAGAGAATGATCCCGTCCAGGAATGGCACCAGGCCTTTCGTACGAAAATCGTATCCGAAATAATAGGCCATCGGTGGCGTGATGATCATGTCATGGGTAATAAAGAGGCCGAGGCCGTTGTCCATGTCCTTGATCTTCTCGATCGCGTACGATAGTAGCATCTTCATTCCTTGACCGCAGGGCAGGGCGATGCTCCTGTCGATCTTGTCATTGACATATAGGTCAACGAAACCTATCAGACCTAATTCTCGCATCTTATCATAGGCCCTCTTCGTGTCCACCATGAAAGGTGCGGACATGCCAAGAAGCTCGGTTCTCTCAGGCACTATACCCTGACCAAACCCTTCTGAGATGAGCTTGGCGGTGTCCACACAGCGGCCGACAGGGCTCGAGAATGCCTTTAACATATTGAACCTGGTGAGACGGGAGCCGAGCTCCCTCGCCCTTCTTATACCGGTCTCATTGAGCCCCTCATCATTCCTTACGATCTGGCCAAGCTCCCCGCCTCGGTCAGCATGGCGAATGATCATTGCGCAGCTCGACCCTTCGGGGACGGCATGGATGTCCCTGAGTATCCTTATCCCATCCTCGCTCTTCATCCCCAACGCCTTTCTTATTCTATCGTCATGGTGGCCACAAAGGCATAGCCCTTTGGTATCATGTCAGCATCGCAACCGCTGAGATCGAAGGAGACCTTCCTCCCCTCGTGCTGTGCGGCCAGCCACATATGGCAGAGCGCTATCCCCACATTGATGCGGTTCAGATGGTCGGTTATGAGCGACCTCTCCGCGAATGCGTATATCTTCCCATCCCCGCCGGTGAAATACCATGATTGGTTGTTAACGCTGGAAGGGGCAAGCCTGGCGGCCTCTATGATGTTCTCCATCCCCTTTACGGAAGATATCTTGGTGACCTCCTTCCTCTTGAACTCATCAGGCCCTTTACGATATATCTCCTCTGCGGGCCTTCCGAATGAGGTCATGATCACCAGCTCCATCCCCTGAGGAGGCTCCCCTCCTCCCTTTGCAAGTTTTGCACCGGCCTGCCAGCAGTTACCAATCCCCTTCTTAGCGAGATAAAGGTCGAGCTGTTGGAGCATGAACCCCGCGTTCGGGAGATATCCATCCTTCTTCTCCGAGTAAAAGGCGATGTAATGTGGTGCGTTGGTCCTGAACATGCCCTTTATGGTCTGTTCGTTCAGGACTCTTATCTCGGTCCGAATACCCGGGACCAATGGTACAATATTATCGATGAATGTCGAGATATCGGACAGGACCGATGGGTCGAGCGGCTCCTTCTGATATTTCCTGACCGACCTGCGCTTGAATATGTATGGATAAAGACCTTCGTCGCTCATCTCAACCTGCCTCCTTGGGAGTGATTACAGTTATCCCCCATATGATGTTTTTGCCTTGGGAGGGTCGAAAAATAATGGGACAGGATCTGATCATGTATGTCTGAAGCGGAGCATTCTTGCCTCTGCTCATCCAGATCGTCTTTGGGACTCACCTCCATGCCAGGGACCTTGTTGAGGATGGGGTCTGTTCGATATCGGACTTACCTAATTCGATCATTTTATCCGGTTGAAGGACATGCACTAGGATATCCCAGGAGATGACAGCATGGCGACGTACGATTATACGATCAACTGGTCTGGAGACATACGCAAGGGGACCATCGAGTGCGCTAACAACGAAGATTCGAAGAGGGAGGTAAAGAAGATGCTCAAGGAGATCGGGGTCCCAAAGGGCAAGTACGTCTTCGTCGACATCGTGAGGAGGGACGACGGGAAGGTCGTGATAGAGGAGGAGCTCTGGATGGCCTGATCCCATCCCTTGAGGTTCATCTGGTATCAATAATATATCCATCATCCCCTTTTAAGCTGTGAAGAGGGAGAAAGATGGGGAAGAGGTTTGGAAAGACCGCGGCGAGGATCGCGAGCGGAGCGCCTCCTTCCGATTACCTGATGCCTGGCGAGACCTTGAGATGGAAGGGGAAGCCCGCGGCGATCGTCATACTCGGAAGGGGACTTTTGCTCACCTTTTTCGCGCTGGTATATTTCTCAGTCATGATGGTCTATGTTGAAAATGATGGATACCTCCCCGCATTGGGGATCGTTGTCCTTATCTGCATCATGATGGCCCTTGTCGAAAGAAGGTTCGGGCTCTTGGGCGGGGTCGCTGGGATAGGTATTGCGGTATGGGCATTCCTTTCGGACAAGGGCCTTGAATGGTATTGGTACCTCGTGCCCCTGATCTTTGCGCTCGTCGCCCTCCTGATCAATTACATCTATCTCAACCGGGTGATGTTCGTCATCACGGACCGGAGGATAATCACAAGATACGGGATTTTCACGCTAAGATATGCTGATACTGGCGTGGACAAGATCCAGAACGTCACGGTCATTCAGCCCTGGTATGAGAGGGTCTTCGGCTACGGTGATATATACTTCGCAACGGCCGGTGAAAAGGGAGGGATCGACTATGAATCGCCAGGCATCAAGCTCAGGAGCGGGGGAGCTGTGGAGTGGGAGAACGTCGGGAGGCCGTTCGAGGTCAACAAGATCGCGGCAGCAGTGATCAATCCATCCGCAATGCCGGTGGTCGTCGTCGACCAACCTGTCCAACGACCCTCGGCCCTGGGCACCGAGGAAAGGTTGCGGGAGCTTGATGACCTGAGACAAAAGGGGTTGGTCACACAACAGGAATATGATGAGAAGAGGAAGCAGATCCTGGAAAGGCTATGAACAAGAGCGAAATGGTGCCTCGGCCTGGCTTTAGATGAGGCGGAGAATTGAACGCCCTGAAATTATCGGGCCGTGCATATGGAAGGCGGGTCTCAACCATATTGAGCTGCCATATGTTCTGCATAGAGCCCCTTCTTTTCTTTACTTCAAGAGGGGCGTCGGACAGTCAGGATCAAATCTGGCTATTGACCTATGCCCTAACATGGTCCTCTTGCCAAGGTCATTAATCCACTTCAATAATTTGGACGCGATCGCTGACGGGCTCATCTAACATGAGCTTGTCCATGGCCCTTTCTTCTTTTGTTATGTGAATGCTCCCCGCCTCTCCTTTTCTGGTCCCTTGTAACGTTCATTTTGCCTGGACCGCTTTGATGACGTTTTTTTACGGAAATGTGTACTTCTCTTGCCTGGGTCCCCCTTGGATCGACCCGAGGTACAGGAGCAGGGACGACCTCGATATCAAGCAGGTCAATGGGCTTTTTGGTTTTGGTCAGGATCTCTCGGAGAAGGCCTCGCTCCTCTGGGAGGAAGATCGATACCGCCACGCCTTCTTTCCCTGCCCTCCCTGTCCTGCCGATGCGGTGAACATATGTGTCCGGGTCCATGGGGGCATCATAATTGACGACCAGCTCGACATCGTCGATGTCCAACCCTCGCGCTGCCACGTCCGTCGCGACGAGCATGTCCACCGAGCCTTCCCTGAACGCGCTCATGACCTTCTCCCTCTTGTTCTGCGCGACATCGCCGTGGATGGCGGCTGCATCATAACCGTCGGCGACGATCTTCCTCTTCAGCTGGTCGACCCTTCTTTTGGTATGACAGAAGATGATGGTCTTTTCATGGAACTTGTTCAGAACAGCATAGAGCGCGTCACGCTTGGTCTCCCTGGTGGCCATCAGGAAGTATTGCGTTGTAAGGTCCAGTACTGGCTCATCCTTCGATACGAGGACCTCCAACGGGTTCACCATCTGTCTCATCGCCAGCTGTTTGATGTCCGGGGACATCGTGGCGGAGAACAGAAGGGTCTGCCTCTTTTTGGGCAACTTTGACATGATGAAGTTGATGTCGCGGATGAAGCCCATGTCGAGCATCCTGTCCGCCTCGTCCAGGACCACGACCGACACCTTCGAGAGGTCCAGCTCGTTCCTCTCAAGGAGGTCCTTCGCCCTGCCAGGGGTGACCACTACCGTGTCCGTCCCCCTTCTCAGGTGCTTGATCTGTGGCTCGATGCCGACCCCGCCATAGATCGGCATTGACTCATGACCAGTGTACTTCCCGAGATGGTTTAGCTCGTCGGCCACCTGGTTTGCGAGCTCCCTTGTTGGAACGACAACGAGGGCATCAGGCTCCTTGTAGCCTGGCTCTGTCCTCATCAATATTATGGTCCCGTAGGCACCGGTCTTGCCGGTGCCGGTCTGGGCCTGGGCGAACATGTCCCTGCCCTCCAGACCAGCCGGGATCGCCTGGGCCTGGACCGGCGTAGGCTCGGTCCAGCCCATCTCATGCATGGCCTTGACTATCTCATGTGATATCTTAAGATCTGTAAACGATGGCATCATCTTCACTCTGTTTCGAAAAGAAAAACGATCTGCTGACCGCAGACGAGATTATTTTCAGATGGTGGTGGCATAGGCCATATTTATAACTGTGCATCTAACCCGCCAGGGTCGTTGGCATTACCTGTGCGCCGGTTCTATGGATATAATTCTTCAGGTCTCCGGTCTGTGATGGGCCAGGCCCATTTATTCTACCTTCAAAGCGACGACCGTTCGAGATTGAGGAGATAATGACCATCGGCCATAATGGTCAAATTGTTCTATCTCGTTGATCATCTTCGAAGGGCGTTCGTCGAATGTGGCAATAGGGGCCGACCTGGTCCATCATATTGGTCATCTTTCTCTGGGACGTCACTCCCATCAGGAAAACAAATGAGCATGTGATGGTTCATCCCATATCCTCATGACATTTGAACGCTAGAGGCCTGGCCGAAAGAATGTCGGTTCATGACCACAAAAAAATTGCTGCCGACCTTTGCAGCCATCAATCCCCATCCAAGGGAGTGCCGACGGCCCTGGCCCTTACCCTTATCTGGACCAGCGCATCGGAGCCGAGAGGGCTGTCTGGTCTTTCCCTCTCCTCGTCGACGATTATCTCCACCTTCAGGTCGTGACCGCCCGACATCTCGGCCCTGGCGATGGCATGACGAGATGCCATTTCCTTCGCTTTTGCCACGGCGTCCGCCTTCTCCGTGTAGTAGATAGGGTTTGCGAAGATGGAGTAGACCGCGAAACCCCTGTCCCTCGGATAGACGAACACGTCAACGAACTCGGAGACCTGGCCACATACCGCTCCGATAGCGTTGCCGACCTCGTGGTCATCAGGTATGATGACCTCCACATCCATCATCTCGGCCAACCGGGGAAGGAAAGCCCTGGCCGGACCTCCGAGCCCGACGATCGGATGATCTATTTTTGCCCTGAGCCTCAGGTTCGAGAACCTTCGCCCACCGCTCATGCCATTTATGATGTGACCGACAGCTTCGTGCTTGGGAAGCTCGCCAAGCTCGTCAGATAGGACCTTGTTCAGAAGCTCCTCTCCGATGCGTGAAAGGACCTTGTTGAACAGCTTCTCCGTCATCTCCGTCTCTTCTAGGCCATGCGCCAAAGAGAAGATCTTCAATCCAATCCTTGAGGCCTCAACATCCCCCTCACGATATATTCCCAAGACGTGCAATATGTCGGTGGGCGTAAGCCCGATACCTTCTATTGCCCCCTGCTTCCAAAGCGAGCTGATATGCCTGTCTATGAGGTACATCTCCTCGAATGCCATCTTAAGCTCGGTGAACGTCGATGGACCGTTCTTTCTTATGTGCTCGACAAGGAGTTTCTCATTTTCAGAGAGCCCGTTCACCGTCCGCATCGAGGCGACAAGGAACCTTGGCTCCCCAAGGGCCTTCATCTTCTCAACGAGACGCTCATATCTCTGTGATGCGAAACAGAGCGGCATGACCCTATAAGGGCCCACCTTGAGCCCATGCTTCGTGGCCCTTATCTCGGAGTCACCACCTAGGCCTACTGTCCATACGTTGACCGCCTCCACCCTCGTCGGCCAAGAGCCGACCACCGCGCCATTGGGCGCTGTCCTCGACCTGCCGTTCTCCATCACGGCAATGTCGGTAGATGTCCCACCCATATCTATGACGATGCAGTCCTTCTTTCCAGATAACAACATCCCTCCCATGGCGCTCGCCGCAGGCCCTGAGAGAAGGGTCTCGACCGGTCTCTCCATGGCCGTCCGGATGTTCATGAGAGAGCCGTCGCCCTTGAACACCATCAACGGTGCCCGTATCCCCTTTTTTGAGAGTATGACTTGGACCTTTTCAAGGAAGTCCCTAAGGACCGGTATCAGGCCCGCGTTCAGAACGGCAGTTACCGTGCGCTCATGGAACCCCAGCTCCCCAGTGAGCTCGTGCGCCATGACGACCGGTATGTCGTGATCCTGTTGTATGAGGCGCTTGACCTCCTTCTCATGGGCGGGATTGTAGACGCTGAAAAGCCCCGAGACCACGATCGAGTCGACATGCTCGACCATCTCCTCGACCGAGCGCATCACCTCACGATGATCAATAGAGGCCAGCACACGCCCTCTGACGTCATGACCGCCAGCAAGGAAGCATTGCTTCTTCGCGCCGAACTCCTTTCCCTCCTGAGGTGTCCACCCCAGCCCGATGAGCCCTACCCGCCCCAATCTGCCCTCAAGGACGGAGTTGGTGGCCAAGGTCGTCGACACCCCTACCAGGCTCGGCTCGAAGTGTTCGTCGACATAGCTCATCACCTTGTCCACACCCTCACCCAGCCCGATGCTGAGGTCATGATGTGTGGTCCTCGCCTTGGCCTTGGCAAGGACCTTTAGGGTCCTAAAATCGACCAACGCGACGTCGGTATAGGTCCCACCAGTGTCGATGCCGAGACCATAATTGGTCGATCTGTCTCTGTCAGATGTCGAAGATATTTGAACCACGCACCTGCGCTTGGACGACAGGATTTGAGGAGGTCATATTAATCTTCATCTGCATTTTCTTAGGCCACTTGAACGTCCAGGCATATCTGTTGGCGCAGTTGGTCGATCGGGGGTATCATTGCTGTTGAGAACGATATGACCATAGGTATCACCAGCACTTCCCACTCTCGTCCATCTCGAGATGGTGCGCCTACCGGGACATAAATCAGGGAATATGTCCGATCCGAACACAATGTTCCCTTATTTTTTAGGGACCGGGGAAAACCATTTATCCGACCGTTAGATTCCCATAAGAGTTTCAAAGAAAAAGAGGTTTTTTCAGAAATGATGAGATTCGACGGTAAGGTATTGATAATCGGGTACGGTTCTGTGGCCAGATGCACGCTCCCTATATTGCTGAAGCATATAGAGATACCATATGAGAACATCACGATCATAGATTTCGAGAACAAGGCCCCTGCCCTGAGACAATGGACCAGCAAGGGGATAAGGTTCAAGAGGCAGAGGATCACCGAGCAGAACCTCGATGGGGTTCTGTCACAATACCTGGGCCCTGGCGGGCTCTTGATAGACCTATCATGGAACCTGGACACGTGCACGCTGATCAGATGGTGCCACGAGCATGATGTCCTTTTCATCAACACCTCGGTGGAGGTGTGGGACTCCATGGCCGAGATAGGTTCAAAGGACCCCGTGGAGAAATCATTATATGCCAGGCAGATGCGCCTCCGCGAGCTCACGAAGGGGTGGGACGATGGGGTGACGGCCGTAATAGACCACGGGGCGAACCCCGGTCTGATCACCCACTTCGTCAAACATGCGCTTTTCGACATCGCCGAAAAGCTGATCGAAGATGACAAGGTCCGCGAGGAGGAGGCCGAAAGGCTACGGGCCCTGATGAGGACGCATAACTTCGCAGAGCTGGCCATGGCCTTGGACGTCAAGGTAATCCATTGCTCTGAGAGGGACACCCAGATCACCAAGAGGCCGAAGAGGGTCGACGAGTTCGTAGGCACCTGGAGCATCGAAGGGCTAAGAGAGGAGGGGACAGCACCGTCCGAGATCGGCTGGGGGACGCACGAGAAGACCTTGCCTCCTCTGGCGTACGTTCCTAAGACCGGACCGAAGAACCAGATCATGCTCGCACAGATGGGCATGAACACCTGGGTCAGGTCGTGGGTGCCAGACTGCGAGATAGTTGGCATGGCGATAAGGCATGGCGAGGCCTTTGGACTGTCAGACAAGTTAACGGTGTGGAAGGACGGGAAAGCGATCTACAGGCCGACCGTTCACTATGCGTACATGCCCTGCGATTGCACCATAGCCTCCCTGCATGAGCTGAGGTGCAACAACTATGTGATGCAATCTAAGCTCAGGATCCTGAAGGAGAGAGAGATAGTCTCGGGAGAGGACATCCTCGGGGCGTTGCTCATGGGCCATGAGTATGGAAGCTGGTGGTGCGGCAGCATCCTGAGCATCGAGGAGGCGAGGAAGCTCGCGCCAGGTCAGAACGCTACGACCGTGCAGGTGGCCATGGGCGTGATATCCGCGGTCATGTGGATGATCGAGCACCCCCGTCAGGGCCTGTGCACGCCTGAAGACCTTCCTCACGACTATATTCTGAAGATAGCGATGCCTTATCTCGGCAAGTTCGTCTCGATGCCGTCGGACTGGACGCCGCTCAAGAACAGGCAGGTCTATTTCAAGGAGAACCCGGCGAACAATTATGATGAGGACATGTGGCAGTTCAAGAACTTCATGTTCGTTCCTTGAGGGCTTGTCGTAATGACTTTTTCCCAACAATATTCTCTTCATGGCATAGGTATATGGCAGATTCATATGTCCACCATGCCAAGACATTTTTTTAAAGTATAACAATAAAAATAAGATGTTTGAGAGGAGGAGCTTTTAATCGGTTTATTGCTATGATATTATTATCCACCTACCATCACTGGCTTCATTAATAAGGAGATGGAATGCTCTCGTATGTCTTATTATGAACAATATGAGGGACACAAATGTCAGAGAAAGGTGTAGCGGTCATCTGGATCTGCGATTTTTTTAATGATAAATCAAATGAGTCATTATGTGGCTGACTTTGCCTCTGATAATGAGACCATCATACCATTTGGAATGTAAATCCTTAACAGAGCATCAAGGCAGAATCTGATGAGGGGACCAGGTCATCACGGCCAAGATCTTCGAGGCTTTTTTCCATAACACTCCTTCCTGACTACGCTCCATGATATAGTCCTTGACGATCGATGACCTCTCCTCGTCCATTACAGTAAAGATCTCGAAATAGGATATGTAATTACGGACGACGGTCTGAGGGTCCAGTGCCACCTCGGTCTTTCCGGTGATAAACTTTAGATCTGGACGTACGCCACTTTCAAGAAGAATATTCAGAGGATACTTGATATCATAGGCTGACGATGGGGTAAAAGGGCCTATCAAGCGTTTCCAGAGCTCGTTCCTTATCTGCATCTCATCGCTCCAAGAGGCGGTGGTATAACAACAATGCCTTGTAGAGCAGGCCCCCATCTTGAAGAGCGCCGCGGCATCTTTTATTGCTGGAGATTGACCGCTGATCACCAGATCGTATTGTTGAGGAAGGGGGGTAGGATCGTTCCAATCCCGCAATATGGTCCTCACATTACTGAGGCCTTTGCGCTTTGCCCGTGACTCAAGCTCTTGTATCATGCCTGTAGAGTTATCAAGTCCTACAACTTGACGGGCCTTGGCCGCCAATGGTATTGTATAAGTGCCTGGTCCGCACCCCACATCTAGGACAATATCACCGGGAAGAAGGTATCCCCCAGACTCGAGATGATTGATGATCTTTTCATAAAGACAGGTTTCAGCCTCGACCTCAAGACCATATTGCTCAGCGCAGAGGTTCCAATATCTGTTCCATCTTTCCTCGTTCTCTGGCGTCACCCGCAGCGGTGATCGTTCATGAGCATTGTGCCACTCTCTGTCCCATGTTTCAACATCAATTTTCATAAATGATACCCTCTCTGCCTCAACAGTAAATATATCAAGAGCGGGCCTCCGAGGAGTGCGGTGATAGCACCTACCGGCAGCATTACCGGGGCCGCAGCTGTCCTTGCGATAATGTCAGCGAAGAGCATCAAGCATGAACCACCTAGAGCCGATGCGGGAAGCAGATACCTCTCCTCTGAGCCTATGACAAGCCGTGCAATGTGAGGGGCAAGAAGGCATATGAACCCTATCGCCCCGGTAAATGATACGATTACAGCGGTCGAAAGACAGGCCGCCATTATTATAATCGTCCGGACTCTTTCGACTTCGACTCCCAGACCCTTGGCCGAGTCGTCGCCCATCTTGATTATTGATATATCTTTGGCGAAGAACAGAACGATCAGTATGAATATTGTGAGAGTGGCAAAGACATAAGGAAGTTGCCACCATGCGGAACGGGCAAGATCGCCGACCATCCAAAAGACCGTTGATTTCATTGCATCAGCCTCTGCAAAGAACTGCAACAAGGTGTTAGATGCACTGAAGATATACGCCATGGCCACACCACACAATATCATCGTCTCTGGGGACATACCGATCCGCCTAGAGGCGAGCAATATTACAAAAGCTGGTATAAGTGAAAAGAGAAAGGCATTGCCTATGACCAATAGACTGCCCTCGAACAGCCCGTGCCCCAATATGATACCGATGGCGGCACCGAAACCAGCGCTTGCCGAAACGCCAAGGGTATAGGGTGTGGCCAATGGGTTGTGCAGTATTCCCTGGGTTGAGCATCCAGCTATTGCCAGGATTGCTCCGGCAGCAACTGCCATCAAAGTTCGTGGCAATCTTAACTGCCAGACAACAGTATTGGCCAGCCAACTGACATCAAATAGGTCGGGTAGAAACCTGTCAAAGATTGCTGCATAAGCTTCGAACACAGATATGCCAGCTGAACCAATGGACAATGATACGCCCATCAATAAGAGCATAAGAACAAAGCAACCACCCATGAATATCATTTTACGGTAACGGATCAGACGCAATTTTTCCCGCTCGACCTTCTCAGAACTCTGCTGAAGATCAGGAGCTATATTCACTTCTTCCACCAAACTACCCCAACCTTTCTTGTTCGCTCTAGGTAGAATCCACCATCTTTCTGAATCATCACGGCCTCTAGATGTTTATAGAGTGCCGTCTTTCTTTCATCCGGGATATTATAAAACCAAGCCAGATCGTTTGTTGCCTTGTCGATAGATTCGTAAAAGGCCATAGTCTTATGATGAAGAATCTGAACGTTTGCCTCGATGCCCAGCTCATATAGTGCGTTAAAGAGGATCGTGTGCTCGCTCAGGCCGGTAGTAACATTGCGACCGTAAATTGCCCTTTGCACGTCCTCAGGGATACGCTGCTCTGCGGGAACGAAGATGTATACAGACCTCAACGAGGCCTCATCCATTTTCTTTAACTGTTCAGAGAGATCGCTCATGAACATGCTATATGACGCAAGAACAAGCTCATGCGGAACCAGGTCCTCGCCGACAATAATATCCTCCCACCGCTTGGCCAACAGATGGATGTTGTTAATCCCCTGCCTAGCACAATCGGTCATTAGCCTTGATCTCATAGTAGCGGAAGGTTCCACTGCCGTCAAAAGTTCGCATCGTTTTGCCAATGGTATCGTCAATCTTCCTCTTCCTGGACCGATCTCAATTATCGACCGATGGCCATGTCCGACCAGATCAAGCTGGGCATCATTAAGTCCAGATAGTTGCCCATCATCAACCTTCCATGCCAACCCATCCCATAGCTTAATATCACGCAACCTTGTCCTTCCTGTACTCTGCATGTCTAACTCCCATAGCTGGTCCCAATCCACGATTCCCATTGATGTATCCCCTCCGATCGATCATGGCTAAAAGAAAAAAGATTGGAAAGCGTTTTGGAAGCGCATTAATCCGTAGCTGGGTAGATGAACACCCCATGTGTACTTAGGTCGTAAGAAAGCCCCATCCATGACGTTACGTACTCTTGATGTATCGATTCTGGGTCCAGGTCAGAGAACAGGTCAGGATGCAATATCTTGGCCAGATAGACCGCACCTAAGATGCCCCCGGCAGCATTGTTGCGGAAATCTCCAGCAATGATGTATAGGTTCGAACTGACATAGGCATCCGTGTTCTGTAAAAGGGGGCGGCTCAGCATGGCCGAGACGGCAGAGGCCATCTCTGCACTGTCGTTCATGTCATAACCATAAGCCGGTGTCATGATCGCACCTCCATATGTGTATCTGACAGTGTGGGTAAAAATGAACTCTGGATTCTTCGTCATGACCCATTCGATATCTACAGTTGTGGAGTATACGTTATTGGCACCTGACCAGTCCGGTAGGTCCTTTGCGATCGGGTCTCCCCCGGCCAAGATGCACATCTGGGAGAGGGGATCGATCATCGTATAAGTTGCACAATTGGTCGTCGTCCCATCTCTAAAATATTTATTGTATGAGGTCATGAGCACTGAAGGACGCTCTTCGGCCGTCAGGTTGCTGGTTCTCGCATAGATCATATCACGCAGCCCAAGCAGCCAATCCACATAATCAGCGGCCCTATCTTCCTTTCCAAAGATGTATCCTGCCTTCATGACCCCTGCCAAGAACCTGGAATCCTCGGGAATGATGACATTGGGCCAATACAGACCTAGGAAGATAATGTTGGTGTTCGGTAATTTCTCCTGCTTTTCCGTGACAGCGTTCGAGAAGGTAAGGATGAGATCGAAATCCTGCTCAGTTAGGAATTCATAATCCGGATTGAACATATTATTCATGTTGACAATGGCACCATTGTCCTCTGGGAAGTAAAACCATTTAAGCTTGTAAGGAGCAAAGTCCAGGCCGGCAACAAGGTTCTGCACCCCGAGTATTCGTACCAGTTCGGCATTGCTCAGATACTCCACGCCGATCTTTTGTATCGGATAATCGACCTTGACCTTGTTGCCGTTGCCATCTTTAATCCACAGGATCGATTGCTCATGGGCAATTATATCCTCGATCTGGGCAACATCGGCGATATTGATCTCGCCATCGTTGTTGGCATCCGCATATTCTGTTGTGTTCAGCTCACCGGAAATTATAGACCTGACATAATCCAGGTCTTCCTCGTCTATATCCTCATCCAAATCTGCATTCCCATAGACCTCTAAGACAAACCTTGCTGGTCCTTTTTCCTCCTCTTCACTTGGTCTCGAGGACAAGTACACCGCAGCTGCTAATCCGGCCACGATTACTATGCAGACTATGCTTATTGTAATCATCTTGTTCTTCATACAAACACCGTGTTACTTTTTTTAAAATCGTAACACTTAATTACTTTAAAAACATTTGCCAGTCCAGTCGGTGAAGTTCGTGTTGCTTAGCGCAGATAAGGTGTATTTCTCATATGGTCAAGACCGAGTGTTGAACGGTATCTGCCTTACAGCACAATGTTCGGAGATCCTAGGAATAGTCGGTCCGAACGGTTCAGGTAAAACCACCTTTTTAAAGTGTATCAACAAGATATTGACACCCAGCCAAGGAAACATCTTGCTTGAAGGGGATTTGATATCATCGATGCCCCGCATAGAGGTGGCCAAGCGCATCGGTTACGTTCCACAGAATTCTAACGGAAATGGTGGTCAGATCACCGTGTTCGAGGTAGTATTGATGGGCCGCAGACCTCACATTAACTGGTCCATCGGACAATCTGATGAGAACAAGGTATGGGCCGTACTCCGCTCGATGAATATGGAGCACTTGGCCTCTCGACGCTTTGACGAACTTAGTAGCGGACAGCGGCAGAAGGTGCTGATCTCGAGAGCTCTGGCCCAGGAAGCAAAGGTGATATTGCTCGACGAACCGACCAGTAACCTGGACATCAGACATCAGCTGGAGGTCATGGAGATGCTCCGTTCTCTTGTGCGCGAAAAGTCGTTGGTGGCCATTGCCGTCGTCCATGACCTGGACCTGGCTTTGAAATATTGTGATAAGGTGGTGATGATGAAGGATGGGGTCGTCTTCGCCTCGGGTAATAAAAATGATGTTCTCACACCCGAGAACATCGAGACCGTATATGGTGTCAAGGTAGCTATAGATAATTCCTATGGCAGACCACACATTGTTGTTCTTTGATCAATTATTTTAGATAACGAATTGTTGTAACAAAAGGATCCGTTCATCTTCATGTTGCTTTTTCAGCCAAGCATGGACCTTCTTGAACAGACGTGTGTCCTTTGGCCCTTAGTAAGGATGCTGGACCCCGCCGGTCCAACGATGAAAGACGTTCAAAATTCCCATTGGGATAGCAGCAGATTATTGAAGAGAAGAACATTTTCGATGAAGAGATGCTTCTCTCCATAGTGTAACAAATTAAAAAAAATAATCCATAGAAATTTGGAAAGAACGGTCTTATCGAATACCCCCTCGTTCAAGAGTACTCGAAAAAGCAAGATCGACCATCAATCGGTATGGTTCCTATTGCTCATAAACTAATGATGCCTTATTAATGGCCATTTTATGGTTTAATGCAATATTCATATCAAGACCTTTGGCATTGATGGCTCTACAGCATTGAACTTCGAGCATTTGATATAGCCTAACCTGAACTTTATCGATTTGGTCGAAGAATGCTTTCTTGGATTCTTTTAGCTCAGGATATCCGGCCATAATCCATTTAACTACGAGCAGAGAATTCTAGAAAGTATCAGCATGAGAACAATCTGCATCGTGCCCTGCGGGAAGCGCAAGATCTGGGATAGGAAACCGCAGGCCAGACCAACGGCAGCTAGGGAGGTCTACATCGGACCTTTCGCACAGAAGTGCCGAGAGTACGCGGAGGCGTTCTATCCTGACGATTGGTACATCCTCTCAGCCAAATATGGTTTCCTCGACCCTTTCGATATCATACCAGAACCTTATGATGTGACCTTCAACGATCCTTCGACCAATCCCATCAGTATCGCCGAATTAACCATCCAGGCAGCCAGCATGGGTTTGTTGAATTACGAAAGAATAGTCGTACTAGGTGGCAAAAGATACTTGGACATAGTCGAGCATGTATTTACCTCGAAAAAAATAGAGGCCCCGCTGGCAGGATGCACAGGCATCGGTGGGATGATGCATCGCCTTGATGAACTCATGAACAGGTGATAGGATGGCCGACTTCGATTCATATAATGAGGACATCACCAGGTTTTATGAGTTAATGGCAGTGCTCGAGGATGGTCTAGGTGGAAAGAGGCTGTTGGGAGAGTGTACAGGAAAGCAGGCCTGGCCGAGACGTGGAGTTTACTTTATCTTTGAGGATGGTGAGACCAGGGCGGATGATCTTGAAGCGCTGCGTGTCACCCGAGTAGGCACCCATGCTATCAGAGAGGGGCAGGAAACCACACTCTGGGCACGACTAAGGAATCATCGTGGAACAAAGACCGGGGGAGGGTACCAACGCAGCTCGGTGTTCAGGAGACACGTTGGCCTGGCCCTCATGAACCGGTTCCAGGACACCATCGAAATTCCAAGCTGGAAAAACTACAACCCAACGAAAGAAGAAAGGCAACGTGAATGGGAGCTCGAGAGATTGGTATCAAACTATATTGGAAAAACGAGGTTGCTCTGGCTCTCTATTGAAGACGCTCCATCTCCTATTAGCGACCGAGCGTATATTGAGAAGCAGGCGATAGCTCTTCTCTCTAATCCACTTAACAGAGATCGGCCAACGAGTGGTTGGTTAGGTAACTACAGCCCAAGGAATGAGATCAAGTCAAGTGGCCTTTGGAATGTGGATCATGTAAGCGTTAACTATGAACCAAAGTTTCTTGATGTATTCGAAAAATACGTTAAGAAGTCAATTTAGACCTAGGATGTGAATTGGAAGCTCCCCTCTTTTTATCGCATATAAGAAAAGCATTTCATCGGATAGACATTGAGATGTCAGGGGAATGGGTGACATTTTTTGTAATTATCTATGGCCCCTGAACCCAAGGTGCGGGGGGAGGCCCTCGTAACATATGATAGCCAGCAATCTACTAACGATAGTCAATCAAGGGGTTTTAGGTATAAACATTTTTAAATATATTTTTTAAATATAATATACTAATTATTTAAATACTATGATTCTTCTCAGCGTAATTTGATATAAAACGCACAAAATATATCATAGATTGAGGTTATTAAACCAACCGGCCAAATAATTCTTCATCGGATATTTCAATATATTCTCCATTCAAGATGTAAACATTTTCCATCGCTGAGTAGCAAAAATCAATAGTTAATTGATTTGATTTATTTTTTGCCGCGATTTCTTGAATCTTTGTTATACTGGCCTTTGACCCGATTAATCCTAATCCCTCAATAGCACGGCGAAATGCACTGTCATTAAGCTGCGGATAAGATTCTATGAAATTCGAATACCATTCTTCATCCTTTTTCGATATAAGCGCGTTCATAGCCCTAAGAGCTCGTTCGGTAACGATACCACCATTACTTACTACATTTTTCAAAGCAATCTCTTTTAAGATTACAAGAGAGGACTCCCCACCAATTTTTTCTAAGGACTCGATACACTGATGCTCCAAAAATAATCTATATCGTTCATCTTGAATGGTTGAAGCTAGAGTGAATTTTACCATTTCAATTGCATATTCTTGGTCAAATATTGGGGCAATTTCAACTATATCTGATAAAGCATACATTTCCATGTGTGTACCTTTATTTGTTATCAATTCATTGAGAATTGATTTTGCCTTTGTAACTTCGCCAATGATGCAAAATGTCTTTGAAACCCTCACAATGCTTCTATCTTGTTGACAGTAGTTTAATAAATCATTGAGAACGGGTAACATTTCGATAGCCTTACTATCCTCAATTTTTTCTAGGAGGATTTCGAAGGCAGGTTGAGATATATTTCCTAGGAAGTCTCGTTGTTTCGTAAGTTCTAGTAACATTCCTTTTTCCGCCAATACTTTAATTGCTTCCCGTTGAGCCCACCAAACATCGTCAATATGTCCAACAAGGTATTCTTTTATGGTCGGAGCTGGAAATCTTTGTAACCCATCCAATGCATAAGCCCTCACAAGTTGTTCTTTACTATCAAGCAACTTGATGAACACATCTTTTGGAACCCTCCCCTTTGACTGAGAAAGTGCTTTCGCGCATTCTACAATGATGTTCTTGTCACTTTTCTTTTCGGTAACCTGTCCAATCAGGTAATCCACAACTTTATCATCCTTAAAACTAGCCAATATTTCATTTGTATACATTCCATAAGTTTTGTCTTCCTGCATATCCTTCAAGCTCTCAACCAAGGACGGTACAATGCTTGCATCTCCGATTTCGATTAGAACTGTAGCTAAACCGCCATCTTTACTGGTTTTCTCAATATCTCCTTTTTCAAGATAAAATTCCAATAGAGCTTTTTTTAATCCATCTGTCATATGGCCCGACCGTAGGACTATTAGGATTGCATCTTTACAATTTTGACTAGTAAACAAGTCAGGTTCTCTTTTCCAAATTTCGATAATTTTCAGATAGTCCCCTTCCTTATTGTGGGCTATAGAAAGAGCAATATTACCTGGAATAGTTTGGTCGAAGAATAACCTCCCATTGCCACTCAAATCGATATTCTGACTTAGTAATTCCTGACCACGAGTCGAGCCGATGATATTCAGTTGTTTCAACGCCATCATTTTTACATCGGTATATTCACAATCCATGAATAACTTGTAAAATATTTCTTCGGAATAAGTTGATTGAAGTCTACGAAGGATGTTCATTGCTCTGAATCTAGTTATTGTGACAAGAGATGAACATTTCCTAGCCAATGATAATGAAATACGGTGACAAATTTCATCATCGATATTATTCACCTCAACGGCACAACGCCCAGCTAAAAATAGGTGGCTCTTCTCAATATCGATAACATAAGTACCCCCGTCCTCTATACTCCCAGCAGCCAATTCAATGATTGGAGTCCAATAAATCTTGCTGATTTTCGTTGATAAAATTGTCAATTTTGATGAATACTTATTTGCAAATGCTTCACTGGCAAAATAATCTAAGAAAATTCTATGACAAAATGAAATGGAATTGTTTTCGTAATTGACCAAACCGATTAGGGAAAGGTCTTCAAGAATACCCCTCTTATCAACATCAGCAGGAATCGAACACCCATCCTTTAACTCCTTGATTAATGGAATTAACACCTTATCGATTTCTGAACTGGATAGAGTTACTCCTTTCTCCCCATCAATTATTTCATAGGCAAGTTCAGCTAGAATCCTTTTTCTAATATCCCATTCAATTGTGTTCGATGCTCTGCTATCTTTGCCTTTTTCCCACAATTTCATGAGTTCAATAATTCTCTGAATCGTCTTTCTTCGGGATGATGGGAGATATTTATCTTCTTTAAAGATTAAAGCCAAGAATGTAAGTATTAATGTGTTATGCGCATCTTTACCAATTCCACATCTCGCCATCTCATTATAGAATGAATATTTTTCAGCTCCAAAATATAGACCCGAAATCTCTAGAACCACCTCATCGTCAAGAGGTTCTATGATAAATGTCGATGCATTGTGTAGGAAGGGTGGCCTAGAATCTCGTGAAGATATTATAAAACGGCTGTTGCCCACTTCCGAAATAGCTTCGATTTCGTGAATTGCGTCTATAACATACTTTTCTTCTATCTCATCGAATCCATCAAACAAGAAAAGGAACATATTTTTATTCAGCATCTCGGAAAATCTAGCATCCGATGGCGTCATCCCATATTTTTCTAATGAATTTTTTATTAATGACCTTATGTTAAGATTTAATCCATATCGCCTGAGCTGAATATATACGGGAATTAATGGTGACTGGCCGCGAAGACATTCTGTTGATTTTTGATAGGCTAAATATCTTAGGGTTGTTGATTTACCAATACCAGATGGTCCAATTATGATTCTAATTTTTCCATAATCCTTGTTGATAAGGTCCAATAGACTTATCTTTTCAGTATTATCTTTGATACCCCCTTCCAGACCTTTCCTTCGGAATTGTAACATTTTTTCTGGTGGGTACTGCTCAATATTCTGACCAATTCCTGATTCCATTTCAAAAGGGACTTGCCAATCAAATAAGTCTTCGTTTATCTTTTTAAGATACGATAAAAAATCTGATAATTGTAGTTTTAAAAAGGAAGCATCATCTCCAGCATACATCATTCCCAGTGATTCTTTGAGATTAATTGTTTGGATTATTTCCGCATGCTTTTTTGTCGTTTGAATATCTTTACTCAAAATGTGTATTAAAATTTCAGATTTAATATCTAAATCCTCCATTGTTTCAGCAAAAAAGATTGGTTCGTTGACATCATTGACCATCAGACTTTTCCCGTTAGTCATGACAATAAAATTTACGCCGACGCCGATGGCATAAGATGTCATTTGTTTTAGATGATTGTCTAACTTTTCTTCAGGACCTTTGCTTTCAACAACAAATTTCGGTTTATCGGTCGTCCCATTACATACAACATAATCAGGCTTTTGACTTTTAGGCAACTTATCAGAAGAAAAACTTCTGCGACCATAATTAATTTTAAAGACTGGGTATTCTTTCTCAGGTTTAATATCTTCTCGAGAGTATCCCAACAATTCTGTTAAGAGGGGAATGATGAAGTTCTGACTCACTTCCGCTTCATTGGCGTAAGTCAGCGTGCCAAAAGTATCAAAGATTTTACCCATTGAATATGGGCATGGTTTCTTGAATTAAAATTAATGTGTGGAAATTTTCAATTTAATTGTCAAACGAATGAACAAAATGTTACCGACATAGTCGAATAATTTATGTTGTTTAAACCGACCAATAATCGATGGGTTAGATTTATTGATAATGAAATATCTACAACCCCTGGCGATTTGATTGGCGGGGGAAGAGTTAATCAAGGATGTCAAGGAAATTTATCATAAGCTTATTCGTCGGGAATACTCCAAATATGAGCAATCCAAGACGATTAAGAGCGTTTCCCTTCAAACCAAAGACTTTGATGAATTGGGCATCCATCCAGATTTTCTGGAATACCTTGTTGATAATGGCTATTTAATTAAGCTTGGAGATGGTGAATATCGAACCCTCCTGATGGATGTCGTTTTCCGCTCGGCGGATGTGCGAGTAAAATATGGTGGAACAAAATATGTGCTGGAATCCGAGTTGAAGCTAAAGGTTCGTCCAATTTTGAGGCATGATTATATAAAATTTGAAAGAGAAGATAAAGAGCTTCGAGAGCTTAAGGAATCGATAACAAGAAAGCTGGGCAATAGTAAGCTAACTGAAAATTTTCTCATGGCCTTGAGTCGGTCTGGGGTAATTGGATTATCAAAATATCAATATCAATCAATAATCAGCATTCTTAATAGTGACAAAGATGTTGTGGTCTCTGCTCCAACGGCATTTGGCAAGACCTATACATTTGTTATCCCAATGCTTGTAGAATGCCTCAAAGCGGATATTGAGGGGGCTAATGGTTCAACAGCTGTAATTTTCTACCCTCGAAAATCACTTGGCTCCGACCAGATGGGCAAGTTGATTAAATTGGTGGATAACATTAACACATGTTGTGGAACGAAGATAACCATTGGTATCGATGAGGGAGACACAAAGAAACGGGCAGAAATTAGAGATGGAGAAATTTTTCGAGGAATTAAGTGCCCCCACCACGATGAACAAACATTATCGTTTCTTGACAAGCGTGTTTATTGCCCAAAAGGTCATCATTATCTTGATTTCATTAATTCTTCAAAGGATAGTTTTAAAACCAATCCACCCAGCATTGTTATTACTAACATCTACTCGTACCCATACAGATTATCAAATACGGCAAACTGGACCAACGGCTATCTTAATAAGGACATCAAATTTTTCATATTCGATGAAATCCACGCATATCGGGGTATTGTCGCTGGAATGCTGAAGTATTTTATAGGAATCCTTAGGAGTCTAGTTGCACCTAACGCGAGGGTTGTTCTTTCTTCTGCAACAATCCCTCACTTAGAGGACTTTGTTACTGAGATAACATCAAAAAAATTAGACAACATGCTCGACTTGGTTTATAAGGAGAGTCGATATGGTCGAGATTCGGAGAAGTTGGAACTTTATCTCCTGGTGGGTATTAATCCATACACCTCTTGGGAAACCTACACCCACGAATTAGCTATCTACCTATCTTCAGTGAATAGGTTGAGAGAAAATAAGAACCTCCAGAGTTTGATTTTCATTGACAGCGTAAAAAATATCAACCGAGTCTATGGGCAGGCGAGGGAAGCTATCAAACTCGGTGACCCGAAAGACCATTTCAATTCAGCAATTGATGTGAGACACCCTTATTCTTATTGGGCATATAACGACAAGTTTAAAGTCAATCCAGAAGAGATTGATACAAGTAAAGAACTGCTGGAATTGAGAAAGGAAATAGATTCTAATCTAAGCTATCACTATTCTCAGAGGCCGGACCGCTTCGAAATCGAAGAGAAAATTAAGAAAGGAAATATCGATGTTGTATTCACTACATCGACTCTTGAACTCGGGGTGGATTATGATAATGTCTCTGTTGTGGTGAATGCGGGAATACCATTTAGCTTAGAGAGCATTGTCCAGCGTGTTGGTAGGGCAGGAAGGAAAGAAAGTACAACGCTGAATACTTCGTTATCTATTGTAGTTGTGAAGAACAATCCGCTCCAATATTTTTACCTGTATAAGGGCATCGATTTCCTCATCGACCCTGACATGATGCAGAAGATACCAGTCTCGTTCAACAACCAGTTTGTCATACTTTATTCCTCGATGCTGTATTCAGTAGCCACATTTGCAAAGCAAGGAGGCGATGTTAAGGGTAATGTTAACACGCTCCGGTCCATCATTGATTATATCGATAAAAACGAGACCAGGATTAGAGCGGAACTGGGTATGCGGGTAGACTTCTCTAAAATAAGAGAAAACACAAAGAAAATTATTGAGATATTGGGTAGAGATGATATTGATGACAAGTGCAAAGAAGTGCAGTCGTATTTGAATTCCTTGTGGTTGAAGGATTCTTTGCTAGAAATCGACCAAGACATTGGGCGTATAGTTGAGATGGTTGAATCCAGCATGGAAAGAGTAGCTACAAGAGAAAGAGAGCACTTTCAAAAACATCTATCCTCGATTAAGGACCTTAGAAAACATATATTAGACGAAACCATCGAATTGGATGAACTGGAAGTTATTTTGTGTAATCTGCAAAACGAGGTAGACCAAACAAAAAATATGATTAGGTCGCAGCAGCACCCACTTATTGAGAGCAAGAAAGAGTTGCAAGACCTTTCCCAATCACTGTTCGATGCTGCTGAGGGGGCTGGAAAAACCACCGCCACCAAAGGTAAGCTTACCAAAGAGCAGTATGGTATATTCTCGCGCGCCTGTGAAATTCATAAAAGTATGAGCGACCACATTATCAAGCTCATAGAAACTCTGGTTGGAGTCAAATTCATGGGCACTCAGTTCATGGACCAATTGATTTTCATTAAACCAATGCATCAATCTGGAAATGGGGAGGAGGAATTCCTGACCAATGTTGTTGAGCGCATACCCCCCTTTGAACTAGCCAATGTCCCATTTGAATCTAAAGAAGCTCGAGAATTGACTAACGCTGTGGGCGCTCGGCATGTATGGTTCCCCAAGCCAAAATATCGATACATTTTGACTCCAGACGCAGTTCCAAGGCTAATAACCAACCTTGACACCAACGGTTTATCAGGTGGGGTCGCCTCTAAAATGGGAAGCCTGATGGTCCCTGAGTCCATAGAGCTTATTGATGTTTCTGCATTGGATAAACCTCTCATTATTAGGGTTGGTACCCGTCAGGGACCGCCTCTCTACATAAAATATGGTTCTGATTCCTTCTCCGGCTCCAAAGTACGGGGGCAATATCCCATACCAAGGAATATCAGGAGCATGTATCAAGAGTGGAAGTTGAAAAATTATAATTTGGTCAAGGAGGCTACCCTCGCTGAAATCGAGCTGATGGATGAGAGGATAATCAACCAAGACAATAACAGATGGGGTCTTCATAAATGATACCCTCTCTGCCTCAACAGTAAATATATCAAGAGCGGGCCTCCGAGGAGTGCGGTGATAGCACCTACCGGCAGCATTACCGGGGCCGCAGCTGTCCTTGCGATAATGTCAGCGAAGAGCATCAAGCATGAACCACCTAGAGCCGATGCGGGAAGCAGATACCTCTCCTCTGAGCCTATGACAAGCCGTGCAATGTGAGGGGCAAGAAGGCATATGAACCCTATCGCCCCGGTAAATGATACGATTACAGCGGTCGAAAGACAGGCCGCCATTATTATAATCGTCCGGACTCTTTCGACTTCGACTCCCAGACCCTTGGCCGAGTCGTCGCCCATCTTGATTATTGATATATCTTTGGCGAAGAACAGAACGATCAGTATGAATATTGTGAGAGTGGCAAAGACATAAGGAAGTTGCCACCATGCGGAACGGGCAAGATCGCCGACCATCCAAAAGACCGTTGATTTCATTGCATCAGCCTCTGCAAAGAACTGCAACAAGGTGTTAGATGCACTGAAGATATACGCCATGGCCACACCACACAATATCATCGTCTCTGGGGACATACCGATCCGCCTAGAGGCGAGCAATATTACAAAAGCTGGTATAAGTGAAAAGAGAAAGGCATTGCCTATGACCAATAGACTGCCCTCGAACAGCCCGTGCCCCAATATGATACCGATGGCGGCACCGAAACCAGCGCTTGCCGAAACGCCAAGGGTATAGGGTGTGGCCAATGGGTTGTGCAGTATTCCCTGGGTTGAGCATCCAGCTATTGCCAGGATTGCTCCGGCAGCAACTGCCATCAAAGTTCGTGGCAATCTTAACTGCCAGACAACAGTATTGGCCAGCCAACTGACATCAAATAGGTCGGGTAGAAACCTGTCAAAGATTGCTGCATAAGCTTCGAACACAGATATGCCAGCTGAACCAATGGACAATGATACGCCCATCAATAAGAGCATAAGAACAAAGCAACCACCCATGAATATCATTTTACGGTAACGGATCAGACGCAATTTTTCCCGCTCGACCTTCTCAGAACTCTGCTGAAGATCAGGAGCTATATTCACTTCTTCCACCAAACTACCCCAACCTTTCTTGTTCGCTCTAGGTAGAATCCACCATCTTTCTGAATCATCACGGCCTCTAGATGTTTATAGAGTGCCGTCTTTCTTTCATCCGGGATATTATAAAACCAAGCCAGATCGTTTGTTGCCTTGTCGATAGATTCGTAAAAGGCCATAGTCTTATGATGAAGAATCTGAACGTTTGCCTCGATGCCCAGCTCATATAGTGCGTTAAAGAGGATCGTGTGCTCGCTCAGGCCGGTAGTAACATTGCGACCGTAAATTGCCCTTTGCACGTCCTCAGGGATACGCTGCTCTGCGGGAACGAAGATGTATACAGACCTCAACGAGGCCTCATCCATTTTCTTTAACTGTTCAGAGAGATCGCTCATGAACATGCTATATGACGCAAGAACAAGCTCATGCGGAACCAGGTCCTCGCCGACAATAATATCCTCCCACCGCTTGGCCAACAGATGGATGTTGTTAATCCCCTGCCTAGCACAATCGGTCATTAGCCTTGATCTCATAGTAGCGGAAGGTTCCACTGCCGTCAAAAGTTCGCATCGTTTTGCCAATGGTATCGTCAATCTTCCTCTTCCTGGACCGATCTCAATTATCGACCGATGGCCATGTCCGACCAGATCAAGCTGGGCATCATTAAGTCCAGATAGTTGCCCATCATCAACCTTCCATGCCAACCCATCCCATAGCTTAATATCACGCAACCTTGTCCTTCCTGTACTCTGCATGTCTAACTCCCATAGCTGGTCCCAATCCACGATTCCCATTGATGTATCCCCTCCGATCGATCATGGCTAAAAGAAAAAAGATTGGAAAGCGTTTTGGAAGCGCATTAATCCGTAGCTGGGTAGATGAACACCCCATGTGTACTTAGGTCGTAAGAAAGCCCCATCCATGACGTTACGTACTCTTGATGTATCGATTCTGGGTCCAGGTCAGAGAACAGGTCAGGATGCAATATCTTGGCCAGATAGACCGCACCTAAGATGCCCCCGGCAGCATTGTTGCGGAAATCTCCAGCAATGATGTATAGGTTCGAACTGACATAGGCATCCGTGTTCTGTAAAAGGGGGCGGCTCAGCATGGCCGAGACGGCAGAGGCCATCTCTGCACTGTCGTTCATGTCATAACCATAAGCCGGTGTCATGATCGCACCTCCATATGTGTATCTGACAGTGTGGGTAAAAATGAACTCTGGATTCTTCGTCATGACCCATTCGATATCTACAGTTGTGGAGTATACGTTATTGGCACCTGACCAGTCCGGTAGGTCCTTTGCGATCGGGTCTCCCCCGGCCAAGATGCACATCTGGGAGAGGGGATCGATCATCGTATAAGTTGCACAATTGGTCGTCGTCCCATCTCTAAAATATTTATTGTATGAGGTCATGAGCACTGAAGGACGCTCTTCGGCCGTCAGGTTGCTGGTTCTCGCATAGATCATATCACGCAGCCCAAGCAGCCAATCCACATAATCAGCGGCCCTATCTTCCTTTCCAAAGATGTATCCTGCCTTCATGACCCCTGCCAAGAACCTGGAATCCTCGGGAATGATGACATTGGGCCAATACAGACCTAGGAAGATAATGTTGGTGTTCGGTAATTTCTCCTGCTTTTCCGTGACAGCGTTCGAGAAGGTAAGGATGAGATCGAAATCCTGCTCAGTTAGGAATTCATAATCCGGATTGAACATATTATTCATGTTGACAATGGCACCATTGTCCTCTGGGAAGTAAAACCATTTAAGCTTGTAAGGAGCAAAGTCCAGGCCGGCAACAAGGTTCTGCACCCCGAGTATTCGTACCAGTTCGGCATTGCTCAGATACTCCACGCCGATCTTTTGTATCGGATAATCGACCTTGACCTTGTTGCCGTTGCCATCTTTAATCCACAGGATCGATTGCTCATGGGCAATTATATCCTCGATCTGGGCAACATCGGCGATATTGATCTCGCCATCGTTGTTGGCATCCGCATATTCTGTTGTGTTCAGCTCACCGGAAATTATAGACCTGACATAATCCAGGTCTTCCTCGTCTATATCCTCATCCAAATCTGCATTCCCATAGACCTCTAAGACAAACCTTGCTGGTCCTTTTTCCTCCTCTTCACTTGGTCTCGAGGACAAGTACACCGCAGCTGCTAATCCGGCCACGATTACTATGCAGACTATGCTTATTGTAATCATCTTGTTCTTCATACAAACACCGTGTTACTTTTTTTAAAATCGTAACACTTAATTACTTTAAAAACATTTGCCAGTCCAGTCGGTGAAGTTCGTGTTGCTTAGCGCAGATAAGGTGTATTTCTCATATGGTCAAGACCGAGTGTTGAACGGTATCTGCCTTACAGCACAATGTTCGGAGATCCTAGGAATAGTCGGTCCGAACGGTTCAGGTAAAACCACCTTTTTAAAGTGTATCAACAAGATATTGACACCCAGCCAAGGAAACATCTTGCTTGAAGGGGATTTGATATCATCGATGCCCCGCATAGAGGTGGCCAAGCGCATCGGTTACGTTCCACAGAATTCTAACGGAAATGGTGGTCAGATCACCGTGTTCGAGGTAGTATTGATGGGCCGCAGACCTCACATTAACTGGTCCATCGGACAATCTGATGAGAACAAGGTATGGGCCGTACTCCGCTCGATGAATATGGAGCACTTGGCCTCTCGACGCTTTGACGAACTTAGTAGCGGACAGCGGCAGAAGGTGCTGATCTCGAGAGCTCTGGCCCAGGAAGCAAAGGTGATATTGCTCGACGAACCGACCAGTAACCTGGACATCAGACATCAGCTGGAGGTCATGGAGATGCTCCGTTCTCTTGTGCGCGAAAAGTCGTTGGTGGCCATTGCCGTCGTCCATGACCTGGACCTGGCTTTGAAATATTGTGATAAGGTGGTGATGATGAAGGATGGGGTCGTCTTCGCCTCGGGTAATAAAAATGATGTTCTCACACCCGAGAACATCGAGACCGTATATGGTGTCAAGGTAGCTATAGATAATTCCTATGGCAGACCACACATTGTTGTTCTTTGATCAATTATTTTAGATAACGAATTGTTGTAACAAAAGGATCCGTTCATCTTCATGTTGCTTTTTCAGCCAAGCATGGACCTTCTTGAACAGACGTGTGTCCTTTGGCCCTTAGTAAGGATGCTGGACCCCGCCGGTCCAACGATGAAAGACGTTCAAAATTCCCATTGGGATAGCAGCAGATTATTGAAGAGAAGAACATTTTCGATGAAGAGATGCTTCTCTCCATAGTGTAACAAATTAAAAAAAATAATCCATAGAAATTTGGAAAGAACGGTCTTATCGAATACCCCCTCGTTCAAGAGTACTCGAAAAAGCAAGATCGACCATCAATCGGTATGGTTCCTATTGCTCATAAACTAATGATGCCTTATTAATGGCCATTTTATGGTTTAATGCAATATTCATATCAAGACCTTTGGCATTGATGGCTCTACAGCATTGAACTTCGAGCATTTGATATAGCCTAACCTGAACTTTATCGATTTGGTCGAAGAATGCTTTCTTGGATTCTTTTAGCTCAGGATATCCGGCCATAATCCATTTAACTACGAGCAGAGAATTCTAGAAAGTATCAGCATGAGAACAATCTGCATCGTGCCCTGCGGGAAGCGCAAGATCTGGGATAGGAAACCGCAGGCCAGACCAACGGCAGCTAGGGAGGTCTACATCGGACCTTTCGCACAGAAGTGCCGAGAGTACGCGGAGGCGTTCTATCCTGACGATTGGTACATCCTCTCAGCCAAATATGGTTTCCTCGACCCTTTCGATATCATACCAGAACCTTATGATGTGACCTTCAACGATCCTTCGACCAATCCCATCAGTATCGCCGAATTAACCATCCAGGCAGCCAGCATGGGTTTGTTGAATTACGAAAGAATAGTCGTACTAGGTGGCAAAAGATACTTGGACATAGTCGAGCATGTATTTACCTCGAAAAAAATAGAGGCCCCGCTGGCAGGATGCACAGGCATCGGTGGGATGATGCATCGCCTTGATGAACTCATGAACAGGTGATAGGATGGCCGACTTCGATTCATATAATGAGGACATCACCAGGTTTTATGAGTTAATGGCAGTGCTCGAGGATGGTCTAGGTGGAAAGAGGCTGTTGGGAGAGTGTACAGGAAAGCAGGCCTGGCCGAGACGTGGAGTTTACTTTATCTTTGAGGATGGTGAGACCAGGGCGGATGATCTTGAAGCGCTGCGTGTCACCCGAGTAGGCACCCATGCTATCAGAGAGGGGCAGGAAACCACACTCTGGGCACGACTAAGGAATCATCGTGGAACAAAGACCGGGGGAGGGTACCAACGCAGCTCGGTGTTCAGGAGACACGTTGGCCTGGCCCTCATGAACCGGTTCCAGGACACCATCGAAATTCCAAGCTGGAAAAACTACAACCCAACGAAAGAAGAAAGGCAACGTGAATGGGAGCTCGAGAGATTGGTATCAAACTATATTGGAAAAACGAGGTTGCTCTGGCTCTCTATTGAAGACGCTCCATCTCCTATTAGCGACCGAGCGTATATTGAGAAGCAGGCGATAGCTCTTCTCTCTAATCCACTTAACAGAGATCGGCCAACGAGTGGTTGGTTAGGTAACTACAGCCCAAGGAATGAGATCAAGTCAAGTGGCCTTTGGAATGTGGATCATGTAAGCGTTAACTATGAACCAAAGTTTCTTGATGTATTCGAAAAATACGTTAAGAAGTCAATTTAGACCTAGGATGTGAATTGGAAGCTCCCCTCTTTTTATCGCATATAAGAAAAGCATTTCATCGGATAGACATTGAGATGTCAGGGGAATGGGTGACATTTTTTGTAATTATCTATGGCCCCTGAACCCAAGGTGCGGGGGGAGGCCCTCGTAACATATGATAGCCAGCAATCTACTAACGATAGTCAATCAAGGGGTTTTAGGTATAAACATTTTTAAATATATTTTTTAAATATAATATACTAATTATTTAAATACTATGATTCTTCTCAGCGTAATTTGATATAAAACGCACAAAATATATCATAGATTGAGGTTATTAAACCAACCGGCCAAATAATTCTTCATCGGATATTTCAATATATTCTCCATTCAAGATGTAAACATTTTCCATCGCTGAGTAGCAAAAATCAATAGTTAATTGATTTGATTTATTTTTTGCCGCGATTTCTTGAATCTTTGTTATACTGGCCTTTGACCCGATTAATCCTAATCCCTCAATAGCACGGCGAAATGCACTGTCATTAAGCTGCGGATAAGATTCTATGAAATTCGAATACCATTCTTCATCCTTTTTCGATATAAGCGCGTTCATAGCCCTAAGAGCTCGTTCGGTAACGATACCACCATTACTTACTACATTTTTCAAAGCAATCTCTTTTAAGATTACAAGAGAGGACTCCCCACCAATTTTTTCTAAGGACTCGATACACTGATGCTCCAAAAATAATCTATATCGTTCATCTTGAATGGTTGAAGCTAGAGTGAATTTTACCATTTCAATTGCATATTCTTGGTCAAATATTGGGGCAATTTCAACTATATCTGATAAAGCATACATTTCCATGTGTGTACCTTTATTTGTTATCAATTCATTGAGAATTGATTTTGCCTTTGTAACTTCGCCAATGATGCAAAATGTCTTTGAAACCCTCACAATGCTTCTATCTTGTTGACAGTAGTTTAATAAATCATTGAGAACGGGTAACATTTCGATAGCCTTACTATCCTCAATTTTTTCTAGGAGGATTTCGAAGGCAGGTTGAGATATATTTCCTAGGAAGTCTCGTTGTTTCGTAAGTTCTAGTAACATTCCTTTTTCCGCCAATACTTTAATTGCTTCCCGTTGAGCCCACCAAACATCGTCAATATGTCCAACAAGGTATTCTTTTATGGTCGGAGCTGGAAATCTTTGTAACCCATCCAATGCATAAGCCCTCACAAGTTGTTCTTTACTATCAAGCAACTTGATGAACACATCTTTTGGAACCCTCCCCTTTGACTGAGAAAGTGCTTTCGCGCATTCTACAATGATGTTCTTGTCACTTTTCTTTTCGGTAACCTGTCCAATCAGGTAATCCACAACTTTATCATCCTTAAAACTAGCCAATATTTCATTTGTATACATTCCATAAGTTTTGTCTTCCTGCATATCCTTCAAGCTCTCAACCAAGGACGGTACAATGCTTGCATCTCCGATTTCGATTAGAACTGTAGCTAAACCGCCATCTTTACTGGTTTTCTCAATATCTCCTTTTTCAAGATAAAATTCCAATAGAGCTTTTTTTAATCCATCTGTCATATGGCCCGACCGTAGGACTATTAGGATTGCATCTTTACAATTTTGACTAGTAAACAAGTCAGGTTCTCTTTTCCAAATTTCGATAATTTTCAGATAGTCCCCTTCCTTATTGTGGGCTATAGAAAGAGCAATATTACCTGGAATAGTTTGGTCGAAGAATAACCTCCCATTGCCACTCAAATCGATATTCTGACTTAGTAATTCCTGACCACGAGTCGAGCCGATGATATTCAGTTGTTTCAACGCCATCATTTTTACATCGGTATATTCACAATCCATGAATAACTTGTAAAATATTTCTTCGGAATAAGTTGATTGAAGTCTACGAAGGATGTTCATTGCTCTGAATCTAGTTATTGTGACAAGAGATGAACATTTCCTAGCCAATGATAATGAAATACGGTGACAAATTTCATCATCGATATTATTCACCTCAACGGCACAACGCCCAGCTAAAAATAGGTGGCTCTTCTCAATATCGATAACATAAGTACCCCCGTCCTCTATACTCCCAGCAGCCAATTCAATGATTGGAGTCCAATAAATCTTGCTGATTTTCGTTGATAAAATTGTCAATTTTGATGAATACTTATTTGCAAATGCTTCACTGGCAAAATAATCTAAGAAAATTCTATGACAAAATGAAATGGAATTGTTTTCGTAATTGACCAAACCGATTAGGGAAAGGTCTTCAAGAATACCCCTCTTATCAACATCAGCAGGAATCGAACACCCATCCTTTAACTCCTTGATTAATGGAATTAACACCTTATCGATTTCTGAACTGGATAGAGTTACTCCTTTCTCCCCATCAATTATTTCATAGGCAAGTTCAGCTAGAATCCTTTTTCTAATATCCCATTCAATTGTGTTCGATGCTCTGCTATCTTTGCCTTTTTCCCACAATTTCATGAGTTCAATAATTCTCTGAATCGTCTTTCTTCGGGATGATGGGAGATATTTATCTTCTTTAAAGATTAAAGCCAAGAATGTAAGTATTAATGTGTTATGCGCATCTTTACCAATTCCACATCTCGCCATCTCATTATAGAATGAATATTTTTCAGCTCCAAAATATAGACCCGAAATCTCTAGAACCACCTCATCGTCAAGAGGTTCTATGATAAATGTCGATGCATTGTGTAGGAAGGGTGGCCTAGAATCTCGTGAAGATATTATAAAACGGCTGTTGCCCACTTCCGAAATAGCTTCGATTTCGTGAATTGCGTCTATAACATACTTTTCTTCTATCTCATCGAATCCATCAAACAAGAAAAGGAACATATTTTTATTCAGCATCTCGGAAAATCTAGCATCCGATGGCGTCATCCCATATTTTTCTAATGAATTTTTTATTAATGACCTTATGTTAAGATTTAATCCATATCGCCTGAGCTGAATATATACGGGAATTAATGGTGACTGGCCGCGAAGACATTCTGTTGATTTTTGATAGGCTAAATATCTTAGGGTTGTTGATTTACCAATACCAGATGGTCCAATTATGATTCTAATTTTTCCATAATCCTTGTTGATAAGGTCCAATAGACTTATCTTTTCAGTATTATCTTTGATACCCCCTTCCAGACCTTTCCTTCGGAATTGTAACATTTTTTCTGGTGGGTACTGCTCAATATTCTGACCAATTCCTGATTCCATTTCAAAAGGGACTTGCCAATCAAATAAGTCTTCGTTTATCTTTTTAAGATACGATAAAAAATCTGATAATTGTAGTTTTAAAAAGGAAGCATCATCTCCAGCATACATCATTCCCAGTGATTCTTTGAGATTAATTGTTTGGATTATTTCCGCATGCTTTTTTGTCGTTTGAATATCTTTACTCAAAATGTGTATTAAAATTTCAGATTTAATATCTAAATCCTCCATTGTTTCAGCAAAAAAGATTGGTTCGTTGACATCATTGACCATCAGACTTTTCCCGTTAGTCATGACAATAAAATTTACGCCGACGCCGATGGCATAAGATGTCATTTGTTTTAGATGATTGTCTAACTTTTCTTCAGGACCTTTGCTTTCAACAACAAATTTCGGTTTATCGGTCGTCCCATTACATACAACATAATCAGGCTTTTGACTTTTAGGCAACTTATCAGAAGAAAAACTTCTGCGACCATAATTAATTTTAAAGACTGGGTATTCTTTCTCAGGTTTAATATCTTCTCGAGAGTATCCCAACAATTCTGTTAAGAGGGGAATGATGAAGTTCTGACTCACTTCCGCTTCATTGGCGTAAGTCAGCGTGCCAAAAGTATCAAAGATTTTACCCATTGAATATGGGCATGGTTTCTTGAATTAAAATTAATGTGTGGAAATTTTCAATTTAATTGTCAAACGAATGAACAAAATGTTACCGACATAGTCGAATAATTTATGTTGTTTAAACCGACCAATAATCGATGGGTTAGATTTATTGATAATGAAATATCTACAACCCCTGGCGATTTGATTGGCGGGGGAAGAGTTAATCAAGGATGTCAAGGAAATTTATCATAAGCTTATTCGTCGGGAATACTCCAAATATGAGCAATCCAAGACGATTAAGAGCGTTTCCCTTCAAACCAAAGACTTTGATGAATTGGGCATCCATCCAGATTTTCTGGAATACCTTGTTGATAATGGCTATTTAATTAAGCTTGGAGATGGTGAATATCGAACCCTCCTGATGGATGTCGTTTTCCGCTCGGCGGATGTGCGAGTAAAATATGGTGGAACAAAATATGTGCTGGAATCCGAGTTGAAGCTAAAGGTTCGTCCAATTTTGAGGCATGATTATATAAAATTTGAAAGAGAAGATAAAGAGCTTCGAGAGCTTAAGGAATCGATAACAAGAAAGCTGGGCAATAGTAAGCTAACTGAAAATTTTCTCATGGCCTTGAGTCGGTCTGGGGTAATTGGATTATCAAAATATCAATATCAATCAATAATCAGCATTCTTAATAGTGACAAAGATGTTGTGGTCTCTGCTCCAACGGCATTTGGCAAGACCTATACATTTGTTATCCCAATGCTTGTAGAATGCCTCAAAGCGGATATTGAGGGGGCTAATGGTTCAACAGCTGTAATTTTCTACCCTCGAAAATCACTTGGCTCCGACCAGATGGGCAAGTTGATTAAATTGGTGGATAACATTAACACATGTTGTGGAACGAAGATAACCATTGGTATCGATGAGGGAGACACAAAGAAACGGGCAGAAATTAGAGATGGAGAAATTTTTCGAGGAATTAAGTGCCCCCACCACGATGAACAAACATTATCGTTTCTTGACAAGCGTGTTTATTGCCCAAAAGGTCATCATTATCTTGATTTCATTAATTCTTCAAAGGATAGTTTTAAAACCAATCCACCCAGCATTGTTATTACTAACATCTACTCGTACCCATACAGATTATCAAATACGGCAAACTGGACCAACGGCTATCTTAATAAGGACATCAAATTTTTCATATTCGATGAAATCCACGCATATCGGGGTATTGTCGCTGGAATGCTGAAGTATTTTATAGGAATCCTTAGGAGTCTAGTTGCACCTAACGCGAGGGTTGTTCTTTCTTCTGCAACAATCCCTCACTTAGAGGACTTTGTTACTGAGATAACATCAAAAAAATTAGACAACATGCTCGACTTGGTTTATAAGGAGAGTCGATATGGTCGAGATTCGGAGAAGTTGGAACTTTATCTCCTGGTGGGTATTAATCCATACACCTCTTGGGAAACCTACACCCACGAATTAGCTATCTACCTATCTTCAGTGAATAGGTTGAGAGAAAATAAGAACCTCCAGAGTTTGATTTTCATTGACAGCGTAAAAAATATCAACCGAGTCTATGGGCAGGCGAGGGAAGCTATCAAACTCGGTGACCCGAAAGACCATTTCAATTCAGCAATTGATGTGAGACACCCTTATTCTTATTGGGCATATAACGACAAGTTTAAAGTCAATCCAGAAGAGATTGATACAAGTAAAGAACTGCTGGAATTGAGAAAGGAAATAGATTCTAATCTAAGCTATCACTATTCTCAGAGGCCGGACCGCTTCGAAATCGAAGAGAAAATTAAGAAAGGAAATATCGATGTTGTATTCACTACATCGACTCTTGAACTCGGGGTGGATTATGATAATGTCTCTGTTGTGGTGAATGCGGGAATACCATTTAGCTTAGAGAGCATTGTCCAGCGTGTTGGTAGGGCAGGAAGGAAAGAAAGTACAACGCTGAATACTTCGTTATCTATTGTAGTTGTGAAGAACAATCCGCTCCAATATTTTTACCTGTATAAGGGCATCGATTTCCTCATCGACCCTGACATGATGCAGAAGATACCAGTCTCGTTCAACAACCAGTTTGTCATACTTTATTCCTCGATGCTGTATTCAGTAGCCACATTTGCAAAGCAAGGAGGCGATGTTAAGGGTAATGTTAACACGCTCCGGTCCATCATTGATTATATCGATAAAAACGAGACCAGGATTAGAGCGGAACTGGGTATGCGGGTAGACTTCTCTAAAATAAGAGAAAACACAAAGAAAATTATTGAGATATTGGGTAGAGATGATATTGATGACAAGTGCAAAGAAGTGCAGTCGTATTTGAATTCCTTGTGGTTGAAGGATTCTTTGCTAGAAATCGACCAAGACATTGGGCGTATAGTTGAGATGGTTGAATCCAGCATGGAAAGAGTAGCTACAAGAGAAAGAGAGCACTTTCAAAAACATCTATCCTCGATTAAGGACCTTAGAAAACATATATTAGACGAAACCATCGAATTGGATGAACTGGAAGTTATTTTGTGTAATCTGCAAAACGAGGTAGACCAAACAAAAAATATGATTAGGTCGCAGCAGCACCCACTTATTGAGAGCAAGAAAGAGTTGCAAGACCTTTCCCAATCACTGTTCGATGCTGCTGAGGGGGCTGGAAAAACCACCGCCACCAAAGGTAAGCTTACCAAAGAGCAGTATGGTATATTCTCGCGCGCCTGTGAAATTCATAAAAGTATGAGCGACCACATTATCAAGCTCATAGAAACTCTGGTTGGAGTCAAATTCATGGGCACTCAGTTCATGGACCAATTGATTTTCATTAAACCAATGCATCAATCTGGAAATGGGGAGGAGGAATTCCTGACCAATGTTGTTGAGCGCATACCCCCCTTTGAACTAGCCAATGTCCCATTTGAATCTAAAGAAGCTCGAGAATTGACTAACGCTGTGGGCGCTCGGCATGTATGGTTCCCCAAGCCAAAATATCGATACATTTTGACTCCAGACGCAGTTCCAAGGCTAATAACCAACCTTGACACCAACGGTTTATCAGGTGGGGTCGCCTCTAAAATGGGAAGCCTGATGGTCCCTGAGTCCATAGAGCTTATTGATGTTTCTGCATTGGATAAACCTCTCATTATTAGGGTTGGTACCCGTCAGGGACCGCCTCTCTACATAAAATATGGTTCTGATTCCTTCTCCGGCTCCAAAGTACGGGGGCAATATCCCATACCAAGGAATATCAGGAGCATGTATCAAGAGTGGAAGTTGAAAAATTATAATTTGGTCAAGGAGGCTACCCTCGCTGAAATCGAGCTGATGGATGAGAGGATAATCAACCAAGACAATAACAGATGGGGTCTTAACTTCAGATATGTGTCGATGTGTAGACAGGGATTCTGTATAACGACGGACCCTTTTGATGTCCAGTGTCCCAAGGAAGTACAGAAAGAATGTACCGTGGGAACTGCTTGCGGAGGAACTCGACATTGGAACAAATACAGAAAAATGTTCCCGAAGTTCAACCTTCGTCTCACTGTTGAAAATGTAGCTGAGGAAAAAACTCCCCTGGTTATGGGAATGAGTACAAGAACTTATGAGGACCTGCAAGACGATATTGATTTCATCTACTCCTCGGCTTACACTTACCTTCCATATGGTTTCAACGATTATATGACCAGGGAAATCGAACTCGTTCCTTTTGGGTATAAAGCCAAGACATCATACATTGTCTTTAACCTCAATCGGATACTTGTTGATGCCATCGCCTCATCTGTCATCTCCTCAGATGCCAGACTACTCGACCTATTAAAATTTAAGTTCTATATGTATGGCCAGAGCAAGACTAGTAAATCAACGATGGACGCTTCGGTTATGAGTTTGAGGTACGATGGTTATAATATTGACACATCCTCATCAGATTTCAAAGATTTCATTCGTGAATCTCTAGTCCATTCGATGGCCCACATGTTCTATTCATACCTTGCAGTCGAGAAAATCGGGGTTGAACCAGACAAGATGGTGTATTTTATCAAAGGTACAACAATATTCATTCTTGAAAACTCGAAGAACGATGGTATCGGAATTGTTGAAACAGTACGAAACGAACTGAAAGATGGTGAAAATAAGTTTTTCAAGGAATTTTTTGAATGGTCCAACTGGCAGTTTAAGACTCATCAAGAAAGAGTGGGCAAGGCCGAGAGTATTTTGAGAGAAGATGCCCAGAAATCTTTAGAGCTGTTAAAAGTAAACCCAACCACCTCGAAAATTATTAACGAGAGCCTGGCAGAACTTCAAAAGCTGACGGGAATGATAAAAAAGAATGTTCCTCTTGACTTTATCGATATTACAACTTTCCGCCAATTATATATAAACGAAGTTAGGCCAAATGAGGACATATCTGAGTATATTATGACCCTTATTAATTCCCAAGATGGAATACATATTTGTTCTGATGGTTGTACAGAATGTCTGGTCTTCCCAAATGGGTGTTCCGAACCGTTCTCTCAGGTATATATTGTGTCCAGGAACTTGATTAATAAATTTATCGGAGCTGTACAGAAGGGAAGTCTGCCAATAGTTAGAAAGGGTCTGGGTGAACTTATTAATGCCTTAATGGATGTCTCTGAAGAAATTATTGTGAAATCACCCTTTGTAGATTCATACGGTCTTGATATGTTGCTTAAACAGGCCAAAGATGGAAAAAAGGTTCTCCTCATTACCCGAGATAAAACTGTTGAAGAACTGGGCGTACACCCCGAAATAAAAATAAAAGCTAGTTCCTCTGAGAGATTCCACTCCAAGTTATATTACTTCAAGATTGATGGTCAGGAATTAGCGGTTCAGGGTTCGCTCAATCTTATCAAAAGCAGCTTAGTAGATAATGAAGAAACGATTACCGTGGTTTGGGACAAGGACCAGGTGTCGTCCCTTTATGACAGTGTGAGGTTATGAGACTGGTGGATAGATTACCTGGGGAACTATTGGATTCTACCAATAGCTTTTCTAAGCAACTGGAGTGGGGGCGGAGGATACCGGTGTATGAAGTCCACAAATGGTGGGCTAGGCGTTACTCTGGCATCACACGCCTATTTCTCTTATATTCGAGATTAAACGCTGATGCAGTTCGGAGGGTCACTAACTTCGATGATTATGTTAATAATTTATACTGGACACCCCCACCAATTGCTAAATCGACCCTTTTAGACCCTTTCTGCGGTGGGGGGACTATTGTACTTGAGGGTTCAAAATTGGGTTTCAATTCTTATGGTATCGAAATAAACAAACTAGCATACACTGTGCTATCATCATACAAAGGAATTGACAAAATGGACTTAAATGATTTTAGGGAGAAATTGAAGAAATTTGCTGACCAAAATAACGAAAAATTGTGGTCTACAAAATGTAACCATGGCCATACGGCATTCATTGTACATACCCACCTCGTTTGGAAGGATAAAGGTGGCCAATCCCAGTTTATGAGTAACCTTATTAAGAAAGTGGGAAATGGTGGCATATATTATTGTGAGAATTGTAATAAAATAATTGAATCCGATAATCGCCTAAGCAAATGCACCAACTGCAACAATGTTTTTAATAGGAGTGTAAAGGGAGAACATGGTTCCATTGCCCCTTATGCGATTGAATATTATTGCCCCATTTGCGCTGAGAGGGGCTTTAAAGTTATGAACAAGTATGACCACGAACAATTCTCAAAAGTTCATCCATCTGAACCTATTTCGTGTCCAATTATCCCGAATCTTAACGAAACTAAGCGTCTAGTGAATAAGGGCTTTACACATTTTGAGGAATTGCTTACTCCGAGACAGCTCTACTCTTTCAAACATTTTATGGAATATTTTAAACGCACTGAGTATGCAGGAATAAGTAAACTTATGGTTTCTGATTCGCTAAGGTCATGTTCATTGTTTGCCTACTATTCCAGCACCTATGCCAAGGTAATTCCTGGTTTTGTCATAAAAGGATACTGGCTTCCCCTCCAACCTGCGGAGTTAAATCCGACCGCATATAGACCATCTGGAGAAGGAATGTTCCCACTGGGTAGGGGGAATCTTATCTCTTCCTATCGCAAGCTTTCCAACATTCGAAATTATTGTCAAAAATACAATTATGATTTTCATATCTTACATGGCCCCGCCCAAGAACGACTGAAAGAGATTAAATCTAAATTCGATGTAATTTTTACAGACCCACCATATGCTGATTATCAATATTATTCCGATTTATCGCTATTCAATCTTTCAATAATTAACGAACTCGACGAGAAAATACTAAATGATATGACCAGAGACGAGATAGTTCTCAGAAACGAGGATGGAGTTGAAGAGTATAAATCAGGATTGAAAAATATCTTGGGCCAGTCTGTAACAAAAATGAAGGATGATGGAAGATTGCTCCTCACATTCCATCATTCAAACAATGCGCACTTGGCTACCCTTATCGAGGTATTTAAGTCGCTAGAGCTCAACCTTAATGCTGTATACCCAGTGATGGGGGAAAGTGGTGGTGGTTTAGCTAAGAGGAAGTTGTATCTCGACCTCTTATTCGTTCTGTCCAAGGAAGAACTAGAGACATATACAGTTGGAACTAAGGTCCATTGCACTGAAAGCGACCGGAAGTTAATATCTTTGCTTGATGATATTGTGGCGTTTTACAATGAGGGAATTCAGCTGCCAGCTTAACCTGCAACAAAAGCAGGAGCTTGTAATAAATCCCATACTTGATTTCTTCACTATCCTAGAAAAATCAAAAATCAATGTAGTGTACAACCCATTCCTTAAGAAATATTGCACTGTAAGAAGGAACCTTGGCACTTTCCCAGTATATGTTCCAGAAGTGGGCCACATGCTATCCTTGGAGACCGTCTCCGAAGAGGTCTCTAAGGAATTCTACGATGAAACCAGGACCTACGAGGGCTTCCAATCAAAAGAGAGAGTAATGACTGCCAAACTTTACAATCACGACCCCGATTTGAATCGAGTCGTAACTTGGGGGAATTACTCTTCGTTCGCCGTGCCTGACAGATTATACAAATTATACCTTTCAAACCTTCTAAACGACTTCCTATTTTCACCGTCCGTGATAAGGAGACGCACATTAATCTCTCCTAACCGGTGGTTCATAATTGAATCCCAGAACAACTACCATTTTAAATGCACAGCGAACTACAATATTGGACTAATTCATCTCACAAAAGAATCTCTCAGGGAGGCAAGGAAGGTCAATGTTTGGCTCAATGCCCCCCAGGAAGTCTATGAGGTTAAAGCTGGTTTCGTTAAGTTCTCAACATTTGGTGATGTCCTCTTTACGAATGGGGTTTTCGTCCACTTCCCTACAGACCCAACAGAATTGGAACCCAGAATTGGCCCCAATGGGGAGTACTTTATATGTTTTATGATGAGCCTTAATGAATATACAACTAACTGGCCATCTTTCTCTACTAGCTTTGGTCGGAATGTGGTCAACATCAACCTCATCGAAAATCTATCTGAATTAGTATTCTCACCATACGAGTTATTCCCATTTATCTTTCCGAATTATATCGGGGCTACTCGTGGTCTGGATTCGCTTGTTTATGAATTCATGGTTGGAAAGGATACGTTTGACAGAATTGTTGGTAGGTTGATGCGTTTCAGCTCAAACCAAAACGCATTCCTTTTAGATGATTACACTGCGTTCGTTGAGGATTACAACAAGTTGTTAAGGATTGAACTGGAGGAGGGCATATATTCGGTTAGATGGCTTAACCCATCTGTTCTCCCTTTTTTAATAAAACGATACCCTGAAGGGCGCAGAGACATTAATGCGATGCTAGATAACCAAGACCTGCTCAAAGCTCTGAGTGAGGTCAACGCAGAATTCGCAAATTCCAAGACCGGATGTCCAAGATACATGTTCTTAGCTGGTTTAGGTAGATATTCATCTCCTCGGAGAACATGGTTATTGAAATATTATGACGCCTGGACCAAGAGCTGACATCTATTAACTGAATTGAGTTCACACATTGTTCGTTTTGAGGACCCATTTCTGAACGCACATTGTACTGACTGAGTATTTGACAGGGAACAGATACGGACCTAATTGTATTCTGATAATTGTATATATGTTTAAATTAGTATCCAGATATATGGAGAAAAGGGCTCTAAAGATTGATGAAAAAACCTATCAAAAACTGGTAAAAGAGGTTGGAAATCCAACAAAATCAAAAATTCGAATCGATGTTGGATTGGCAGTGGCGATGTTCAATATGGGGTGGAGCTATCGACAGATAGGAAAGCACTTCGGGGTCTCAGGAATGACGGTCAAGAGGCGTTTGAAGGAGTCGCGTCTAGTTTAGATATTGTCATTTTCTAACATCATAGCAAGGTAGAGCTATTCTTGACATTATCAAGGGACCATTCATTTCCATCAATGGCTTAACAATATTATCGATTAGCTCACGGATGTCTCTTTTCGTATTTTCTGTGATTTTCCTTTTTCCCTTTTTTCCGTTTTTATTTCGAATCGCCATCGACTCGATACTTTTTCTAATTCTGTCTTGAAAATGAACATCTTCAATCATTCCCAATCCACTATTGTCATAGAGCATTTTGACCAATGCGCGTAGCTTCCTGTCTTTAAGTTGTCTCTCATTTACGCGGACAACCTTCACAAATTTTACATCGTTGAAATTGGAGCTGAGTGATTTGTCAACACTTTCCTTCTCTTCAATTACCCATCCAAGCTGCATAAATTCATTTGTTAACCTTTCGTGAAATCTGACAAGGGCATAAGCTATCTTAGGGAGGTTAGGATTCTTATTTGGCTCAAAGATAATTTGCCTCAATACACACTCTCGAAGCTCATAGATGAGATAGATTGCCCATTTGTTCCCAAGAGCCTTCATTTGATTCTGGACATCCTTCTTGAAGGGGTTCACGATAGATTCGCCACATTTACTTGGGAAAACCAATTGAGCGTTCTGACCTGCGTATACAATATCGTTGGCAGTCAGAATAATTCTGTCCACATCAGTTGCTAAGCTCTGATTTTTATCGGTATTCAAATAATATCTCTTACCTATTTTTTGGACTAGATTATGAAATTTGAGCACTTTAAGGACTTTGTGTAATCTGGCCTTATCTATTGACTTGTTATTCTCAAATTTATTCTGACCATATAATGGAAACTCCTTTTTTAACAACTCAGTGAATGTAGCACCTTCACCCATGACCATTTTATCCGCCAAACATGCCAGTATTGATGAGTATGGTCTTCTACGCATCACTTGTTCTCTTGTCAATTTTTTCCTGGCCATGATTATCATAATTAGTTGTCAAAAATAAGAACTTTCCTTATCTAAATTGACAGGCTTGAATACAATCATGAAACAACCAGTGAGTGTTGAAATTAGAACCCAGTTGTACGAACGCGTCCAGATAATCGCTGAGAGCGAGGACATGTCGCCAGAGGAGCTAATCGACCATGCCATTAGGACCTATGCCGAAGGGTGGGAGAGCTACTCAGAGGATGAAGAGGATGTAGACGAGGAATCGGAGGAACTGGATGAGGAAATCGATGACAACTAAGCTAGACTAAGCAACGGAAGTGATTGTTATGAATAATGTAAGCAACGACAAGGGCCTATCCCGCGCCATCATCCTGAGGTGCTCGGACAAGGCTTTTATTAATTTATTGGAATTAATAAAAGGTTATCCGGAGTGCTACATCGTCTTCTCGAAGTCCAGCCCATTCAGGCTTGTCGTCAGGGAAGAGGGATGGTAGATGTTCATCAAGAGAGCTTGCTCTCGCTCCTTCGTATCTGTCCACCTGACATGCGTAGCTGACGCTGTTCAAAACAATGTTGGATTTGAGTTGGATTTGGGGGCTGTACTCCTTGCCTAAGTTCATGTGCAGTCCGCTCAAACTCCGCATCTACAGTTTAGCCGTCGATGGGAGGGGTCGTGGTTCGGGGTTTGCAATTCCGGAGATAGCCAGGATTGTTCACTTAAGTGAGGAGCGTGTCCGGGTCGTACTTAGGCAGCATGAGAGGGACGGGTATATCGCCAAGGTCCCTCACACAAAGAGACCCATAGCTTGGGTCAGAGGCCCCTGCTCCAACATACTGGATGAGTTGATAATCCGCTCGGAATCCAATATTGACGGTGAGACCGTCAATCCCAACTTCGAAGGGGACCGTAAATCCCAACAAATCAATGTTGGAGAATCAGCCACGCTTAAGCAGGTACGGGCCTCGCGGGCACATCTGAACGGTCGAATCATGTTCGAGGTGAGCAAGCTAGGTGACATGAATCAAATTAGAAGGGTTGATGCTCAAGGCCGTGTCGAAAAATACAATTTGTTCCCGAAGGAGCCATATCTGAACAATCACAACACCGAATACTGGAAGACCGACTTGCCCTATCACGGACGCGAAGTTCCTATAGAGCTCATATGCACAAAGAAAGTATGCAAATTGTCCGTCTTTGGATTGGAGCTTTCGCTAACAAAGAGTCAGATAGAGTCTGACAAGGAGTTGATGGAAAATTTAGCAGTCGAGGTCACCTCTGACTTGGTAAAGTTCGGGGGGTGGGTCCTTGGTCCGGCCAAATTCATCGGGAAAGTGGAGCATGCGTTTCTAGGGGATGACTGCCCAATCGACATGCCACACATAGAGAAGAGGGGCGATTCGAGAATATTCACAGACCATTCGCACGGTGAACGGGAGCTTGAAACAACCGACCACAAATTGGTAGCTACCCTCTGTACGCTTCCAGAGGAAATTGATGAAATCAAGGACATCCAGAAGGAGCACTCCATCAGATTGCTGTTGCATGAGGACTTGATTAAAACCCAGGGAGAAATGTTCAAGACTCTTTCACAGCTCCAACGGCTCGAAAGGGAGTCCGAGAAGTCAAGGGCGTCTCAAATCGAGGATGCTGGAAAGAACAAAGAATCAGAGTCGCCCAAGGGGACAGTCGCAAACGGTGCAGATAACGAGGTGATGTATCGTTGAAAGTACCAATCCGAGTCGTCTGGCAGGACTACAGGATTGATTATAAATCTCATACTGGCTCCTGGTGTCCATTTTTCGGTATCTTCTGCCCCCACTGCCCATTCGTTATATCGTGCATGGGCAAGAGGGGGAGCTGTGTCAACGCTAAGGGGGCGAGGTAGCCATGCGTGTAGCTCTATACGCCAGAGTGTCTCGCTCAGACAAGGACCAGAACCCTGAGAACCAGCTCCTTAAGCTTAGAGGATACGCCCTGAAGCATGGATGGTCCGTCTATAAGGAATACATAGACTATGCTAGCGGAGCTGCCCCAACTAGACCGGCATTTGACAAGATGATGTCCGAGGCCAGGGGGCGGCATTTTGACATAATCTTGGTCGTCAGAATCGACAGAATGGCCCGTTCGGTCAAGCAATTGTGGGCAAATGTGGAGAAATTGAATCACCACGGCGTATGCTTTGCATGCACAGACCAAGAAATCGACACGAGTAGCCCGACTGGAAAATTGACTTTCACAATCCTCGGGGCGGTGGCAGAGCTTGAGCTAGAATTAATCCGCGAGAGAACGAAGGATGGTCTTGAGCGGGCGAGGTCGCAGGGTAAGCGCCTAGGGAGGCCCCCGAATCCGACCTTGGATTCTCAGATTTCCAACCTAAGAAAACAGGGGCTGAGCTACAGAGAAATCGGGATTCAGGTCGGATTGAGCCATCAGGCGGTTAAGCAGCGCCTTAAGCGGATGGGGTACAAAAAGGGGAGCAGTTTAGAAAATGAAGCCAGCTAAGATTGGGTCTGTCGCCCAAGGCGGGGCTTCAAAAACGGTCGATAAGTTTACAGGTCGCATCGTCGATTCCTCCCTTGAGGGCAAAGATGCTGCGCTTAAGCGTAGCGGTAATAAGCCCTCCGTTATCGGGAAAAAAGGCAGACCGGGAAGAAGAAGGGGGGCGAGGTCATTGGGTGGCCGATACCCCTTCTTAAGCTGGTTGAATAAATTACTTAAGAGCTGTGGACTGGCTGAGGCGACTATCGTTGAGAGGCGGAGAAGGTTGAAACGGATATACAAGGACCTCCTGGACCTACAATCGAAGGGTAAAATCGAAACGACCAATCCAGAGAAGATGTCGGAAAAAGATGTGGGTGCATTCGTCGATGCGATGTGTCAGAAGGGGAAGAAAGGCAAGGATTTCGAGCATGATATGACCGCCTTAAATACTCTTCTGAAATATGCGAACAATCTGGCCTTAGAATCCTACAAGAACAAACATGCAAGCCAATTCCGTAGGAGTATGAAGGTCAATAGACATCCATCGTTAAGTCCGGATGAATATGCTAGGATACTAGATAACGCCGATAAGGTCGAAACGAACGACTGGAATAAGATGGAGTCCTATGCAATAGTAATCCTGGGAATGGCGACCGGTGCAAGGCACAAAGAATTGAGGGAAGGTAAGTTGGATGACCTCACCCTCACGAATGGAAACGAATGCTATCACATCGAGCATCCAAAGGGAGAGGATACATACGGACAAACGAGGGATACAGTTGTAATGGCCGCGTGTGTGAAATTCCTTAAACGGTATCGTGAGAAAAGGCTGGCGATGCTGGCCAGATACCCGGACAATCTATACCTGTTTCCTGCCTTCAGGGATAAATTGGATGGGAAATTATCGACCAACAGCATCACGAAAATGGTTAGGATGGTCGGTAAGGAGTGTAGTGTCGAGGGTTTAGACCTCCACAAATGTCGGAGGACCTTCGGTCAGAAGCTCCTGGATGAGGAGGCTCGCATAGAATCAGTTAGCGTCCTCATGGGTCATGCCACCACCGCGATGACGGAGAAGTTCTATTGCCGTAGAAAACAGCAACAGGCGATAAATGATGCCCGGAACTTGATGGGGAATGTACCATCCAGTACTGTGCAAAATTCATTGCCAGATACCAAAAACCCTCTGATTGACAAAAAATACGAGATGTCTGGATATGCTTGAAAGTGCGGGGGGAGGGATTCGAACCCACGAACCACTAAGGACGGGATCTTAAGTCCCGCGCCTTTGGCCGACTTGGCTACCCCCGCATTGTTCAATGGCATGCCGACAGACTACATCAATCTTTTTTCAACATACGACCTTTTATCGGGCCAAACCATCATTATTCATCGATGACGACGGTACGCTCTTTCCAGGACCTTAGGTTGGGCATAAAGACCAAGGCATCTATCGTCGTCGTGGTACTGGCCTTTTTTATTTTGATTGCAGACTCGTACGCCGGAATCTTCGGGCCGTTGCTCGCTTACCTCTATGGGTCTATTCCCTTCGGATGGATGTTCGCAAAGGCCAGGACGGGCAAGGATATCTCGAAGGAAGGGTCAGGAAATCTTGGTGTGGCGAACTCGTTCAATGTTGCCGGCTACTCAGAGGGGATTTTCACCATCGTGACTGAGGCGTCAAAAGCTCTTTTGCCCCTCACCATCTCCTACTTTTTCTTTGATCTCGACTTAGAGCTGAGCTGCGTTCTGATCGCCGGCTCATTTTTAGGCGCCAATTTCTCTTTGTTTATAAGGTTCCAAGGCGGCATGGGTGTTACGATAGCGTTATGGTCCATGCTCATCCTCTCACCATTGACATTCATCATTGTTATGGTCTTGATGTTCGTCATATTGAAGACGGTGAAGGACACTTATCACGCTTCACTGCTTAATTTCGCAATAGCACCCCTCATTCTGTTGGTCGTTGATGGAAGGACGCCTCTTTTTCTGCTCGCTCTATTCATTGCGGCCATCTTCTTCCTAAAATATCGACGGTCGATGGATGAGTTCAGGTTGAGGGATGAGATGAAAAGGAGGAGAGCCGAGAGCCGTCAACGGGATAGATGAGCGGAAGATCGTCAGCTACCAAAACAGTATAAAATATCCTTCTCTGCCATCTTAACCACCATGGAGAATGCGGTGGACAGGTTCTTGAACAAGATCAACCTCACCCTGCCCGTAAAGGTCGCGATCGTTGGGGCAAGCCTTACGTTTTTATTTCTAATCGGAGAGGGCGCCGAGGAGAGTTTCGGCCCGTTTCTTGCATATCTCTACGGTTCGATACCCTTCGGATACCTGATAACAAAATATTGGACCGGCAAGAACATCACCGCCGAAGGGTCTGGCAACGTCGGGATGGCCAATTCATATAACGTGGGCGGCATGGTGCCCGCGATCGTCACCACATCAGGGGAGATATCAAAGGCCCTCCTCCCCCTCACAATAACATTCCTTTATTATGACCTGGACCTAAGGCTATCGTGCTTCCTATTGGCCGGCACCTATCTGGGGACCAACTTCTCTATATTCCTGAAGGGCAAGGGAGGGATGGGCACGACCATGATGCTTTGGTCGTTGCTAGTGCTGTCGCCCCTGTCCCTGGTGGCCATATTGGCATGCATGGTCGTCACCATGAAGGTCATGAAGGACACCTACCACATGGCGTTGTTGAACTATGCAATAGGTCCGTTCATCGTGTTCATCATCGACGGGCGGCCAATACTGGTCACTTTCGTGACGTTCGCGGCCATGATCTATCTCATAAAACTCAAGAGGGACATGGATGACCTTGGTGTTAGGCACAGGATGATGTCACAAAGAAGGTCAGGGTCCTTCTGATATACCTTCCAATACGACCTTGCCAGTATAGCCATCGACCACTACCATGCTCCCGTCCTCGATGTTCATGGCATGCTTGACCGAGACGACTGCCGGAATTCCGAACTCGCGGGCCACTATTGATGAATGCGACAGCATTCCTCCTGACTCTGAGACGACCGCCCCTGCCTTGGCGAATACTGAGCTCCAGCTGACGTCCGAAAATGGAATTATGATGATGTCTCCCTTTGCGACCTTCGCGAAGTCGCCGATCCCTCTGACGACCTTTGCCTTGCCCCTATAATAGCCTCCAGAGCTCGGTATTCCTGAAAGAATGTCCTTGGGACACGTCTCGAACGGAGGGGGATCCTCTCCGTATATTACCTCAGGCAATAGGACATTGGCGGTCCTGGCCATCTCGTCCTTCCTTTTCATCACCTCGTCTTTGAGACCTTCTGTCCTTCCTTCATGGATCGCTGACCTTATCTCCTCCAGATAAAGATAGAAAATGTCCTCGGGAACTTCTATCAAGCCCTTCTCAGAGAACCTTTTCCCTATCTCCAGATAATACCTTCTGAATATCCCGTATCCTTTCGTGTATGTAGAGCCCATTCTCTCCCTGAGGTCCGAGAAGAGGGCGGTTTTTCGTCCTATCCCTCTTATCATAAAACCTGAAATGGAAGGGCGACCAACATCTTTAGATCGCGTTTTTTCGATATTTTTTCCATCTGTTGTGTCCATCGCCAAGACCAGCTTCCATACTATCTCAGGATCCTCTCTCCATGGTACCTTGCTGAAATCATTCCCGCTCTCGCTGTAATGACCGTACTTGGAAAGGTACTCTCTAAGCAACGAGCTGACCATAGCTGCTTCTTCTATCTCCTCCAGCTCCGAGCACTTCGACGTTTCCACCTTCATCCTAACTTCTGGTGGGAGGGAGCCGATCGCTTTCCTCATCTCCTCGAGCTTTTTATGAGGGTATGCGTTTACGTATTTCCCGTCGGACGTCGACCAATTATAATGCTCAGCGAGAGCCTCTCTTTTTTGAAGGGCCCTTGCATAGATCTGAGCAAAGAGCATGGACAATATGTTGTAGTAGGCCGCCTTCTCGTTATATCTGAACAGGTCGTCCGATCTTTCCAAAAGATCGGTCTCGCTGGCCGAGGAAAGGTCCTCTTTTATCAGTCTATCATAATGGGGCTCTGCCTTCGCAATGAATCGGTCGATCTCGTGCCTGATATTGATCTTCGATAGGACGAACAGGGCTGCTCTGGGCGCAATTGCCATCATCTTTGGCTCGAACCTCATTTTTATCTTGCCCTTCCCAGACATCATGATCTCCAACGAGCTCCTGGGTAGTCCCATCTGTTCAAATATCCTCCCCACCTCGCCCATGTTGAAATAGGCCCTATAATGGAAAGCTCTCGCCAGTTCCAATGGGTCGATCCCTTTTACACCTGCGATCTCCTTGAAGAGCTTGACCCATGCACCATTCACCAAAGGTATATTTATGCTCCAGATCAGAGGCTTGACCTGGCCGGGCAGCATCTCCTTTGCAAGGCGGGAGGAGTAGATCGGTCTTCTCTCCACCTTTTGGACCGGACGCATCTGGACCCACCATATCCTACGCCCGTCGTAGACCCATTCAAGGTCCACCTCCTGTTTGAATATCGACCTGATGGACTCGGTCTCCAAAGCGACTTGGCCAACAAACCTTCGTCGATGTCCCACAGTGCACCTGTCACAAGACCGTCCTCCCATCTTGCGGTATCGGCCCCTTTTTGGACCAGAAGCTCACCGCTTCCTTTGACCGCCTCCACCACTGGTCTTTGTACGCCCGTCACAGGGTCCATGCTGAAAGAGACACCTGAGATCACCTGCGATACCATCTCCTGGACCAGAACTGCCATTAAGACCTTTTGGACGTCCCCTCCCATTCTGTCAGAATATTGCTTGACGCTGAATGTCGCGGCAGACTCCCAGACCTTTACGACGGCGTCTATAATCTCCTCCTTCCCTCTTACGTTCAAAAAGGTCGAGAACTGACCGGCGTAGGACCTTGACTCAAGGTCCTCTATGTTCGCGCTCGACCTGATGGCATACTTCTTGTTCGGGTCGAGGCTCGAGGAAACGGCCTTTTCCAGGTCAACCCGAACGGTCTGTGGGTCATCGAGAAAGGCCAGATACGCATAAGTCGGGACCACCCATGTTCTCGGGACATTGAACCCCTTCTCCATGAGCTTGACAAGGCCAACTGCCTTGGATCCAAACCGCTGCAGGTCGGTCCCTCGCTTCAGCTCTACTATAACACCACCCGTTCCGGTCCGGCCATGGTGGGTTTCCTTTCGGAGCGCCATCGTGATATCTACGGTCCTGGTCTGATAAATCGTTTATCGATGGCGTTATCTCAGAGTGCAGGCACCGTCACCGCAATCGAAAAGGAGCGGGCCGAGCCTTTCCTCTATGATCTCCTCGAGCGTAGGGTTCGTCAGATATTGGAGCTCATACCTGACCCTCACGATCGGTTTATTGACCTTCAAAATTCGGTTGAGGTCTATCGGGGTCCCGGTGACGACCACGTCACAATCCGCCCTGTTGATGGTCTCCTCAAGCTCTTTCACCTGAGGCTCGGAATAGCCCATCGCTGGCAGAATATGTCCGAGATGGGGATACTTCTCATAGGTATCCTTGATCGAGCCTATCGCGTAAGGCCTAGGGTCGATGACCTTCCCAGAGCAATAGTCCCTCGCCGCAATGGTCCCGGCCCCATAGCTCATCCCACCGTGGGTGACCGTGGGCCCGTCCTCCACTACAAGGACCCTCCTGTCCGTCACAAGGGAGCAGCTCTCCGCGGCTATAGGCGAGGCTGCCTCAACCATGGCCGCTCTGGGATTGATCGACGCAACGTTTCTCCTTATCTCCTCGACCTTTGCGCGGTTCTCATCGGCCACCTTGTTTATCAGCACAACGTCGGCCATGCGCACGTTCGCTTCACCTGGATGATATGTCAGCTCGTGACCGGCACGGAGGGGGTCCGCCACGACTACGTGAAGGTCGCTCCTCAGGAACGGGAGGTCGTTGTTCCCCCCGTCCCATACGATTATGTCAGCCTCCTTCTGTGCCTCTTTGAGCACCGCGCCATAGTCTATCCCTGCATAAACGACAGACCCTGAATCGATCAGGGGCTCGTACTCCTCGCGTTCCTCGATGGTGCACCTCTGCTCGTCGAGGTCCTCATAGCTGGCGAACCGCTGTACCGCCCTTTCCTTCGTAAGGGGGCCGTATGGCATCGGGTGCCTGATGGCGACCGTCCTGATGCCCCTTGAACGGAGCCAGGAACAAATCCTCCTGGTGGTCTGGCTCTTACCAGCACCGGTTCTGACGGCGCAGATGCTAATGACAGGGACGTCCGCCTCAAGGAACGTGCCGGCATTGGCCATGATCCTGAAGTCAGCGCCTGCCGCCATGACCATCGAGGCCTTGTGCATGAGGTCAAGATGGGAGATGTCCGAATAGGCGAAAACGACCTGCTCGACCCTGTTCTTCTTTATCAGCTTAAAAAGGTCCTCCTCCGGGTAAATGTCTATACCGTTGGGATACATTTCCCCGGCCAGCTCAGGCGGATATCGCCTTCTCTCGATGCCTGGGATCTGGGAGGCCGTGAATGCCACCACCTCATATCTCCTGTCTTCCCTGAAACAGGTATTGAAGTTGTGAAAGTCCCGTCCAGCAGCGCCCATTATTAGGACCTTTGTCCTGTTCATCTTCGTTCCCTATAGGGCAAGATAGCCACAGATATTTCATGATTACAGAACTTGCATCGTGATGGCCGATACTGGGGAGGTGCGATGGACCTATCTGGGGGTTATGATCCCCTGTTCCCTGTTATTTATATATAATTTTTTCAGGTATATCGGTTGGATGCCTTATCGGATCCCGCCGGCCAAGATACTCTCCCAGTCCATATCAGAGGTCATCAGGTCAAAAGGTACGGTCATATCTCAGCGGAAATTCTCTGAGCTCGTGAATGCCAACCTAAGGAAGAAGGACCCTGAGTATGTGGCGAGCGAGGAGCGCATAAGGCGGATGGCCATCTTCAAGAACCTGGCCAAACTTCATATCCACTATCGTGAGACGAAGGAACCCAGCGACCATGGGGAATGTCCGGTGTGCCGTTCGGAGACGAAGGAGATCCGCAATCAGACCCTCTCCGGGGAGAATGTAAGATTGGGATATCGTTGCACGAGATGCCCGTACTGGACGGGGCCGAACAAGCGCATCCCTGTCCGCTACACCTTCATTGCCCTGCAGCAAGGTGTGATCGAGCCTGCCCCTAAGAAGCGCAGGAAGGGCGACGAGCGATACGCGCAATGGAAGTTCGCCTGATATCTTCCATGATGTTGCTTCTCTTTTCCATTCTCTGTGGAGAGATGTCATTCAATCTGATTAAATACTGGTCCGTTGCTCTTCCACCTCTGAATTGGGGGGGGGAGGTCCAATGTCGATTTTAAACAACCGAACGGCATCACTGACCATAGCGACGATGTTCTTTGCGATGTGCCTGTCCATTCCGGTCCCGGTGGCGAGCTTCGAGTATGATGCCGGGAATGGCAACAGGGATTATTATGCGGATGACGAAAGGGGACTGGCCTATGGTCTCGACCGGATATATTCCAGATTCGTCGCGTATGATTGGAGCGGGAATGAGGTCTATTCCACTGCTCTGTCAGGGGCACCGATCTCGATGGACCTAAGCAAAGATGGGTCAAAGGCCTACATCGCATGCGATGGCGCACAGCGAGTGTCCGTGGTCGACCTTGACCTCCGAACCATGGTCGACGACATGGCCCTTGATTTCGTTCCGCATGGCATAGCATGTGGTGAGGGGACGACGGTGTTCATCAGCAGCTTGGACGATGGCCTGGTAAGGAAGGTCGATGTTTCCACGGATACTGTCATCTGGACAGAGGACATCGGCATGAGCGGTGTGCTGTACTCCTCGCCAGATGGCGGACGATTGTTGTCATTCCAGGCCACCGGTGATGGTGCAAGGGCCAAGTTGTACGATGTCAGCGGTGTTCCAGAACCGATGGCGACATCCAGCATCCTGGGGAATGGGTTCGCCGGGGCCGCGATAGATTGGGCCGGCGGAGATGTCTATGTGGCCATGCTCGATTCGAACGAGCTGCAGAGACTGTCGCTCTCTGACCTTCAAAAGAGCTCGGGGGTTGAGGTATCAGGTCGTTTGAGCAGCGTGACCTTGAGCGGTGACGGTAAAAAGCTCGTGACGATCTCCAACACCGATGGACCAGCGACCTACCTGACCGTCATCAATGAGACCGACCTGAAGATGGTCGGCACGCTCCAGACCGTCACCGGTATAAGGGCGGTCATAGTGAACGAGGACTGTACGGCCTATCAACGACCTGGATATTTTGGGACGGCCATTTGTGCACAGATAAGCATAATGGGGCCGTATGAGGGGGATGTATACGCTTTCACACCCTCGTTCGTCTATTTCAGCATCTATCAAGGTCTGTTCCAAATTGATAGAGCATCGGTGAACGTGTCCATCGAAGGGGAGGAGGGCACGATCCGATTGAACAAAACGTTCGTCTATGATGATATCAAGTGTTACCTGGGATCTGAGCTGCCAGATGGTGACCATCGGGTGAACATCAGCTATATAGAGGGAGGGGAAATAAGGAACAAGATATGCAATTTCAAAGTAGACCGCTCAGACCCTCTGGCGATCAGACCGACCATCGCGGTCTTTTCTCCTATCGAGGGAGAGGTCCTTTCAGAGGCCCCCGATGCGATAAGGATCTGGGCGAACATGACCTGGCCAGAACCTAAAGGGTTCAAGCTGAGCTTAGAGATGGATGGCCTGGACCTTGAGATAAGCGATGACCCCTATTGGGGCCAGGTCAAAAAGGCGGACATTTCAGTATTGAAGGCAGGTGTACATACGGTCAATGCTACGATGTCCTGGGGCGGCCATGAAGAGACCCTGTCCTGGAGCTTCATTCTCAGGGAGCTGCCATCGGTCATATCCCTCGACCCGGGGGATGGTACCATGATCTATCATAGACCATCGGAGATCACGGCTGTTCTCGACCCGGGGTTCCCACCATGCGATGTCCTGAATGCCACCATGGTCGTCGACGATATTGCCTATCCCTGCTCAACAGATGGGATGGTCATAACAGCCATGATACCTTCTGAGCACTGGAACAGGACCGGAGATTTATGGGACGATTATCATTTTACAAACAATGTTCATTTTGTGAGGATGGACCTTGAGACATCATTTGGGCCGATGACCAAGGAATGGTACTTCGATGTCAGGGTCGAGGCCCCGGTCCTAGAGATGGAGGTCCAGAAGTTCCAAGGAAGATACGGGGTCCCTGTCCCACTGGGTTGGAGCGTCACCGAGAACGGGACGATAGGGGACCAGACCTTCGATCTTGTCGGTTATACGGACTATTACGAGTACTTCGCCCAGGTCTACGTGATGACCGGCCGGGATGACAGCATCAAGGAGACCGACGGATATCTCAAGGACATGATGCAGGATCTATTAGGCCAGCTCTCCGAAGACATAACTTTGGTGGGAGAACCTGAGTATATTGAGATAGCAGGGCACAGGGCGGTCGTTTTCACCATGACCTATGGCTCCTTCATCACTTTCCACCACAGATGCGCGATCATCGTCAGCGAGGACAGCGATGAGTTCTGGATGCTCAATTGCCTGACCTATTCCGGCTATTATGAGGAGCTATCGCCGACCTTTGACTCGATGATCATGAACTTCGAGGTGTACGCTGAACGGGAACCTCTGGCCTCACCTGGGGATTATGCGATATATCTTATCCTGTTCGGCTCGATCGGTGCGGCGGTAACAGCTATCGTGATCGTCCATTCCAGAAGGCGCAGGCAGTAGATCTCTTATCGGCCTTGGTCCAAGGCCGTTTTTCCTTTTTCCCACAGATATAATCCTTATTGCTACAATCAGGACCATTTCTTATCTACCCCCTCCTGACTATCATCGCACGATGTGCGAATCGAACGCATTCATCATCGGTCCCGAGGGCGAGAAGGAGGTAATGAAGGATGTCACAAGGATCAAACTTGAAGGAAGGTCTGCGATACTCACGGACATCATGGGCCAGAAATTGGTCCTGGTGGGCGTTGCTGTGAGAGAGATGGACCTGATAGGCCACAGGATAATCTTCCATAGGGTTTGATCTGGCCAATGAAAATTAGTTGCTAAATGCCTGTCACTTCTCCTTCAGCGAATACCTTGCCAGAATGATCCCCAGACCGACGAACATACCTGCGAACAGCATGAGTCCAAGCATGTCCACGCCAAGGTCGTAGATCGATGTCGCCCCCTCGAACATCAGTTGCCTGATCCCGTCCACGGCCAAGGTCAATGGGTTCACCTTCGCCACGGCCTCAAGCCATCCAGGCATCCCGTCGACAGGGAACAGCGCTGCCGATGCGAACATCACTGGGAGGTTCAGAAGGTTCACGACCCCGAACAAGGTCTCCTGGTTCTTGATGGTAAGGGCGATGGACACGAATATCGCCGCGAAACCGAGCGCCAGAAGGAACATGATAAGGAGCATGGAACCGAGCTCGAACGCCCCAAAGTCCGAGGTCACGGTCAGCCCTTTGAGACCCGGTATATGGACGAAGACCAGGGCTATGAGCAGGACCATGAGGCCAGATATCATAGCCCTTATGACCGACGCCAATACCCTCGAGGTCGGAATGACGCCCCTCGGTATCGGCGCGACCCGGAGCTTGTTGAGGAACCCCAACCTCCTGTCCCATACGATCGACATACCGCTGAACATGCAGGTGAAGAGGGTGACGACCGCGACCATGCCGACGGACATGAACGAGATATAATCAGGGGCCCCTTGGAGCATCTCCCTGGGCATAGGGAATGCGACCGCCTGGCCGAAGAGCCCTAGCCAGAGGATGGGCTGAATAAGGGTCATGAAGATCTGGATCCTCGCCCTGTACCAATGTTTCAGCTCACGTATTGTGAGGGCATAAGTCTGGCGCAGCATTCATCTCCCCCTCCTCATGACGGCAAATGGAGGGAGCGATGTTCCGTTCCCTGACTGCTCCGCGTCGCGGAGCGAGCGGCCCGTATATTCGAGGAACACCTGGTCCATATTGGGTCTTTCCAGGCTCACATAGGTCACTGTTCCACCCGACCTGGCGATGGCCTGCATTAGTCCTGGCGCCGCAGATTCCCCGCTGAGCACCTTGACCCTGTATGAGCTACCCTCCCTCTTGACATCCAAAACTCCAGAGGTCGACCTTATCGTCTCGGTGAAGTCGATGTCCTCGTTCACCTTCAAAGAGACGACGTCCCCTCCGAGCGACCTCTTCAACGTCGCAGGCGTGTCCATGGCCATTATCCTTCCCATGTCTATGATGCCTATCCTATCGCAGAGAGAGTCCGCCTCCTCCAGGTAATGGGTGGTCATGAAGACCGTCATGTTCGACTTCCTTTTCAGCTCGCGTATGTGCTCCCACATGACCGCCCTTGTCTGAACGTCCAATCCTAGCGTGGGCTCGTCAAGGAATAGCACCTTCGGGGAATGGATGAGGCCCTCCGCAAGCTCTAGCCGCTTCCTCATTCCTCCTGAATAGGTCCTCACCAACCTGTCGGCCGAGTCGTCCAGTTTGACAAGCCCCAGGAGCTCGTCTATGCGCTTTTTAGCCTCCTTTCTATCAACGTTATAAAGGTCCGCCTGGAGCAACATGTTCTCCCGCCCTGTGAGCTCGTCATCGACGGTCAGCTCCTGTGGCACAAGACCGATTATGGAGCGGACCTCCTTCTGCCTCTTTACAACATCATATCCACCGATCGAGGCGGTGCCGCTCGTTGGGACCAGCAACGTTGTCAACATGGCGATCGTCGTGGTCTTTCCCGCGCCATTGGGCCCGAGAAACCCGAAGATCTCGCCCTCCTTTACCTCGAAGGTAATGCCGTCAACGGCCTTCACATTACCAGAATACACCTTGACCAGGTCCTTGACCTCTATGAAACCTGACATAACTATGCCCTGAAATTGAAAGGGCCTGCCGATGCCCTTGATGATGTCAGGTGACAGCGGTCCCCTTCTTATTAAGGGTTTTCTTGTTCTCACCGACCGTGATGCGGCAAAGGCTAATATCATCGAACCCTCTCAGAGGGACGATGGTCAGCTTCGACCCCATACCAGAGGACATGTGGGAGGATTGGAAATGGTTCGTTTATCCAGAAGGCCACATCCTTGGGATGAGGGAAGGCCGTCATAGGGTCGAGAGCTCGGGCGTCGTCCTGATCCCATGTTACATCGTGAACCTTCCCAAGCTGATAATGTCGGAGGTGATGTGGGCCTCTCGAACGGAGAGGGGTCCAGATGGCGAGAGGGACACCTATGACTACCTGCGCACGGTTCATGTTGATGTCGATTCGCTCATCGATGAGATGATCTTCATGTTGAGCCAGTATCCGATGGTGGTCCTTAAGAAGGTCTCGCCTGATGGGTCAACGATGAAGGAAAGGATCGAAGCCGCCCTGGCAACAGGGGATGAGCTCATCCTTCTCGACGAAGAAGGCGCACCTAGGACCTTGGCGATGTATGGCCTTGAGGTTCGCTTCTTTAACCCTTTTGCAGAGAGAGAGGATGATCACGAGGAGATCATCGGCATCATCGCGGCAGAGAGATGCATAAATGAGCTTATGCTTGCAAAGGTGGACGCGCCAGGTTCCCACGTGAGGGAGGCCATATTGTCATCCATGCACGAACTGGAAGAGCGCGGCCTCGTTGACCATGGATCGGGCGTGGTCACGAGGATGACGGAAAGGGGAAGGCGCCTGCTCGAACTGGAGCCGGTCATCGATGCGATGGCGTGCAGGTGCGAGGTGGAGGGGCCCTCTGGATGAACTTATAGGCGAAGATCGGGTTCAGATTCTATTAAGAATCGGCATGACAAGGTTTATCATTCATTATCGATTTGACGGATTGGGTCCGTACATGAGATTATATGATTTCACGAGGCTGCAAGGCTCGAAGATCGCCGTCACAGAGAAGATAGCCAAGGCACTTGGCCTGGTCGACGGAAGTCAGGTCTACACAACGATGTTCCGCTATGACCGTGATGGCTTCAGCGGATATGAGATAGTCGCCTCGACCTTCGGACCAGAGAACTACAGACAGATATGCCAGGCCACCTTCTATCTGAATGACGCGCCTGGTGCATGTGCGCAGGTCTCCAAGTTCCTTGCAGAGCGAAATATCGACATCCTCAACTCTGTCAGCATAACCATGATCTCCAACGTCACGATGGTCTGGAGGATGCTGGTAGACCTTTCGTATTATGGCGACGTCTCCCAGCTGAGGGATGAGTTCGAGACGCTCAAGAAGCAGAAGTCGCTGTCGATATCGAACGTGGATGCCATGGAGATAGAGCCGTCCAATATCTCGGACCGATACACGAAGGGCATACACTCTGAGGGCTCGAACGTCAAGGTCAAGCCGGTGAGGCAGAGGCAGAAAAAACCCTCTATTTTAAAGAACGGCATCATGGAGATCCCGGCGGATCTTATGGCCAACCTGGAGGACGTCAAGGATGGCTCCGTGGTCATGTTGGTGGCCGACCTTAATGCCTGGGTCCTATCATTGTCGTTCCTTCCCTATGACACCAAGCTCGTCGAGTTCGAGGTGTGCATCCCGGACAAGCCGGGGGCGATATTCGAGGTCACCAGCGCGATGGCGAAGGTGGACATCAACCTCCTGGCACTCTATACCAGGGTGCTCGTGTTCTATGAGAGGATGACGATCAGGGTCGTGGCCGACGTGACGAAGTACCATGGTGGCATGGTCGCGCTGGTGAAGGAGCTCTCCTCCCATATGGCAGGGGTCGAGGGGCGCTATGAGCTCCTGTCCCTCAGGGAGATCAAGGTCTAGGGCACAGTGAGCTGCGATGATCATCGGTCGCAAGGTATTGCTGAAGGAGGAGGTCTCCTCCACGAACGAGGCGGCGAAGCTGCTGGCGGCCGAAGGTGCGGAGGAGGGTACCGTGATAGTCGCCCGGCGGCAGACCGCCGGGAAGGGCCGGTCAGGAAGGCATTGGTCATCTCCCGAGGGCGGCATCTATATGTCGGTCATCCTGAGACCGAAGATGAGCGCCTCAGAGATCCTGCACCTGACCGTCATGTTCGGCATACCAGTGGTCGACACTATAAGTGAGATGACATACCTGCAGGCCACGTTGAAATGGCCGAACGACGTGATCGTAGAGGGTAAAAAGGTAGGCGGGATACTGGTGGAATCGTCGTCGAAGGGGGGCGATATGCTCCACCTGGTCCTAGGTATAGGTATCAACCTCAATTCAAGACCTGAGGAGCTCGTCGGTGACAATCCCGGCTCATTGTCATCGATCTCAGGACGCGAGTTCGATCAGGACGCTTTCCTGCATACGTTGCTGTTCAAGCTCGATGATTTCTATGGCAGGTACCTGAATGGGAAGGTCACCACGGACGATTACTTGAAAAGGTCCTCCACCCTTGGCAATCATGTCATAGGGAGCGTAGGGGACCAGAGGATATCGGGCAGGGCGCTGTACATTGATGCTTCGGGCGCTCTGATAATTAAAGGGGACGACGGACTGACATACAGGCTCGATTCGGCTTACAGCCTGAGGTATGAATGAGATTCGGGGTAATATTAGAATAATATCGGCAACAAGCGTTAATTAACCACACGTGATTTGAGGAGGAACCTGGAGGCTGAACATGGGCAACGAGGAGAGGCACAAGGAGCTCAAGGAGATGAAGAAGAGGTCAAGGATAGGCGGTGGTCCTGACCGTGTCGAGAAGCACCGCAGACAGGGCAAGCTTACCGCCCGTGACCGGATCGATGCCCTCCTCGACCCGGGCAGCTTCGTCGAGTTCGACGCCTTCGTCACCCATCAGTCCAGCCAGTTCGGTATGGACAAGAACAAGCTTCCAGGGGATGGTGTGGTCACAGGTCATGGGACCATAGACGGCAGGCAGGTCTTCGTCTTCGCGCAGGACTTCACAGTGTTCGCCGGTAGCGTAGGCAGGATGCATGCCATGAAGATATGCAAGGTCTACGACATGGCCATGAGGACAGGTTCCCCGGTGATCGGCATATATGACACCGGAGGGGCGCGCATACAAGAGGGGGCAGAGAGCCTTCAGGGGTTCGGGGAGTTCTTCTACCGCTGCTCCCTCGCGTCGGGCGTCATCCCGCAGATAGCATTGGTCATGGGCCCCTGTGCCGGTGGCATGACCTTCGGTCCAGGTCTTGCCGATTTCGTGCTCATGGTCAACAAGAAGGCCCATATGTTCATGATAGGGCCCGATGTCATCAAGGCCGTGCAGAACGAGGATGTTTCCTTCGAGGAGCTGGGCGGAGCCATCACCCACATGAACAAGTCGGGCACGTCGCATTTCGTCTGCGATGACGACCTGGACTGCATCAAGAAGGCGAAGAGGCTTCTCTCCTATCTCCCATCCAACAATCTTGACAGCCCGCCCTATCAAAAACCAAAGGACGACCCTGAGCGGAGGGAGGACTCTCTGGACTTCATAGTCCCGGAGGACCCGCAGAAGCCATATGAGATGCGGGAGGTCATCAGGAAGGTCTTCGACTCCGGTGAGTTCATGGAGGTCCAGGAGAACTTCGCGAAGAACATCATCGTCGGCTTCGCCCGGATGGACGGGGCGGTCGTCGGGGTGGTCGCGAACGAGCCGATGGTCTTCGCCGGCACGTTGGACAACCACTCTTCGGTCAAGGCGGCGAGGTTCGTCAGGTTCTGTGACTCCTTCAACATCCCCATCATCACGTTCGTCGACGTGCCAGGATATCTTCCCTCCAAGGAGCAGGAGTTCGAAGGCCTGATACGCAACAGCTCGAAGCTGCTTTACGCCTACTGCGAGGCCACCTGCCCTAAGATCACGGTCGTGACCAGGAAGGCGATCGGAGCTGGTTACTGCGTCATGGCCTCCAAGCACATACGTGCGGACATAAACCTGGCCTGGCCCAGCGCCGAGATCGCCGTTGTCGGTCCAGAGGGCGCGATAAACATCGTCTACAAACAGGAGCTCATCATGGCCGAGGACCCCCAGGTGAAGAGGGACGAGCTCATCACCGAATATCGGAAGGTGTATGCGTCCGCCTTCGTCGCGGCCGAAAGGGGATACCTTGACGACATCATAGAACCGAAGGAGACCAGGCCAAGGATCATAAGCGCTTTGAAGATGCTCGAGAAGAAACGGGAGTCCCGTCCCGCCAAGAAGCACGGGAACATGCCACTGTGAGGAAGAGAGATGAAGGTCAAGATAACGGACCTGGTGCTCCGCGATGGGCATCAATCGCTCCTTTCGACCAGGATGAGGACCGAGGACATGCTGCCGATCGCGCCCCTCATGGACGAGGTCGGATATTGGTCAGTTGAGATGTGGGGGGGAGCGACCTTCGACACCGCCCTGAGGTTCCTGAAAGAGGACCCCTGGGAGCGGATCACCTTGCTGAAGAAGGAGATGCCGAACACACCCTTCCAGATGCTCCTGAGGGGTCAGAACATCGTCGGTTACAGGCATTACTCCGATGACATCGTCGAGAAGTTCGTGGAGAGGGCCTCGGCCCGGGGCATCGATATCTTCAGGATATTCGACGCGCTCAACGACCCGCGCAACATGCAGACGGCCATGAGGACCGTTAAGAAATGCGGGGGTGTCGTGGAGGCGGCCCTTTCCTACACCATCTCCCCAGTGCATGACATCCCTGCTTTCGTGAGGGTGGCCAAGAGGCTGCAGGAGATGGGGGCGGACACGTTGTGCATCAAGGACATGGCCGGCCTCATCTCCCCCATGGACGCTTACGAGCTGGTCAAGCAGCTGAGGGAGGAGACCGCCCTACCGGTGCACTTCCATTCGCATATGACCTCGGGGATGGCCCTCCCCGCGACGCTGAAGGCGATCGAGGCGGGGGCGGAGATCGTCGACACGGTCATCTCCTCATTGAGCATGGGCACGTCCCATTCCCCGACCGAGACGGTCGTGGCGATGCTGAAGGGCACAGAGTATGACACTGGCCTCGACCTGAGGAAGCTGGCAGAGATATCCGCCTACTTCAAGAAGGTCAGGAAGAAGTATAAGGCCTTCGAGGGGGAGGCGATCACCATCGACACTGACGTCCTGATCTACCAGATCCCTGGGGGCATGATGTCGAACTTCGCCACGCAGCTGCGGGAGGCGAAGAAGGAGGACAAGCTGCAGGAGGTGCTGGAGGAGGTCCCGCGGGTCAAGGCGGACCTGGGCCATGTCCCGCTGGTCACCCCGACCTCCCAGATAGTCGGAACCCAGGCGGTCCTCAATGTCATAGCCGGTGAGAGGTACAAGATGGTCACCAAGGAGACCAAGGACGTCGTAAGGGGGCTTTATGGCAAGACTCCCGCGGAGATAAGGCCCGAGATACGCAGGAAGATCATAGGCGACGAGCAGCCCATCACGGTACGTCCGGCGGACCTCCTGGAGCCCGAGTTCGAGAAGCTGAAGAAAGAGATATCCCAGTACGCGCGCTCGGACGAGGACGTGCTCTCATACGCGCTGTTCCCACAGGTAGCGATCGAGTTCTTCAAGGAGAGGGAGATGAACGAGAAGGGGCTCAACCTGAAGGACCTTGCTGCCGTGGCCGCGCTCTACATGCGCTCTACCGAGAAGAAGATCGAGCCGAAGGCGCAGGGCAGGGACGTCGACCTCTGGGTCTGGGCGGCCAGGCGTGAGGCCATCAACGGCGGGGGGTGGAACCTATGAAATTGAAGATCACGGCCAACGGGCACCCGCATGATGTCGTTGTGGACAAGGCCACCGGAGAGTACAAGGTCACGATCGATGGCCAGATCTATAAATGCGTGTTCAAGGACAACGGCCTTTACATCAACGGCGAGCTGTTCCCCATAGAGGTGGAAGGGCAGCTTGACGAAGGGGCCACGGTCTCATCCTCAGGCCGGAAGATGCTCGTAAAGGTCGAGCAGGTGCGGGAGATCGAGCAGGTCGTGCTGGAGGCCGTCGACAATGGCAACAATGGTGGCGGGGCGAAGGTCGTCGAGGCGCCGATGCCGGGCAAGGTCATCACCATCAAGGTAAAGGCAGGTGACGAGGTCAGGCCTAACCAGGTGGTCGTCATCCTGGAGGCGATGAAGATGGAGAACGAGATCATGTCCGAGGGTTCGGGCAAGGTCAAGGAGATAAAGGTCCGGCCTGGCGAGATGGTCGAGGGCGGTCAGGCATTGGTCGTGCTGGAATGAATGGGCGGCCTTGAGGACATACCTTATCTGACATTGCGGTAGCCCAATTGGGATGGGGGCATCGGTCGCCTTGATGGAGGAACATGTCGGGGCCATTCTTCCTATCCGACCGTGTGCCGATGGCATGACCTAGAAATCTATGCTCGCCGCCTTGATCGCCACAGGTTCTGCCTTCTCCTTCGCCGCGTGCACGGCGGCGCACATCATGCCGCGGTTCAACTGAGAGTCCGCGAAGGACATCACCTGCTCTTCCGAGACGGCCTCGATCCGCGAGACCATCTCATCCACCGTACGGACCTTTCCGGTCATCATGAAGGAATAGATCATCGTCCTCATGTCGTCCCTCGGCTGCCCATAGACCCTATAGAGAGCGCCCTTGATGACCCTTTTCGCCCTTTCCATCTCCCCAGGCCTGATCCCTTCCTCCTTGAACCTTTTCAGCTCCTGGGCAAAGAGGTCCAGGACCCGTTCTGCCCTCTCACTGGTGGTGGAGAAGTACGTGTCTATCGTGCCCACGTCCTTATAGGGGATGGGCGTGGTGGTGATGCTGTACACGAGCCCTTCCTCCTCCCTTATCTTGTGGTTGAGCCGAGAGCTCGACCCTCCATTGAGTATGGTGCACATGACATCGGCGACCGGCGCAAGGTCGCTCCCCGCCTCGACGCCTGGGAGCCCTATACCCACATAGGTATGTTCTCCGTTCCGGGGGTAGATGTCAATGCTGGAACGGTGAGAGGGGGCCGTCCTCTCTTTTCTGTGCCCGTTGTCTGTCTTATGGTCCAACGCCCTTGAGGCCCAGTCCAATACCTCCTCGGCATTGACGTTGCCTGCGGCCACGACCGCCAGGTGCGGCGGGCAATAGTGCTTCGAATGATACTCTAACAACTGCTCCCTCTCGAATGATTCGACCGTCTCCTCCCGCCCCAATATCGGCCTCGCCAAGGGGTGGTCCCCGAAATGGGTCTGCATCAGGAGCCTTCGGATGTACATGTCAGGGTCGTTGATCATGTTGTTGAGCTCCTGCTTGATCACGCCCTTCTCAAGGGCGATGTGCTCCGGTGCCATGGTCGAATGGTTGAAGATGTCCTCCAAGAGCATCATCCCTACCGGGGTCGTCTCGTCCATGGTCAAAGAATAGAACGCCGTCAGCTCGTGCATCGTGAACGCGTTGAGATACCCCCCGGCATCCTCAATGGTCTCGTTGACCTCCTTGTAGCTCCTGTTGCTAGTGCCTCGGAACATCATATGCTCTAAGAAATGCGAAATGCCACTGTTCTCCAGAGACTCATCCCTTGAGCCCACCCCGACACAGATGGCCGTGGCGACAGACCTGGTGTGCGGTAATGTCTCGACTATGACAGGGATCCCGCCTGGGGTCCTTGATATAATGATCTTTTGGTCCTTCACGTTGTAGTGATTCAAACAAAGCTTATTTAACATCCGTGCAAAGGTCCGGTCCCCATAGGACGCCCCGGTCATGGAGAAGGGGGCCCGACCCTGGTCCAAATGGCCGGCCCCGCTCTTTTGATATGCAGGATTTAAATGGTCGAAGGGTTTTCAGAATGTCCGTTACCTTATAGAAGGACCGGAAGAAGATGAGCGGACAGGCAGACCTTTCCTTAAAGGGAGAAAACAGTGCCAGGGAGACGATATCGAACCAGACCGTCATTCGCATGGCTGTGCAAGGGGCAAAGACCGCCCTGGACCTGGCCAGGTCGGCCATGGAAAAGGCCGTTCAGCGATATGGAAAGGACATGCCCGTCGAATACCCTGAGACGGCCTATGAGCTTCCGACGATATACGCATGGGACGGGGCCGAGGTCCATGTGCTGTCCGACCTTGAGCCAGTGCTTGACAGGGCAGCCTCAGGGCTGACCGATGAGATCACATTGGAGAACGGGATGGCCGCGGGAGAGGCATTGATGGTCTCGGCCGAGATCGTGGAGGCGCTAAGATATCTGGACGGGGCGAGACCCTATGAAGGCACGGACCTCTGTGGTTTCATACCGGACAGGGTCCTTAGAGAACTGGGCGTCTCCCTCGTCGACGACACCATCCCCGGCATCGCCGTCCTGTTAGGAAAGGCCTCGGACCTGGAAGGGCTTTCAAAGATGGTCAGGGACCTCCAGGGGAAGGGCATGCTTATCATCGCCGCCAACGAGGTCATCCCTCAGCTCAGGTCCCTTGGGATAAGGACCGGGCTGGACCGAATGCTCTATCCGGTCGGCAGCGGGACGCAGGTGGTGCACGCCCTGAACTTCGCTGTAAGGGCCGCCTTGTCGTTCGGTGGGGTGCAAAGGGGGGACAGGGACCGCCTCCAGGGATATCTGGCCAAGCGTGTCAAGGCGTTTGTCCTGGCCTTCGGCGAGATCGATGATATGACCGCGGCGGCCGCGTTCGCATCGCTGCTTCACGGGATACCGGTCATCACCGACCAGAACGTGGAAGGAGTTCCAGATAGATTGGTCCAACAACGTGACATGTCGAAGATGTTGCAGGTCGCACTTGAGATCAGGGACATCAAGGTCACGTCGTCGAAGGTCGACATACCGGTCGCTTTCGGCCCCGCCTTCGAGGGCGAGACCGTAAGGAAGCCTGACACCTACATTGAGGCGGGAGGGGCGGCGAGGACTATGTCCTATGAGCTCCTGAGGTCGAGGCCGGAGGCCGAGGTGGAGGATGGAAGGGTCATCGTGATCGGTAAGGACCTTGATGAGTTCCAGGAAGGGAGCGTCACGCCCTTGGCGATACTCGTAGATGTCTATGGCAAGAGGATGCAGGAGGACTTTGAATCGGTGATGGAGAGGAGGATCCACCTCTACCTGAACTTCGCCGAGGGAGTATGGCACACTGGTCAACGAAACATGAACTGGATCAGGATAAGCAGGTCGGCGGTCGCCGCGGGGTTCCGACTGAGACATATAGGGAACATCTTGGTCACAAAGCTGAAGGAGGAGTTCGGGAACATCGTGAGCAGGGTCCAGGTCAGGATAATGACCGATGCGCAGGAGATCCGTGCCAACCTTGCGGAGGCGGTCGAGGCCTATGCCAGGAGGGACCAGAGATTGGAAGACCTTACCGATGATGCGGTAGACACCTTCTATTCCTGCCTTATGTGCCAGTCGTTCGCCCCGGACCATGTCTGCATAATCACGCCTGAAAGGCTGGGACTATGTGGAGCGATCAACTGGCTCGATGCCAGGACGGGAAAGGAGATAGTTCCATCAGGGCCCAACCAGCCCATAGTGAAGGGTGAGTGCATCGACGCGGACAAGGGCCAGTGGCAGGGCGTCAATGATGCTGTGCGCGAGCTGACACATGGGAAGATCGAAAGGTTCAACGCCTATTCACTGATGGAGGATCCGATGACCTCCTGCGGATGCTTCGAGTGCATTGTGGCCATGACTGCGGACATGCAGGGCGTGATTGTCGTGAACAGGGAGTATGGTGGAATGACCCCTGTCGGAATGAAGTTCTCCACGTTGGCAGGAAATATTGGTGGCGGGAAACAGACGCCAGGGTTCATCGGCGTCGGTAGAAAATATCTTACGAGCAAGAAGTTCATATCGGCGGACGGCGGATTCCTGCGCATAGCCTGGATGCCCAAGGACCTGAAGGAGGCGTTAAGGAAAGAGCTCAACCACAGGGCCATGGAACTGGGCGAGAGCGATTTCGTCGAAAAGATAGCCGATGAGACGGTGACGACCGAGGCGGAGGGGCTCGTGGAGTGGATGGCCAAGGTGGACCACCCTGCGCTGAGGATGCCCCCGTTGCTGTCATGATCGTGATTTCAAGGTGAGCAGATGGTCGAGGTTCCAATTCCAAAGGAGAAATGGTCGGGGAAGGTCGGCACGGTGTCATTGGGTTCAATGGTAGAGCTGGGAGGGTCGCGCAGGAAGGTCCTTATGGTGGGCGGGGAGACGTCCATGCCTTTCCTGTCCTATGAGGGTGCGGCGCCCAACAGGCCCCTTATCGCTGGCGAGGTCATGGACGACGCTTCGGACCTTCCAGAGCAGATAAGGAGGGAGCTCGGCAATGCGGTCAGCTCACCTGGAGAGTGGGCCAGGGCATGGGTCGAGGATTTCGGGTCCGATCTTGTATGCCTGCGCCTCACATCCACCAACCCGGAGGAAAAGAATGCCTCTGCAGAGGATGCTGCCAGGACCGTGCTGGAGGTCCTAAGGGCGGTGGACGTCCCCCTCATCGTATATGGATGTGGACAGGAGGAGAAGGACGCCAAGGTCATGGAGGCCGTCAGCAACGCCGCCCCGAAGGAGAGGCTGTTGCTCGGACATGTCGAGGAAGGAGCGTACAAGTCGATCTCCGCCGCGGCCATGGCGAACGACCATGCGGTGGTCGCGTTCTCCAACCTGGATATCAACCTGGCCAAGCAGATCACCATCCTCCTCACGGACTTCGGGGTGAAGAGGGAGAACATCATCATGGACCCGTTGATGGCACCTCTGGGGATGGGGCTTGAATATTCATACTCGGTCAACGAGAGGATAAGGTTGGCAGCGCTCTCCGGTGACAGCATGCTCCAGCAGCCCATGCTCTGCGATTGTACAGGGGCGTGGAAATGCCGGGAGGCGACCGATGATGTCCCGGATTGGGGACCGAAGGAGGCCAGAGGAAAATGGTGGGAGACCATGACGGCCCTGGCGGCCCTGCTCTCCGGCGCTGATATACTGATAATGAGGAGCCCGGCGGCGGTGGCCGAGACCAGGAAGGCCATCGATGGCCTGAGGGGGGGTCGTTGAGATGCCTACTGCCATCGAGATATTCAAGCACCTCCCTAAGAAGAACTGCGGCGAGTGCAGGAACCCCACCTGCCTGGCCTTCGCCATGCAATTGGCCAATGCAAAGGCGAAGCTGGAGGACTGCCCTTACATCTCAGAGGCCGGAAAGGCCGCATTGGCATCGTCCTCAGCACCGCCCATCAGATTGATCAAGGTCGGCGTGGACCACCGGGTGATCGAGATAGGCGATGAGACCGAGCTGTACCGTCATGAGAAGCGCTTCTTCAATCCGACAAGATACTCGACGGAGGTCGATGACTCGATGACCGACGAGGCAATCGAGAGAGAGGTCCTGGCCTCCAACCGCATGCGGTTCGAGCGTGTAGGGCAGACCATGACGCTGGACCTACTGACCGTCAGGTCCAAGGTTGGTGGCCAGAGGTTCGTCCAGGCCGTCGAGGTGGCCGCCTCGGGCACCGAGAGGCCGTTGGTGATAATGACAAGGTCCCCCTCTGACATGAGGTCGGCGGGGCTCAAGGTCAGGACAAGGCGCCCTTTGTTGCACTGCGCTGACGCCGAGAATTATAAAGAGATGGCGGCGGTGGCGAAGGAGCTGGGATGCCCGCTCGTCGTGTATGAGGACAAGGGGCTGAACGAGCTGGCCGACCTGGTCGCGAAGGTGAAGGCTGTCGGGATAGAGGATATCGTCCTGGACTTCGGCGCCAAGGACCTGAAGACCCTGCTCGAGAGATCTACCATAATCCGAAAATTGAGCGTGAGGAAGGTCTTCAGGGGATTGGGGTACCCTATATTCGTCTCCGCGCCCAGGGCGGAAAGGATGCAGTTCGGGGCCGTGGCGACCATGAAGTATGGAGGGATAGTGTCCTTCGACTCCCTTCCGCCAGAGGAGGCCTTCCCTCTGTTCGTATTGAGGCAGAACATCTACACGGACCCGCAGGTCCCTATCCAGGTGAAGGCCGACCTTTATCCTGTCAACGGGCCGGACGAGACGTCGCCCATCCTCTTCACGACGAACTTCTCCCTGACCTACTTCACAGTGATGGCAGATATCGAGAAGAGCAAGGTCCCCGTCTGGCTCCAGGTCGTTGATACAGAAGGGCTCTCGGTGCTGACGGCCTACGCAGCAGGCAAGTTGACCGCCGAGGCGGTCAACAGGGCGCTCGAACGGTCCAACGCAAGGACCAGGTCCAGATCGAACACGCTGATCATCCCCGGCATGGTCGCCAGGATGGCCGCAAAGCTCGGTGAGGTCACGGGGATGAAAGTTATCGTCGGACCAAAGGAGTCCTCGGGCGTGCCGAAGTTCCTGAAAGGGCTGCAGTGATTCACCATCTTTTCCTTGTCACCAGGCGCCTGAGCTGATGCCTGAGCCACTGGTCCTTACCAGTGTACTCGATGAACATCGACACGAGGTTGAACTCTATCGCCAACAGGGCGAGCACGAGCAGGGCGCGGCCCATCATCTCATGATAGAAGAGCTCACCGATGAGTATCATGATCATGAAGATCACGTTGGCCGAACGGACCATGTACCTGACCTTAAAACCAGGCACGTTAAGCAGCTCTACCAGCCGGAGCGCGCCATATGTCAGGGTCAACATCGATGAGAGAAAGATGAGGAGGTACGTGTGCTCAGAGCGGTCCCCCACCCAGACCAGCACTATCGCTCTCCCCGTGACGAACATTATCATCAGGACTATCCAGTTTCCGTGCCTGGAGTCCTTTGTAGGGAACAGCAGGCCCTTCCAATCGATGTGCATCCCGAGCGGATGAAGGACCGACGGATTACTTAAAAATGACCGAGCATCAACGGAGATTGTAGGCCAGTTCCCTGACCTTGTTCCTGAGAGGGTTCGACGATGGAACGAGGGAGAGCGGCTCCCCCATGGCGTTGAGCCTCGCGACCTCAGGGTCCTCAGGCAGCTGAACGACGTTGAAGGGTGGGCCGATCGATGACGCCAATGGAGCAGGGACGTGCTCATTCACCCTGTTCAGCAGGAGATATCTTCTCCCTACCTTGATATCCATCTCATCAGCCAGTGTGGAGATCCTCTTCGCTGTCTCGATGCCCGCTTTTGTCGGGTCCGATACCAGCATCAGGGCGTCCATCCTTTTCGTTGTCCTTCTTGACAGATGCTCCAGGCCCGCCTCGTTATCTATCACGACATAAGGATACGAGTCGATGGCCTCGTCGATGAATGTGCGCAATATGTTGTTGATGTAGCAATAACATCCTGGACCTTCTGGCCTTCCCATCGTGAGCAGGTCGAAGTCCCTTCCCTCGACCATTGCGAGCTTCATCTGATATCTGACCATATCATGTTTGCTGGTCCCGGCAGGCATCTCTTCCGCCTTCTTCAAAAGGTCCTCCCGCAGATCGCCTATGGTCCTTCCGACCTTCACCCCCAACTTCTCACCGAGGTTCGAGTTCGGGTCGGCATCGATGGCGAGCACGACCGCCCTGGCCCGCTCTGCAAGTGCCATGACGAGCATCGATGCTATCGTCGTCTTTCCAACGCCGCCCTTGCCAGCGACCGCCACTATGAACGCCATGTCACTCACCGAGGCCGTGCCTTCTCCTCATCTCCTCCGAGACACCGGTCAGCAGTTCCAGCACGCGGCCGCATCTCTCCTCGTCGAGACCTCCGAGGCCGCATTGGGGCGTCAGGACCGACCGTTCAAGGAGCAGGTCCCTGTCGACGCCCTTCGATACCAGGGAACCGATGCCATCCTCCAGTCTTGCCACGAGGGAATGGACCGTCTCCTTGTCGATCCTGCTGTCCATGTTCGGCACGATGCCCCAAGAGAGCGCCCCTCCCCTTTCCAAGAAGGAAGAGACCTCTTTGGGATAGAGCGCGATGGAGAAAGCATAGCTGTAGGCATCGAAGGACAGCAGGTCGATGTTCGTTGAGAGCACCATCGGCCAATCGGTGTTCCCGCAGCAGTGGAGCCCTTTGATGCAGCTCAATCCGTCCAGCACCTCGTTTATCCAAAGCACCACCTTCTCATGGGGGATAGGGGCGAAAGGGGTGCCCACCAGCGAGAGCGAGGGCTCATCGAGGAAGATCACCACGTTATCGTTCATCTCCTTGAGCTTCTTCTCCTGCCATCTCGCGCAGAAGTTGAGGTCCCTCCTGATGATCTCACCATAGAAGTCGTCGTAAAGGGCGGACTTGCCATTCTGGTCGAATATCTGGAGCCCGGTGCTGATAGGTCCTGTCACCTGTCCTTTGACCGCCCTTGCTCCTGACGGCATCCTCCTCAAGAGCTCGAAGAGCCCGTGGAAGTTCTCCTCCTCATACGCGAAATGGTCGAGGTCCTCTTCCACCACCGCGATGTAGAACGCCTCAGGGTCATAGTCGTTCAGATCGACCGTGACCTTTTTCGCCTCGGCATCGATCCTTATCCCTGGTAGCTTGGTGGAGAACTGTGCGTACATGTTCTCCCCGAAACCGAGATTGGGCAGCTGGGGCCAGAAAGGGACCTCTTTAAGATGGGACATTATGAGGTCCAGGGCCTTCTTCGGGTCTGTGTGAGGCAATGAGCCGATGCAGGTTGACGCGCAGTTCCAATCCATATCTTGAATGCGAACGGCCCTCATCCTTATCATTTTTTGCAGTCATATCTGAGGTGGACCGTACACCAGGACATAGAGGCAGTATGTTGCGTCAAGAGGCGTATCGGGCCCTCGACCAGGATGTACGAGAGGCCTATTGGGTCAAAGACGTCATCAATGGCTGGCATCAGTTACTAGCCGCGCCTTGACGGTAGGGAACCTGTCCACGTCAGTATGTGGTAGGAAGAGCGATGATGTGAACTTGTCGAAGAACGTGTTGTTGGTGGTCAGCTCAAGATATGTCATCCTTGAATAGATATCGACCGCCTCCTTCCTCTTGGCTGCCGATAAGAGAGTGAGCCTTGCGCCCGCAAGTGCAGCGTTCCCTAGGAATACGAACCGTTCCCGTGGTATGTCAGGGAGCAGTCCTATCCCCACGGCCTTCTCCACATCGATGTAATTCCCAAAGCCACCTGCGATATAGACCTTCCTGACATCATCGAACCTCATGTCCATGCTCTCCACCAGCACATCACATGCTGCATAGAGCGCCGCCTTGGTCCGTATGATGTTCACGATATCATCGTCGGTTATCACGATGTCCCTGCCCTGGACGGTCTTGGCGCCCCACACCCCGCTCTTCGCCTTCATGGCCAGGCTTATTGCGGTCTCCTTTGTCTCCTGAGCGAACGCCACCACGAACTCCCTTCCATTATCATTGGCGCGGACCCTCCTGATCCTGATGTCCTGTATCTTCCCCTTTTTATCAATCACCCCGCGGAAAAAGAGCTCATGGACCACGTCGATGAGACCGGAGCCGCATATTCCTCTTGGCTTGTCCCCTCTGATGGTCTGGTATGTGACCTCGAGGTCCTTATCGATCGATACCTTCTCTATGGCACCTGTCATCGCCCTCATTCCAGACGCGACCTCTCCTCCCTCGAAGGCAGGTCCGGCCGAACAAGAGCATGAGACCATCCAGTCCCTGTTCCCAAGAACGACCTCGCCATTGGTCCCGACATCGATGAGCAATGATACCTCGTCCGAAAGATGCATCCCGCTCGCCAGGACGTCCGCGATGATGTCCCCGCCGACATAGCTCGCCCTTCCCGGGACAATGTAGACAGGGGCCTCGGGATGTATCTTGATGTCCAGCTCTCTTGCCCTGTAAACAGGTGGGAGGTTGGTCACGGACACGTAAGGCTGATACCTTATCTGTTTAGGATGCAGTCCCATCAGAAGATGTATCATGGTGGTGTTCCCAGCAATTGCCATTGCTGTCACCTCCTCCCTGCATACCTTCTTATTGTCAGGTCTGCACACCTCCGATAGGACGACCACCTGTGAGATCAGATAATCTATGCTCTCGAGGATGAGCTGACGGAGCCTTTCGAGACCTCCATCCTCAGCATATGCGATCCGGGCCAGCACATCCTCTCCGCACATCACCTGCTTGTTGTGGTCCGAGGCCTGGGCCAATATCTTGCCGGTCCTCATGTCGATCAACGCCAGGACCACCGTGGTCGTCCCGATGTCCAATGCTATCCCGAAGTTTCTGCCCGAGGTGTCCCAGTTATTGATGTCCACCAGGGCAGGACGACAGTTGACCCTGTCGACGACGGCGGTGACCCTCCAACCGCTGTCCCGGACTATCTTCGGAAGGTCCCTTAGCATATCCAATGATATGTGAAGGTCTCCATCCTTGAGGCCAAGGGACGCGCTCAACCTCTCAACGTCCCCGCGGTTGTCATCTAGCGAGGGCGGTGGTATCTCGATGTACTCTGCCGTGGTCATCGGTGAGATGTCCCTGACCTCTCCAGCAACGAAGCCCTCGAATATCTGAAGGTCCTCCACCCTAGAGCCCTCTGGAACAAAAATTGCCGAGTCCCCGACCACTTTTGCGGTGCACGCGAGCCTCCATCCCCTCTCCCAATCCTCCTTCGAGATGGAATCTGACATCGGCCCTTGGACCGGCCCTTCGACCAGCACCTTGCATCGGCCGCATTCACCCTTTCCACCGCAGGCGCTGTTGATCTCGACCCCTGCCAGGAAAGCGGCCTCTAGGACCGTTGTCGGTCCATCAAGGGTGATGTCGACGTTCTTGGGAAAGAACCTGACCTGAAAGCTCATACTGACCGAATCTGAGCCCAGGCTATTTATTGTTCGGGTATCGGACAGGGACCGGAGCTGTGATGTCGAAAGAGGCGTACCTCTATCATAATGGAAAGGATAAGGGCCTGAGAACAAATGGACATAGGTCTCGCACATCATCATAGGCAGGTGGTCGCAGGGAGCGGCACCCTACTGGGCATTTCCACTGGCCCCCACCATCATTTTTTCATGAACTTCCTGCCACAGGTGAAGGCCTTCATCAGCTCTTCGCCGATGTTGAAGTAAGAGGACGAGCCAGGGCTGTAGATGAGGGGCCTTATCTTCTCGATGACGGGGCTTCCATCTATGAGGCAGTCGTCCTCTACCTTGACATCGACGATCTCGCCGATGAACTGGGTATGGAGACCTAGCTCATGGATGCCCACGACCTTGCACTCCAGCACGACCGGGAACTCGCGGACGAAGGGCGCATTGACGCGCTCGGCCCTCTCAGGGGTAAGACCTGTGTCCTCGAACTTGTCCGTATCCCTCCCGCTTGCAATGCCAAGATAGTCCACCTCCTCCACATGCTCGTCCGATGGGATGGAAACAGTGAATGCCATCCCCTCCATCAGATTGGAATATGTGTAGGTCGCCTTCCTGAGCGATATGGCGACACAGGGTGGGACCGAACAGCATATCCCTCCCCATGCAACCACCATTGCGTTCGGTCTCCCCTCGCGGTCATATGTCCCTACCACCATCACAGGTGTAGGGTAGAGCAACGTCCTAGCACCGATCGACCTCTTCATGCCCTCACCATCTTGAACATCGAATTCGAGCTTATTATACGATCGCTGGGAAAATGTAATATCGGTCCCCATGCGCTCTCCTCCCGATGAACGAGGGGCAAGACAAAGAGGTGCGTGTTCACGCCCATCTCCCTAACGAAGGGGGCGTGACAAGACCTTTGTTGTTCGCATTTGCAATGACCTGCAGCTTTGCGGTCTTTGAACTTATCGGGGGGTGGCTATCTGGTTCGCTGGCCTTGCTCTCGGATTCTGGGCACATGTTCACGGATGCCCTTGCCTTGGCATTGAGCTTAGGTGCCTCCTTGATCGCGACAAAGGAACCGACCGAAAAACAAACATTCGGTTTCTTCAGGGTCGAGATCGTTGTCGCCCTTCTTAACGGCATAGTGCTGGTGGTGATGTCGGGATTTATCCTTTATGAGGCCTACCTTAGGTATCAGGCACCGCATGATATCGAGGCCCCGTTGATGCTCATGGTAGCTTTGGTCGGGCTTGGGGCCAATGTCTTTGGGTTCTTTGTCCTGCGAGGGCATGCCCATGAAAACCTGAACGTCAGGGGGGCGTTCCTTCATGTCCTGGGTGACCTGTTATCTTCAATTGGAGTAATAGTCGCGGCGGTCCTGATATTCTTCTATGACCTTAAGGTTGCTGACCCCCTCATTTCTATCATGATCGCGGTGGTCATAATGTGGGGGGCCTTCGGCGTCATCAGGCAGTCCTTGGATGTCCTATTGGAATTCGCTCCTTCCCACATCAGGGCAGAGGATGTGAGACAGGAGATGTTAAGATTGAAGGGGGTCAGGGAGGTCCATGATATCCATATGTGGACCCTTTCTTCGAACATCTACTCAATCAGCATCCATGTCGTCGTCGAGGACCAGCTTGTCAGTGCATGTTCATGCATAATCGAAGAGATAGAGGAGGTCCTCAAAAACAAGTTCAAGTTCTCACATGTCACGGTCCAGCTTGAGGCATCCGCGTGCAAGGTGGACAATTGTTACTTCAAGAAGAATAACAACAAGCATGCAGGGAAATGATAAGAGAGGGGGCATGGACCAATGAATTTTCAGGACAGATGATGAGCGAATTGTCTGGTCATGCTCTTATCGACAAACAATGTTCAATGCCGGAATATCCTGACCCCGGTGAAGACCATCGCCATGCCGTGCTCATCGGCTGCCTGTATCACCTCGGCGTCCCGTATGGAGCCACCTGGCTGGATCACCGCTGTCACCCCTGCCTTGGCCGCCTCATCGATGCCGTCCCTGAAGGGGAAGAACGCGTCCGAGGCCATTACCGATCCCTTGGCCTCCTCCTTCGCCTTGTGCGCAGCTATCATCGACGAGTCCACCCGGGACATCTGACCTGCTCCTATGCCCACCACCCTCTCTCCCTTTGCCAGGATGATGGCGTTGGACCACACATGCTTACACACCTTCCAGGCGAAGAGCATCGAGTGGACCTCTTCCTTTGTAGGGGCGCGCTTGGTCACGACCTTCAGCATCGACTCGTTCACTTCGACATGTCTGTTGGTCTGGACAAGGATGCCTCCCTTGACCTTCTTCATCTTGTGCTCAGGTCTTTCGTCGATGGTGATCGGGGCATTGGTCCTAAGGAGCCTAACGTTCTTCTTTTTCTTTAAGTGCTCGAGTGCATCATCGTCATAGTCCGGCGCGATGACGCAGTCCACGAAATGCGAGCCAATCTGCTCCGCTGTGGCCATGTCGACCTTCCTGTTGAGCCCGATGACGCAACCGAAGGCTGCCAAGGGGTCCACATTGTACGCCGTCACGAACGCATCTACGAGCCTGTCCGCCGATGCCACACCGCATGGATTTGTATGCTTTATCACGACCGCGGTGGGTCGAGAGAACTCCCTTACGAGCTCCATCGCCGACTCGAGGTCCAATATGTTGTTGTAAGAGATCTCCTTTCCATGCAGCTTTTCCGCACGGGACACTGAGACCCCCTCCGAGAACGGGTCGATGTAGAAGGAGGCTGTCTGCTCTGGGTTCTCCCCATAGCGGAGGTCGAACGCCTTCTCCATCCCGATGTTCAGGGTCGAAGGGAATTCGTCCGAAGGGAATTTCCTCCCTAGGAAATTCGCGATGAGACAGTCATAGTTCGCCGTGGTACGGAAGGCCTCGAGCATCAATCGTTTCCTCGTCTCCAATGAAAGTGTACAACCGTTCAGTCTCATCTCATCATATACGGACCGATATCTGGATGGGTCGGTCACGACCGCCACGCTCTGATAGTTCTTCGCAGCCGCCCTGATCATCGACGGCCCCCCGATATCTATGTTCTCGATGATCTGCTCAATGTCATTCGGGTCCTTCAATACCGTCTCCTTGAAAGGATAAAGGTTGACGACGACCATGTCGATGGTCTTGATCTTCATCTTCTCTACCTGGGCCATATGGTCGACAGAGTCTCGCCGTGCAAGGATACCGCCGAATATCAGGGGGTGCAACGTCTTGACCCTGCCCTCTAACATCTCCGGGAAGCCTGTGACCTCGCTTATCCCGGTCGTCTCGATACCGTTCTTCCTCAAAAGCGTGGCAGTACCACCTGTCGATATGATCTCCACACCCAGGTCGCTCAGCCCCTTTGCAAAGTCCACAATGCCGTCCTTGTTGGACACGCTTATGACAGCACGTTCGATCCTTGACAAATGAAATCCTCCAGGTCAATAGGCACGCCACTCGGAGGTGTATGCCGGAGCTACATGCCCTGATCGAAGATAAAGGTATCTTGAAGGCCTTATGGAGAATGTGGTCGGCCTTCCGTTGAATGACCACCTTACTTTTGCGGCCTATCGAAGAATATGTTCTTCCCGGTGGCCGACAGGGGGATTCCATGTATGACCTTAGACCTCATCAGGCCCAGCCTTTTTGCGCTCACCCCTGCCCGATACATTATCCTGTTATCGACGTTCAGGTCCGATGCTGTCTTCACGGCCGATCCCAGGGCGATGCCCAGGTCCAACAATCTTATGGCACAGTTGGGACCTTCGAAGTCTCCCTTGATGGAAGCTTCATTGAAAGATGCACAGTCCTTGAAACCGCATGCCCCGCAATCAAGCCCCACGCCCTTGTGGGGCAGGAGACCTATCAATACCATCGCTGACGAGCCGAGGACGTTTTTACCATCCCTTTCAAACCCAGGGCTGTCCCTTTCCTTAGATATGGCCAACATATCGTTCCCGATCGCGACCCTCTCCTCGTCCGTCAGGACCTTGACCTCTATAAAATCCTGACCGACCCCCTTTGGGGCGGTCCTGGCAGACACTTCCATCAGGTCCGCGACAAAATTTACCGTATCCTTCAAGGTCATGAGAAGGTGAAGGGCAATTCACCTAATAAACCAAACATCACAAAATCATATGCTTGATCTATTCTTGATCATCAGATGGAGAACGTTCTTGTCAATTTGGACATTTATCGATGCATCCTCATTTTGATCACATAAGGAACGCGGTCTTCATGGGCTCAGTTTGGCCATCATCTTTTTTGCGGCAGAGGCCATTGCTTCCTTCTTTGTCCCCCCGGTGCCTGTCTCGGTTAGGTCCCCCACTGTGAGCCATGCTTGGAAATATTTTCCATCCTCTGCATCCTCTTCGAAGGTCACATAACGATATTGCACCCTCTGTTGGTCTGACCATTCCTTGACCATACTGATCCAGTCCTGCCTCTCCAATGCCTCGGCCGCCAGGTCCCCCTCGAACAGTATCTTCGATATCACCCTCTCGGCGCCCTCGACCCCTCCATCTAGATAGACGGCACCGATTATCGCCTCGACCACGTCCGCAAGCATCTTCTGAGAGGTCCTCCCTTGCAACGAGTCGCCCACCATCACCAGTTCTTTAAGACCTAATCTTTCTGCCACCTTCCGAAGCGTCGTTCTGTCGGTGAGGACGCTCCTTTTCCTGGTCAACGTTGCCTCATCGTCCTTCAGGCCTTCCAAGAAGAGTTTCCTGGAGACGATGAACGAGAGCACAGAATCCCCCAAGAACTCGAGCCTCTCATTGTTCTCTGACCCGACCGACCTGTGCCTCAATGCCAACTCGAGAAGGGAAATGTTCGAGAACTTGTAACCCAGTAGCTCCTCGAGACGCATCATTTTGATTTCCATCTTCCCTCCTCCCCCTCAGCAAGGCCCAACGCTGATAATAACCCTTTTTATGATGTACTGTGTTGGCGTGGTCGGTCGGGACATGTACATCATCAGCGAGCGTATCAATGGGCTTTTCACATCGGTCGGAAGGGCCATCGACAGGAGAGATGCCAAATGGATACAGGACCATGCGCTCCATCAGGTCGAATGCGGGGCACAGGCACTTGACATCAACGTCGGTCCAGGTAGAGAGGATGGCCCTGCCGCGATGGATTGGCTCATCAGGACGGTTCAGGATGTCACAGACGTCACACTCTGCATCGACACGCCCGGTGTGAAGACCATGGCAGCTGGCCTCAAGGCTGCAAAGAACAAGACGATAATGAACTCGACCACCGCAGAGAAGAAGAAGATGGATGCTTTGTTTCCGCTCTGCAGGGAATATGGTTCAGACCTGATATGTCTGACGATGGACGAGAAGGGCATCCCGAACGATTCCTCTTCGAGGGCGGAGCTTGCCATGCTCATGATAACCACGGCCATGGAACATGAGATAATGCCAGACCGATTATTGTTGGACCCTCTGGTGCTGCCGACCAAGGCGGCGCAGGACCAGGGGATCAAGGTGATCAAGGCGATCGAGATGTTCCAGGCATTGAACGACCCGCCGATAAGGACCGTGGTCGGGCTGAGCAACATATCGAACGGTTGCAAGGACCGCCAACTTGTCAACAGGACCTATCTCGCCATGCTGATGGGGGCTGGCCTCAGCGCCGCCATCCTAGATCCAGAGGACAAGGCGCTGATGGACACGATAAAGACGGCCCGGGTTCTCCGGAACGAGATGCTCTATTGTGACGATTATTTGAGGGCGTGATCTGGATCCTCTCTCAGGCTTCTTTTCGAAATGGGGTCTTTTAATGGGCCTTTTATTCTACCTCACAATCAGATATCAAGGTATGATATGCACACGCAATTCCGATCATGTCAGAGATCGATCTTCAATATGCCTTTATCATCGTAACGATGCACAGTATCTTGGCTCAATTGTCGTCCCCCTTGATCATTCTAACGATCTCTTCTTTTTTTGGCACACGACCTGCTGAGACCGCCTCTCCATTGATGAACAAAGCGGGCGTGATCATTACGCCTTTGTCCATCATCGCTTGAAGGTCCTCTATCTTGACCACTTCCGCCTGGACCCCCATCTCCTTGACCGTTTCTGTCACCATCTGATAAAGTTTCCGACACTTTGCGCATCCTGTTCCATATATCTCGATCTTCATTCTTTCATCTCCCATTCTTTAATATTTATGATGTTTTATATTATTTGATTTTGCAACCCTTTCACCCCGTAATATATCCAAAGGAGAGCCCGGCCAAGGTTGACATCAATATCACCAAGGCCCAGTAGACAAGGGTCTTCTTCCATCCCATCACCTTTGAGAGGACAACTATGGAGGGGAGGCTGGTCGTGGGACCGGATAACAACAATACCAAAGCAGGTCCAGAGGCCATCGCCCCGCTTGTATAGCCCAAGGTCCCTCCGATTATTGGCACTTCCATCAAGGTCGGCATGTATAAAAGGGCCCCTATCACAGAGGCCAATAGATTCGACCAGATATTGTTATCCCCAAGATATGGTTTGAAGGTCTCGGGAGGTACAAAGTAAGAAAATACGCCGACGAAGAACGTACCGACCAGCAATATTGGGAATATCTTCTTGGTCAGGTCCCACGTCTCTGTCCCCCAATCGGTAACCTCCTCCCTGGTGAAATAATAGATCAGGAGAATGGCCACGCCCAGGGTCAGGACATATATTATGGGCATCTTTATCATCCAGTCCAATGTTGAGGCGCCAAATACCAAGATGCCTATCAGAAAGATGAAGAAGATAGGTGTCGTCCATTTTGGTCTGCTGCTCTCATCCTTGAACTTTAGCATCGGCCTTTCATTGCTGGATCCCTCCGTTCCTTTTGTCTTGAACAAAAAGGACATCACCACGCCAACTACAACTGACATGGCTATGGCAAAGATCGCCCTGGCCAGACCTAGATCGAGACCCAATATCTGCGCGGTATAGATCATCGCAAGGACATTGATGGCAGGACCGGCGAATAGGAAGGTTGTCGCAGGTCCGAGCCCGGCCCCTTTTTTATATATCCCTGCGAACAAAGGAAGAATGGTGCAGCTGCAGACTGCAAGTATCGTTCCCGATATGGAGGCCACAAAATAAGATTTATATTTTGCAACATTGGGCCCGAAGAACCTCAAGATCGCGTCCTTCTTCACCAACGCTGCGATCGCGCCTGCAATGAAGAATGCTGGGACCAGACATGTCAGCACATGTTGGGCCAAATATTCGATCGAAGCATCCATACCGCTTTCCAACGGTCCTAACAGAAAATCCGTCGTATCACCCACCCCTGTTTGTCCGTCTTCCTTTTGGTCCGTCCCCAGACGAGAATCTCAATACCAAGCGACTTTGATCAAAATCCTGATAGGCCCCAAATGAATGGCCAAAAACGTCAGATGATAACTCGATTAGGTTCAGGTACCATTTAATCCTATAAATGGCCAATTGTAGTAGACCCAGTGACGCGGAGGTTTCAAAATTATAACAACCTGATGGTTCTCTTTGCAGATATGTTGATGTTGCAGACCTGATGGATGAAATCGTGCACGTATTAGCCACCCCCGCCTTGTCGATATATACCTATTATTTTTCGGTTAATATTTCAATTATATTTGAAATGTAAAAATTTAGGATGTTAAAATAGTTTTTCATTTTAAATTAGTTTGAAAATTCTCGTTAGGTTCGTGTCAAATAATCGACCAACTCAACAATTAAAATGTGTCAAGTCGCCCCCCCCCATGGAGGTCTTGTCGTGAAAATATAAATATAATATTATAATAATATTAATTAGCCATATTATATTTACCCAGCGTAATCATCTGTTGATCAATGATGGCATGAAATATTCTCATGAGAATATCAAAAGGTCATGGATGGGCAACTCGCTAATAAGGATGTTTCAAATTATTTTAAATTGACGAATGGCATATAACGGGTAAAAGCGATGGTGATCGTTGGTGATGATATGGTCGCAAAAGTGAGAGTGAACATGTTCCCATGCGAGAATAAGACCGAGATAGAGGTCGTTTCAAACTCCGATGGGGACTTTATAATAACTGTAGTAAGTTCCTGCGCGAAGGCCAAAAAGTTCATCGAAGGTCTGAACCCATTGTCATTGACGGACCTTTCGAATAAGTCCGAGAGCAAGATATTCAAAAAATTTATTGAGTCTGACATGAGCGCTAACTGTCTGGTCCTATCCGGTGTCTTGACCGCAGGCTGGGTCGAGGCGGGCATGATAGCGAGGTCCATGGCAAAAAAGGGAGTCCCTCTCTCGATAGAGTTCATCGAATAAGCGGTATTGAAGGTGGGATCGAATGGTGGTTGGTCACATTCCATTTCAAAATAAGGTGAGCACCGTGCATAAGGACGCAAATATGATTATGAGCGGCGCATTTGAGATGATACAATACACCAGTGTTTTCCCTCGGTGAGGTGATGAATATTGAATGGTCATGAGGTTTTGATGGATAAGAAGAACAAGGAAGAGGAGGAGGAACGTCCTTGTTGTCCATCATCTGCTGCAAGGATGATCAGAAAGGTCATGATTGGTGGAAAGGAGGTTGGGATCGCTCAACTTGACCAGATCATTTCTAAGATCTCTAAGATGTCGTTGACCGATGAAAATGAGTTATCATCTGTGCTGATAAAAGAGGTCAAGATCTATAATTACGTACCTAGATCGAAAGAAAACGAATATCGTAAGGCAGTGATGGAGGAGTACAGGAAAAGGACCCATGGTCCCCAAAGATAAGAACGCGCAGAGGAACGGGACATTCATAACTTATGAGAGCCCGTTTTTATTAGGAACCCAGCACATGAAATTCGGATGATGCCCCACATAATGGATAAGGATCATTTTCCTAGCTCTTTGCGTCCTTTTTCTGTGATGAAGTAGATCCTCCAACGATGTCTTGGGGACGATTCGATAAGCCCTTCACCTTCCAGAATGTTCAGGTGGTATGACAATTTAGAATCCGACAGACCAGTGATGTCCTTAAGAACACAGGGGCACAGGTCTGTCCGCATCAGAGCGTGGAGTATCTGTAACCTTTTCGGATCTGACATGGCCTGGAACAATTTTGCTTGATTTGAAAGATGTTCATTATCTGGTAATTTTTTTTTCAGCTCGCACAACCCCCCGATTTTCAAAAGACTTTCCTTCATTTCTTCAGGTAGATTGAGAGGGCTCTCGCAACATTGGATGTCTGTCTTTTTCTTATTTTTCATTGACTTTTCAACTCTCTGAAATTAAGATGTGATATCTCACCAAAGACTTATTGATTTCACCGTACCTTTTCAAGATTTGATGAATGGGTTCTTATCAGAAAGATTATTGGGATCGGTCGTTCAACGAGCTGTAGGTTTCATTAGAGTTCACACGACGTCAAGGGGGAACCACGGGTCCGGATGTGGTTGGAACCATGGTAAGAATCCTTTATTCGACGTTCGACGTTTGAACCTGCACATATCAACGCGAAATCTATTCTAGGCCCTCAGTGAAGGAAAGTAGAAGCTCAAATACGATCTGATGATTAAAGCACTTACATATGGAAGGATTGTATATTTTATTAACAGAGGCGCGTCGAATAATAATCTTTTACCAATGTCCTTAGGGATTGGGCATACGGCCCTTGACGTTCCTTTTTTTAAATCCGTAACGATGGTTAGGAACTTATTAAATATCTGAAAAATGTTTCAATTCAATATTAGTTGAAATATTGAAAGAACGATGTTGGGGGGCGTTATGGATTGCTTGATGATGAGATCGGGGTGCAATCGGTTCCAATTGTGAAAAAATTGTCATTCCTGAACAAATACCTCACGATCTGGATATTCTCCGCTATGGCATTGGGGGTCGGATTGGGCGTTGTCGTTCCAGAGCTTGCCGATGCTCTTGATCGGATGAGCGTCGGAACGACCTCTATACCCATAGCGATAGGGCTCATACTGATGATGTATCCTCCATTGGCCAAGGTCAAGTATGAAGAGCTTGGACAGATAACGAAGCAGCCTGAAGCAAAGAAGATGTTCGGGACGTCCTTGGCCCTCAATTACATCGTCGGTCCGCTTCTTATGTTCTCTCTCGCCTGGATATTCCTTCCCGAACAACCTGAATACAGGATCGGCCTAATCCTCACCGGTGTCGCTAGATGCATCGCCATGGTGCTGGTATGGAACCAACTGGCTGAGGGGGACAGCGAATATGCGGCCATATTGGTGGCATTGAACTCTATATTCCAGATAATCTTGTACTCATTCTACGCCTACTTCCTCATCGCTATCCTGTCCGATGTGGTGTCGCCCGGGTCTGGGGTGGCCGTGGATATTTCCATCGTATCGGTGGCGATCAGCGTCATCATCTATCTTGGCATACCTTTCTTTGCTGGAATATTGAGCAGATACTACATACGTCCTCGAAAGGGGGCGGATTGGTATGACAACGTTTTCATGAGCTCTGCTGGCAAGATGTCGCTGTTGGCACTCCTTTTCACCATAGTGGTCATGTTCTCGTTGAGGGCCGAGACCATCATCGACTCTCCGCTGGACGTCGTCCATATTGCCATCCCGTTGCTGTGTTATTTCGTCATCATGTTCCTGTTCTCTTTCTGGCTTTCGATGAGGTTCAACTATGATTACGCACATGCGGCGACACAGTCCTTCACGGCCGCAAGCAATAATTTTGAGCTTGCCATAGCTGTGGCGGTGGGAGTCTTCGGAATAGGCTCGGCGGTCGCCTTCGCGACCGTGATCGGACCTCTCGTTGAAGTGCCTGTCCTGATATCGTTGGTTAACCTGGCCCTTTACTTCCGCCGTAAATATTATGATGAGCACGGAAGGATCAAAAGGCGCTCGACGGGGGCCTGACGTATGGACGAGAGGACCAGGGAGCTCGTTGCGATAGCGGCCTCGGTGGCAGGTCGTTGTCAACCATGCTTCAGGCATCATTTGGAGAGGTCTAGAGAGCTTGGCGTGAGCGATGAGGATATCAGGTCGACCATCGCCTTGGCCTCGCGGATAAGCGAGGTGGGCGATCAACGGATGGTCGAGTTTGTGGAGTCGTTGATGAAGGGGGGAATGGAGGGGTAGATATGGTGATAGAAGAGATCGACCTTTATCGTTTGAGCGCGGATGTCCTGGAGAACTATCTCCCGACCGATAAGAGCCCGCCTGAGGGCTTTGGGTCCTGGGGGGATTTCGCGAAGGCATTGACAGATGGCAAGGCCAGAGCATCCGATTGTAAAAAGATCGACGGTAAGATGGCCTTTGCCATGGATGCTGTCCTGAGCATAGATATCCATTTGCCTGAGAGCGACCCAATGCAAAGGAAGGTGCCAGAGGTCCTCTTCGAGTACAACTCGCCTGATGTGGGCTCGCCTGTGTTGCTCACCAGCAACTCGGTCATCACTCACCAGATCTTGAAGTTGGTCCTTGATACGGCCAAAGTGAAGGCCTTCGTGATTCCAGTTGACACTAATGGTTACACGCTGGACAACGCAGTCATCACCGGTAACTTCACCCCCATGGGGGTGCTGAAGGCATTGACCGATAGCAACATTGCTGCCAAGACCGGGGCAAAGAGGGCAGTGCTCCCGGGTCTGGCGAAGGACCTGAAGAACAATATCGAGCGGGCCACAAGATGGAGCATGGAGGTAGGTCCGGTCAGCGCGTTCGAGCTTCCATTGTATCTTCTGACCAGATGACCTGATGTAGATAATGGTCGATTTAGGACAAGATACGGGACATACATGGCAGGCATCTTGGTCAAAAGGTTCGAATGGCCGGCCTCTTGGCTCAAAGGGGAGGTCAGGTTGCATTGCATCGCATGTGAAGCTGAGGTGGAGAGGATGGAAAAGGTGTGCCCCCGATGCAACGCCCCTCTGCGCAAGGAGTGTCCCATCTGCCACTACTGGGTGGAGATGGATGCCTCGACCTGCGTATCATGCAGATATCTGTTCCCCCTCCCTCTGAAGAGCAAGGCCACGGTCAGGATGTGGCACGGAGCAGATGCTTCGGGGGGTCCTTGAGCGGACGAACGATCCTGATTGGTCATCGATGAAAGAGCTAAAAATCAGGATGAAATGTAATAAAGGCGTTTGAGGACCTCACGGCCCTCCCTATACCAAAATCAGCAGGAGCTGATCAGTACCTGTCCTTCGGCTTGTGCTTCTGATAGCAGTCGCGGCAGTAGACAGGCCTTCCCTCGGTCGGCTTGAACGGTACCTGCGTCTGCTGTCCGCAGTCCGAGCAAGTAACATCGTGCATCTCGCGTGGCCCATCGTTCCTGGGGCGGAAGCCGCCCTTACCTCTGTTTCCGTACATTACTAAACTACCTATGTTGTCTTATTTCCTGAACCCCTTGCGAAGAACAGGATATCCGTGCTATGCCGCCCCTACTATTTAAAAGAATGTGCAAGATGTATGAAAATGGGCGCGGGCCCTTTCATCCTCGGACCGCTGGCCAAAATGAACGTCCTGTCCTTTCAATTCAACGGGGAAGAAGGCCCGCATCCTTCACGATCTCAGGTATTATCTCCTCCCATGCGACGGCCATCAAGTGAACGCCGTGGACCCCTTCTATGCCCTTGAGATGCTCGATCTGCTCGAGACATAACCTTGCTCCCTCTGCCTTTTGGTCCGAGGCCTTTTTCATCCTGTCGATTACCTCGTCGGGCACGATCATCCCTGGGACCTTGTTCTTCATGTACAGGGCCGCCTTGTGCGATCTGATCGGCATCACCCCTGCCAAGATATGGGCCATCTCATGGAGGCCCATCGACCTCACCTGCCTCATCCAGGACTCGAACCTTCCGACATCATAGACTGCCTGGGTCTGGATGAAATCGGCCCCTGCCGCGACCTTTTTGGCCAGCCTCCTCGCCCGGTATTCGAATGGGTCGGCGAAGGGATTCGCGGCCGCTCCAAGGAAGAGCTTTGGGGGCTCCTCGAGCTTATCCCCTCCCCATACCTCTGCCTCGTCCCTCATCCTGCGAAAGATCATAAGCTGTTGGACAGGGTCGACGTCGTAGACGTTCTTGGCCTCTTTCTGGTTCCCGAACGATTGGTGGTCACCGCTTATGCAGAGCACGTTCCTTATACCAAGCGCGCTCGCCCCGAGGATGTCCGACTGCATGGCTATCCTGTTCCTGTCCCTGCAGGTCATCTGTATGATCGGTTCCAGGCCCTCCTGGAGGCAGACCACCCCTGAGGCGATGCTCGAGAGCCGGACGATCGCTGTCTGATTGTCCGTAAGATTGAAAGCATCGGCGCTTCCCTTCATGACCCTCGCGTGCCTTCTGATGACCTCGGCGCTAGCTGACTTTGGTGGACCTATCTCTGCCGTGACCGCGAACCTTCCTTTCGAAAGAACGGCCTCCAGGTTGCTGCCCGCCTTCATCTCGATGCCCCCTTTGCCCTTTTCTCCTCATCGGTCAGCACTGCCTCTTTCCTGACGACCTTCCTTGGACCGCCGCTCCTGCTGGGCCGCCAATCCCTCGGTGGTATGGGGACATCCATCAGATCTGGACGGCCGAGCCTCTCAAGGCTGTTATATATCTGGTCCCATGCGCAAGGAACGTCAGGGCCGATCTCGCATCTGCCGCCCTGTGAGCCGCCGCAAGGACCGTTCATCAACGACTTGGAGCACCTGGCCACCGGGCATATCCCCCCTGTCAGATGCAGGACGCAGTCCCCACATCCCCCGCATTTTTCAAGATAGATCCCATGTTCCTCTGGGGCCCCCATGTTAGAGGTGTTCAGGCCGGGGACCACCCTGATGTCCGGGTACATTTCCTGGACCACCTGGGCACCGACCCCGCAGGCCAGGGAGATGATGCAATCCTTCCCTATGATGGCCTGCTCCAGCTGTGCCACGAACTCCTTCTCACATGCCCGTTCCAAGGTCTCCTCCGATATATCCCACCCTTTTGACCTGAGGTCAGAGTGCAACCTCAACGCCTCTGAGAGGACGCCGACCTCCTTCTCCCCTCCGGCAAGACATATGGCCACGCATGACCTGCAGCCGACGACCAAGATCTCCCTGTGCCCTTCTATGATATCGATGAGCTCCTTGAGCTTCTTCTGCTCCCCTATGATCATACTAGGCCCTCCCTTCGAATACCGGCCCCAGCCTCGAGACGCGGGATGCCATCTCCCTTGCGGCCTCGGCGAAACGCCATCCCTGGTTCGAAGCGATGTTGAACATCTCCACCCTCTCACCATCTATCCCTAGCTGCGATAGCAGCTCCCTCGCCTGCTCGACCCTTTTCCTTGCCTCGATGTTACCGAACTGGTAATTGCAGTTCCCCTCGAGACATCCGACGACCATCACGGCATCGGCCCCATCCCTAAAGGCCTTGATGATATGTTTTACATCAACCCTTCCAGTGCAGGGAACGCGGACCGGTATCACGGATGATGGATATTCCTGACATGTGGCACCTGCCATGTCGGCCGCCGAATATCCACAGAATGAGCATACTAGAGCTACGATCCTCAGATCAGATGCCCCCTATCGATGCTTTGATCTGCTCCTCTATCTGATCGTCCCTGAAGGAGCTCAACTGGATCGCCTTGCTCGGGCATGCGCTGGCGCAGATACCGCAGCCCTGGCATCTGGACTCTTCTATCATCGCCTTCCCCTCAGGACCGATCGAAGGCGCACCATAAGGGCATACCCTGGCACAGGTCAGGCAGCCAGAGCATTTTTCCTGCCACACCTCCGCCTTCTCCCCTTCATCGAGAATGTCGCCTGCCAGCAGCGCCGATGCCTTGGCGACCGCCGACCTGGCCTCCAAGCTCGGCCCTATCCCAAGGCTTCTCTCTACCGCAGTTCCGCAGATGAAAACCCCTTCTTTCAAAGATGATGATGGTTTGAGCTTCGCATTCGGTCTTCTCAACCTCCCATTGTCATCCAACGGGAGCCCGAGCGCCCTGGCCGTCCCATGCATATCAGGCACCTTTGTGATGTTGTCGATGACCACCATGTCATGATCGATCTCAAGGGTCCCGCCTAGGCCAACATCGCGGACCAGCATCTTGCCCTCTACTGTCATGTCAGGCATGGAGTCGGTCCTGATGATGATCACGCCCAACTCCTGTGCACGGCGATAGCCGTGCTCGCACTGGCCCAGTGCGAAGACCTCGCGCGTGATTATGTAGACGACCGTCCTCGGCGCCATGCTTTTGAGATAAAGGGCATTGTGCACCGCCTCATGGGTGGACAACGGGTCGAACGCGCTCTCCCCGGCATCGTCCATGGCCAACATGACCACTGTTCCGTTTGGCCTGTTGCCCGAGCGGAGCATCTCCTCGAGCTGTCTCTGGTCTATGACATTCCCTTTTATCTTTGACCGAAGAGGGTTGTCCATGGGCACCTCATCCATCGCGACGATGACCGCCCCTGCGGTCAAGGCCACCTCGCCGAGAGGTGTTCCGACCCGAATTTGAAGGTCTCCAAGACCTCCCTCAGCGCTGATGACCTCCGATGATGTCGATATCGCAAAGGACCTTCCCGCCTTCCTGCAGAACGCTTCGAACCCGTCCTCCTCGAGCGAGACCACCTCATCGTCATGTCCTTCGTCCCCGAGCCGCTCTGAGGGGCAGATGAGCGTCACCTCATGACCCAGGGCGACCGCCTCTCTGGACGCGACCTTGGCGCTGTTACCATTACCTATGATCAATATCGAGCTGTTGACCTTCTTATTTCTGCTGGAGGGTGTTGGTTGCAGCATCATGCACCTTCTCAAGGAACCTCGGAGCATCATCTTGGCCTTGGCCGTTGCTTCGGGCACACCATGGACCAATGCGGAATGCTCCTTGATGTTGCACACCTCGACCAGCGACCGGTCCAGACCTGCCTCTGTCGCCAACCGTTTGAACCGTCCGATAGAGATCTTATAAGAGCAACCTGCGACGATGAACCGGTCGACCTCGCCGGAGAGGAGGGAGAGGCGCATCCTGTCCTTATCCTCCCCTTCACAACAATTTTCGAGCACCTCGGCCGACCTGACATGCTGGAACATCAGCATGTCCTCCTTTAATGCTTCCAGATCGATCCTCCTGGCCACATCTCCCTTGCATCCACAGAGGAACACCGCCACCCCCTTCGGCGGGGACAATGGCGCGTGGGGCCCGTCTGGAGATGGTGGTATCATTTCCTCCCCTCCAGGTATTTCTTCACCTTTGCGGCGGCGACGGCCCCTTCCATCGAGCTTTCCTCGATGTCCTTAGGGCCAGCGCATGTGCCGGCGAACACCACTCCCTTCTCCTCGAGCGTCCTCGCCTGCCTGCCCTCTGAGAAAAAGAAACCATGGGGATTGAGCTTTGCGCCGATGGTCTCAGCGATCTCCTCGTTATGCGGCGAAGGTCTCATCCCGACGGACAGTACCACTAGGTCAAAGGCCTCCTCCACCACACCAAGATCGCCGGGAAGGGCATATCTCATTACGGGGCGACCGTCATCTCCAGTGAACACCTCGGAGGGCCTCGACCTTATTGCCCTGACGCCCTTCTCGAGAGAGGCCCATTCGAGAAGGTCGTCCCCCCTCTCCAAGGGTCGCCAGTCCATGAAGGTGAAGGTGATCTCGGTGGCCGGCGACATGGCCTTTATGAGCTTAGCTATCTTCATCGAATATTTGCAGCAGACCTTGGAACATAGATGCGCACCGAACCTGGCATCCCGGGAACCGACACATTGGATGAAACAAATTTTCCCGGGCCTGCCTGAAGCTATCCTCCTGCCAAGCTCGTCCATTTTTCCGATGCCTCTTTCAACCTCCAGGGAGGTCACTACGCCATCGACCACGCCATAGCCTAGCCTCCTGTCGGCGGACGGGTCGAACGGTACCGAGCCTATGGCCACTATGATCGCGTCCGCCTCGACCTCCAATGTCTCCTCCTCTCCCTCAAGGTCTATTGCCCCCTGAGGACAGGCCACTGAGCATTCCTCACACCCGTTCCTTGTATGAGCGCACCTTTCCTGGTCGATGCAGAAGAAAATGCCCTCCCTTGCACTGTACATTGTGATCGCTGAGCCTTTGCATGCTTCCATGCATCTTCCACACCTGGTGCATATCTCATCATCGACCAGCTTGGACCGGGACAATGTCGCTCTATACCTACCGGACCTTCTTTCCAACATCTCGAGCTTTGAGTCCTTGATGGTGATGATTTCATCCGACCCTGCCACGATCGCGACCTTGTCCGTCGCCAGGCAGACGTCACATCTGACACATTGTCTGACGCCCTTGCAGGCCAGTTCATTCGCGGTCCCTCCGATGCATGGCGATCTTTCGACCAGGATGGGGCTGAATCCGAACCTAGCAAGAGCAAGCGCGGCAGAGATGCCTGTCGTCCCACCGCCCAATATCAGGACGTGGGCCAAGCTAATCCCCTCCTGTCCCAAGATATTGTCCGCATCTACCTTCTCTCAATCGCTTACCAACCATTCGGACCCTGGACCGCATATAAAATATTTATGAGGGCCGGGGAAGATGGCCTTCGGTCGTCAAAGATAGGATTATCTACATCCGCATGGTTCAGAACGTTATATGCGACGGTGCTCGATCACGGTCGATGTCGACAGGGATGTGAACCAGGCGGTCGCTGGCAAGGTATGTGCGATATCTATGGAAAAAGATGGCAGCACCGAGCCGAGGTTCAGCTCTTCTGCCAAAGGACTTGAGGTGATCGTGGATGTCCTCAACGGTCTGGATGTCCAAGGTACTTTCTTTTTTGAGGCCAGGACGGCAATTGAAATATCTAAGGTCATTGACCTGCCCTCCTTGATGAGGGGGCATGAGGTCGCTTGCCATGGATATGACCATGAGGATCTTACTGGGCAAAAGACAGGGTCTCCATTGGGACCTGGAGAATTGGACGACATCCTTGAGAGGTCGATCTCAGTGGTCCGAGAGCTTTTCGGGGTGTCCCGCATGGGTTTCAGGGCACCGTACCTCTCTTGTGATGACCTCGTCGAGAAAGAGCTTGTGAAAAAGGATTTCATCTATGATTCTTCAAAGGTGACCTCCTTGAGCAACGGCGTCATCGGACCGTTCATCACTGAGAACGGCATCGTAGAGGTGCCAGTTGCCTCTGGGACGGACGCGGATGGAAAGAAGATCGTAGGGTATCTATGGCCGATGCATGAGGGAAAAAGGAAGGTGGGGGACTATATCCATCTGATGGGGCAGTTCGAGGATGGCCTCTTGGTCTTCGCGACGCATAGCTGGCATATGGTCGAGAACTTCTGTTCGGGTCTGCTCTGCGCCACAGATTCAAGGGCGCAGAGGGACAACCTTCATGAGCTCATCTCCAAAGGCATGGACATGGGCCTTGAGTTCGTCAGGGTCGATGACCACCTGTTTGAGCATGGACCGAGGGCCTTATGAAGAGCGCACGGCAAGGAGAGATGTGCTATCTCCCTTCCTTGGAAAGGGCATGGGACATGCTGGCGGACCTGGACCTTAGAGTGGCGGCCGAAAGGGCCGGCGGACGGGCCGAAGGGTCCATGATATTGATAAGGATGCTCAATGGCGAGGCGTCCATCGAACCAGGAAGGAGAAGGATCGAATGTAATGTTCCAGGCTCTGGGTTCCTCCTCGAAATAGTGGTCCTGCATTACGTGAAAGGATGCCTGGACAACGCCCCATCGAAAGGGAAGGAATGGCTGCTCTTCAGACAATTGCCGGGCGGGGAGGTGTTCCAGCCCGCGTTCCAAAAGAGGGTCGTCCAAGGGATCGCCAAGAGGTTCTCTTCCCGGCCCGATGAACTTTTGAGGGCCGGTCTCTCCCTAGGTGGAAGAAAGGAAGATCTCGGCGATGCGACGGTGGTGCTTCCTTTCTTTCCTAGGCTCGAGGTCAGGGTCACGGTGTGGGAGGGTGACGATGAGGTGCCTGGCAGTGCGACGCTCCTCTTCTCTCCAGAGACGCCGTCCTTGCTCCCGACCGAGGACCTGACCGAGGTGGGAGAGGTCGTTCTTTCCGCCCTTTTAAAGGCCGTCAATAAAGGCCGGTGATCTTCCCGTTCTCGTCGATGTCCATCTTCAATGCCGCCGGCTCCGAGGGCAGACCGGGGATCAGCATGATCTGCCCGCATATCGGCACGACGAACCCCGCACCGGCGGAGACACGGACCTCTCTCACCTTCAAAGTCCATCCGCGGGGGGCGCCCTTCAATTTTGGATTGTCGGTTATCGACAGCTGGGTCTTCGCCATGCAGATCGGAAGGTTACCATAACCAGACTGTTCTATCAGCTTCAGGTTCCTCTCGGCCTCGCCCTCGAAGATGACGTCCGCCGCACCATAGATCTCGGTGGCGATGGTCTTTATCTTCTCCCTTAGAGGACGGTCCGAGGAGTACAGCAATCTGAACTCGCAGGGCTCGTTCTCAAGGACGTCGAGGACCGCCTCAGCGAGCTCCCTCCCTCCCTTTCCACCTTCTGCAAAGACCCTGGACACGGCGCATCTCACGCCCTTGTCCTTGCAATGCCTCCTCACGAGGTCTATCTCTTCCTGGGTATCTGTATCAAAGAAGTTGATCGCCACAACGACCGGTACGCCGAACTTGCGTATGTTCTCGATGTGCTTGTCGAGGTTCTCGAAGCCCTTCCTGAGAGTGAGGCAATCACCTTTGCATATCTGGTCCAGCGTGGCGCCTCCGTGCATCTTGAGGGCCCTGATGGAGCACACGATCACCGCGCAATCGGGCCTCAGGCCGTTGCTCCTGCACACGATGTTGAAGAACTTCTCTGCACCAAGGTCGGCTGCGAACCCCGCCTCTGTCACCACTATGTCAGCGAGCTTCAGGGCATACTTGGTCGCGATGATGGAATTATTACCGTGGGCGATGTTGGCGAACGGGAACCCATGGATGAAGAAGGGATCACCCTCCAATGTCTGGACCAGGTTGGGGCTCAGCGCATCCTTAAGCAACATGGCCATCGCCCCCACGCAGCCCAACTGCGATGCGGTGACGGGCTTCCCCTGGTAGGTGTAGGCTACGATTATCTTGCCAAGCCTCTCCTTGAGGTCGGACATTGAGGTCGACAGTGCCAATACCGCACTTATCTCGGAGGCGGCCGTCACGATGAACGACGATTCGTGCGGCGTTCCGCCCTCGGTCCGGCCGCCGAGACCTACAACAATGTTCCTCAGCTCGCGACAGTTCATGTCCATGGCCTTGCTCAGGACGATCCTTGTCGGGTCTATACCGAGCGAATTGTCCCTGGATACGTGGTTCTCAAGGACCGCGGAAAGGAGGTTGTGCGCTGCTGCGACGGCGTGTATGTCGCCAGTGAAATGCAGGTCTATGTCCCACATGGGATAGACCTGAGAATAGCCACCACCGGTCGCCCCTCCCTTGATGCCGAAGATGGGGCCCAGTGACGGTTCTCTCAACGCCCCCATGACCTTCTTGTCCATTCTGCCGAGGGCCTGCACCAGCCCTATGGTGGTGACGGTCTTTCCCTCCCCTGCGGGAGTGGGGGTGATCGCCGTCGTCAGGACCAATTTACCGTTCGGCCTTTGGTCGAACCGCTTCAGAACGTTCAATGGGACCTTTGCAATGTATCTTCCATAAGGTATGATCTCTGATTCTTGGATGCCCAACTTCTCAGCTATGTCACCGATGGGCCATGCTTTCGCATCCTGGGCTATCTCGATGTTCGACCTCATCGTCCTGCCACTCCCTGTTCTCGCATATTGAACCTTTTATTAAATACTCATCATGTCCTGGCGAGGTTCTCCATTGTAAACGCCTTGACCAAGATTAATAATAGCCCATCATCATTTTCGCGCGGAGATATGCGATGACGGCTCGTTTGATAGATGGTAACGTTGTTGCGGAGGCCATAAGGTGCGATCTAAGGGAGAAGGTCTCTAAGCTGGCCTCAAAAGGGGTCCGTCCCGGTCTCGCCGTCATCATAGTCGGGGAGGACCCTGCCTCCCAGACATATGTAAGGATGAAAGAGAAGGAATGCTCCGATCTGGGCATCCTTTCAAGGACCATAAGGTTACCGACGGACACAAGGGAGGAGGAATTGTTGTCCATCATCGATGACCTGAACATCGACGATGAGGTCCATGCAATGCTCGTCCAGATGCCCCTACCAAAGCAGATAGACCCGCAGAAGGTCATCATGAGGATCGCCCCGGAGAAGGATGCGGACGGGTTTCATCCAGTGAACGTAGGGAAGATGCTCATCGGCGACAGGTCAGGTTTTCTGCCATGCACCCCGCATGGGATCCAGGTCATGATGGAGCGCTCGGGGGTAATGACCGAGGGGAGGCACGTGGTAATCTGTGGGAGGAGCAACATAGTCGGAAAGCCCATGGCCGCCCTACTCATGCAGAAGGGCAAGGGAGCGGATGCCACCGTGACCGTCTGTCACTCTAGGACCAGGGACCTGGCCCATCACACAAGACAGGCAGACATCCTGATCGTGGCCATGGGGGTCCCTGGATTCATTAAACAGGACATGGTCAAGGAAGGGGCGGTGGTCATTGATGTCGGCATGAACCGTGTCGAGGACCCGACATCAAAAAAAGGGTATAGGCTGGTAGGGGACGTGGACTTTGAAGAGGTGAGCAAGAAGGCCTCTGCGATAACTCCTGTGCCCGGGGGTGTTGGCCTGATGACAAGGGTGCTGCTCATGGAGAACACGATAAAGGCCGCCGAGAACAGTCTTGCCAAATAATGAGATAAAGAGAGATGGGGCCAGCCTATCATCATGCTTCATCCACCAGCTCATCTCCTTGGGGAATATGTCCTTTGGACGGTACATGTCGTCAGTGAGATGAATTGGACCGAAAGCGATGATGTAGAGGCTGAAAAGTTTAAAATCGAATATCCTGTTGAGGTCTTCGTCATGTTGAAGGAATGTAACGAGCATGGGTATTTCCGCGGGGAGAGCTGCCCGGTCTGCGGAGAAAGTGGCAAGTTCCTGATGAACGACCAGGAGCTCGAGCAGATAGGGAGGACGATGGCAGGGGTCCTCAGGCACTTCCCTGAGAAGTTCGGACTGGAGATGGACGACCAGGGCTTCGTCGACCTCAGGCAGTTCGTTAATGCGCTGAAGAACCAGAGCAGAAGGAACCATTGGATAAGGCCGCATCATATAATAGCGATCATAGAGACCGACCCTAAGGGCAGATATCAGGTGAGCAACAACCTCATAAGGGCGACCTATGGACATTCCATAGAGCTGGACCTTAAGCTCCCGACGGGCAATGTCCCCGACAAGCTCTACTATCCTACGACCGAGGAGGAGGCCGATATCGTGTTGGAGACCGGCCTCAAGCCTTCGGACAGGAAAATGGTGCATCTCTCAAAGACCTACGCGGACGCTATGAACGCGGGAAGGGTACGTACAGAGAAGCCTGTGATCCTGGAGATCGATGCCAAAGCGGCCATTGCCAGCGGGCTGGTCATAGGTCAGGCCGGAAGGACGGTATTCCTGGCACCAGAGATACCGGCGGAGTTCCTCAAGAAGGCAGAGCCTGTAGAGGAAGAGGTCATCCAATAATTGACTGCCCCATCATCATCTCGACAATCATGGCCCATTAGTCCTAAATGGGAGTTCTTTCCATCGCTTTCATGATATTCATATTTTAAGCCAAACCAAGTCCCTTCCAGACCAGGTGTTGAGGTCCTCGCCCCATACTGAACCATCGACCCTGAGTGGCCTCACCAATGAACGGACGGGCCGCCAGCATATCACTTGACATTTTATGATAGGCTCTGCCCGTGGATATGGACCTTACGATGAAATGAAATGTATGAGCAAATTACAAGGATAAGGAAATTACAGGGCCCGGACCAACAAAAGGGTCAGATCATTTCCAGATCACGCGATGGGTGCGACGATCTCGAGCACCTGGAAAACGATGGTCAGCGAGAAAACGACGAGCAAAGGAACGATCGCTGCGTCAAGTATCGCCAAGACCTTTCTTGACCTCTTCGAGGATGCGGTTATCAGCTCCCTGGATGAAAGAAGCATGATGAGAAGTATTGCTATGAGCGCCCCTCCCACGCCTATGCCGATCGCCGTGGTAAGTGATACCGCTGAGGAGGCAGAGGTCGTGGTCGTCGAAATTATGCTCATTGCCAGATCCATTCTTTCACTTAGAGTGTTAGAAAACCCCTCTTTATATTTATATTTTTTTATGATAATGCTCATCTTTGATAATATCCCAAATCCATTTTTCCTGATGAGGGGCCTATACATCTCCTTACTTTCGTTCGGCCCTTCCAAAGGGTGATTAACTGATGAAAGGTATCGAGGTGCAATGTTCGTCAGGGCGGACAAGCTTCTCGGCCCGAGGACATACCCGACCATTGGATATCATGTGATCGATTTCGAATGGGAGGGCTATGAGCCGTTGCTCTTCTGGTATGTTGAGAGGGAGGGCCACATCGAGAGGGCGGACCTTAAAGAGATAGAATGGAAGGTATCGTCCAACAAGCGGTGCATCGGGAGGTCCGATGAAAAAGGATATCACCGATGCCCGGATTCCATGCCGGTCTCCAGATTCGCTCAATGCCCACGTTGCTCCGCTGCCTGGATCGGTCACCAGGAATGCATATTCGAGCCCATGTGCGCGGGCGAGAGGTGTGGGTCCACGATATGTGGAAAGGAGCATACGGTCTACATGGCCTTTTTTGGTGAGAGCGCCAAGGTCGGTATGACCACGAGCTCGAGGCTGGAGGAAAGGGGGATCGAGCAAGGTGCTGATGCCATCGTTCCACTTGTCATGTCCCCGAACCGGATGGAGGGAAGAAGGGCCGAGAAAGAGATATCAATGCAGCTCGATGTCACGCAGCAGATATCAAGGAAGAAGGCCGTCAGCCTCCTGGCAAGGCCAGTGATGTGGGACAAGCTCGAACAGACATATGAACGGTTTCTCAAGATATTATCAAGAAAAATGGATGTCCTGGGAGAAAGGCTGATACGTTTGGACGGTTACCCTCTCAAAGGATTGCAAGGGCGGAAGGTGGACCTGGTCCCGACAGAAGGGGCTCATAAGGGGAAGGTCCTTGGGTTAAAAGGCAAGTTCCTTGTCTATCTGGACGAAGAAGGTAGGACATGTGCCATGGAGGCTTCTGACCTTCCCGGGAGGCACATCTCAGCAAAATAGATTTATCGATGGAGAGCATGATGAGGCACCTTCACCTGTTGGTATTGAGATGACAGTGAGACTCACACCTGATGAGGTCCGGCAGAAGTATGGTAAACTTTTCTGCAAGGGAATATATGCATTGGTCGATGAAAAGAACGGGGTCGCTCAGATTATCGAGGAATGTTCAGCAAAGGGGCCCGTCGAGTGGGACGCCGTGAACCGAAAAAGGGCCAAGGGCGTCATCACTGATGTCAGGGTCGAGGGGACTACTCTCATAATGGACGCGGTCATTGGAGAAAGGGAGGTCAGCTTCGGACCAGCGTCGAAGGACGTCGGCGGTCAAGGGCTCAGGGCGTTGAAGGTCGAGGGGGACCTGGTCAAGACGACCTGGGTCGGACTTGCGGGTGCGAGCGTTGGCATCGGCGCATGCATGCCACAGGGGCCAGGGACGATAATGGCCGAATACCCCGATGACGTGAGGATCGGGGGGGCGCATAGGATCGAGGTCACCGTGACCATGCCCAAGATGGTCAGGGTGATAATAGCTGTCGATGATACAGACACCAGGGAGAAAGGTGCCTCTTGGTCCATGCTGCTGAGGATAGCGAGAGAATGCGAGATCGGCCATATGCTCGAGCACAAGATCATCCAGCTGAACCCCGAAGTGCCTGAGAAGACCACCAACTGCGTCTCGGTCGCCGTTTCTTTCGCCGTGGAGGTCAAGGACGTCGAGAGGCTTATCTCCTATTTCATTGAGAGGATACGAGAGGCCACATTCTCGAAGGAGACCACCATGGTCGTTTTCCAGGGACTGAAGGTCCCTAAAGAGGTCGAAGAATATGGTCTTCGTGCGAAAAAAGAGATATTGACCAGGGAGATGGCGATGGAAGTGGCCGAAAGGAACGGGCTTAACGTGATAGAGGTGACCGGACGACGTGGGATAATCGGGGCAGTCGCCGGCATAGGGTGCTTTGATATGGGCATCAGGGCGGCAGGGCTTCCAGAGGATTTCTGAAGGGCCATCGGAAATAAAATAATCTTACAGATCATCGGCACTCAGGAGCTTAGATGAAGAACGAGATCTCGAAAGTGATCGCGAACACGGCGTACCAGACCTATGAGAGGAAGCTCTTCAAGGAGGTCACCGATGGGCCGATCCCGCATCACGTCGCCATCATCATGGATGGTAACAGACGCTTTGCAAGGGAGTTCGGCCTCTCCGCGAACGAAGGGCATGTCAAGGGCAAGGAAAAGCTGGAGGAGGTCATGGAATGGTGCCTTGAGCTCGGGATCAAGATCCTCACGGTCTATGCTTTCAGCACAGAGAACCTGAAGAGGGAGGCCCAGGAGGTCGAGTACCTCATGGACCTTTTCGCTGAGAACTTCAGGAAGTTGGCGAAAGATGAGAGGATCCATAAACATAGGATCAAGCTCACTGTGATAGGACAGATCGAACTTCTTCCTGATAAGGTCCAGGAATCTATCAGGGAGGCTTTGGACGCCACGAAGGACTATGACTCCTATTACTATAACATCGCAATAGCCTATGGCAGCAGACAAGAGATAATCCAGGCGATAAAGAGGGTGGCGGAGAAGGTCAAATCCGGAGAACTGGATATCGACCAGATAGATGAGAAGCTTGTGTCCAGCCATATGTATACTGGCACCTTGCCCGACCCGGACCTGATATTGAGGACCTCAGGAGAAGAGAGGGTATCGAACTTCCTGCTATGGCAGCTCGCATATTCCGAGCTCTACTTCACTGATGTCTATTGGCCTGGTTTCCGTCGTGTCGATTTTCTAAGGGCCATAAGGTCCTTCCAGCAGAGAAAAAGACGTTTCGGTAAGTGATGGACTGGTGATGTCATATCCCCCACCCCCCCTAGTGCTCCCGATGGACGGGACCGGAGATAGACCGTCGACCAGAGAGCTTAATGCAAGAGGTCCGAAATGTCCGGTGGCACTCAATCTATTATATATTATAATAATACATTAATAAAATTAGCCTGCTGATCGCAGAGATGCATAAAATGGACCTATCCTACATGTCCTCACGAGGAGACATTGTGTCTCCAAGCGTATGATCGGGCCTCGGAGCGTGGCCTCACCGTCATATCATACCATGCCAGTCCTATAGGACGAGGTCCTTGAACGCATCCCGATCAATATTCCGTAGCGGTCCCCATCCAGATGGGTAAATGCATGTCCCTGGTCATAAACGCAGGTCAAAGGTCCGATCGCCCAAACCTTTCTTATAACCCTAGCACTTTTTCCGCAATGTCCGAGGAAGGAACAAATGGCCAAAATGGACCTGATACTTCTGCATGCTCCGAGCGTATATGATTTCAGGAAGGAGTTCCTCTTTTATGGTCCGGTCAGCGACCTGGTCCCTTCAACCCCTGTGTTCGAGATGTATCCTTTCGGGTTCATGACCATGGCCACGGCCCTGCACTCTGAGGGGTACCGCGTCAGGATCATCAATCTTGCAAGCATGATGCTCAATGACCCTAAGCTCGATGTCGAGAAGTTCATATCCAGACTGGATGCGGATGTCTTCGGCATCGATCTTCATTGGTTGCCCCATGCGCATGGTTCACTTGAGATAGCGAGGATCGTCCGGGATAAACATCCTGGTTCCAAGATCCTTTTCGGAGGTTATTCTTCCACGTATTATCATCAAGAGCTCATCAATTATGACCAGGTCGACATGGTCCTTCGCGGCGACTCCACCGAGGTCCCTGTCTGCGAGCTTTTCCACGCCTTGGAAAAGGGGAATGACCTATCAAAGGTGCAGAACCTCACCTGGAAGGAGGGTGGGAAGGTCCGTTCCAATCCGATCACCTATGTCCCAAAGGACCTGGACCACCTTGATGTGGATTACGGATGGATCGTGAGGTCCGTCATCCGACATCGGGACCTGGAAGGTGCCAAACCCTTCAAGGACTGGGACAGGTATCCGCTCACGGTCGCCTTCACGGTCAGGGGTTGCACCGTGCAATGTGCCGTGTGCGGGGGGTCCTGCGGCGCAATGAAAGGATTTTTAGGGAGGTCCAGGCCAGCTTTCCGTTCTCCAGAGAAGGTCGCCGAGGACATCTACAACATACAGAACTACCTAAGGGCGCCGACGTTCGTCGTCGGGGACCTGAGACAGGGAGGGAAGCACTACGCTGACAGATTCTTTTCAAGGGCTAAGGAGCTGGGCATAGATAATCAGGTCATACTCGAGCTCTTCACCCCAGCACCTCTGGAGTTCTTCAAGCAGGCGAAGGAGAACCTCTCATCATATTCAATAGAATTCTCACCAGACTCGCATGATGAGACCGTCAGAAGGGCATTGGGCCGAAACTTTGACACCGCCTCCATGGAAAAGACGGTATATAATGCGCTCGATCAGGATGCAAGGCGCTTCGATATCTTCTTCATGATAGGGCTTCCCCAGCAGACGCGCATCTCCGCATTGGACAGCGCGAGATACGCCAAGAGGCTCTACGATGTGGTCTCGAACGACACAAGGCTTTTCGTATATACCTCACCTCTCGCGCCTTTCCTAGATCCGGGCAGCATCGCCTTTGAGAATGCCGACAAGCTCGGATATATCTCTCTGGCAAGGACCCTCGAGGAGCATAGAAGGCGACTTCTCAGCCCAAGCTGGAAATATGTGCTATCATATGAGACCAGATGGATGATTAGGGACGACATAGCAGAGGTGTCATATGATGCGGCGGACATCCTGAACGAGGTGCGCCATGAATGCGGGCTCATCGACGCAAGGGAGCTGGAAGACAGGAAATGCAGGACCGCTGCCGCAAGGGAGATGATGCGACGCATCGACGAGGTCGTTGCCATTGAAGATGAGAGGATGAAGAAAGAGGCCTTGATGTCCCTTAAGAAGAGCTCAGAGGAGCTTATGAATTCCACGATATGTCAGAAGGGCGACCTGGAGTGGAATGCTGGCAGCGTCATCAAGAGCGCCCCGCGCGCGGTCCTTGGGATGATCAGAGGAAGGAAAAGGAGGTAGTGTCAGGGCAATATCGGCTTGCACCTGATCAACTTGTTTATCCGCCTCTGCCCTAGAGAGCGCATTGCCATCTCTAACCTCCAGGTGCTGCCGAAGCAGGTGTTGGCCAACATCTTCGTCCTGACCGCCGTCCTCAAAGGCCCATAGATCTGCTTCCTGCACAATGATTCATAGTCCTCAAGAGGTGCCCCGTTCTTGATGTGCATCGCCGCGACCCTTCCGGCGAAACGCCCGCACAGCATCGCTATCGGTATCCCACCGCCGTTGACGGCCATGACCTGACCCGCGGCATCCCCCACCAGCATGATGTTCCCGTTGACCGCCCTCCTTATCGGGCCTGACATTGGGACGAACTTGCCCATGACCGGCATTTCGGACCGAAGGCCCTTCTGTTCAAGGAACCTATCGAAGTACTCACCGACGGTCATCTTGGCAAATCTCTTCGCTACGCCCAGGCCGACGTTCGCTGAGCCCTTCTTTGGTATTATCCATGCATATCCGCCCGGGGCTACCGACCCGAAGTACATCTCCGGCATTGGATCAAAATCCCCATTGACCTGGACCGTGACGGCCGGACATAGGTCGGTCGACCTGCCGAGCCCTGCGTCCTTGGCCACCTTGGACAATGGGCCATCGGCCCCCACCACGACTTTGGCCTTGATCTCCATCCCATCGGCAAGTGCCACACCGTCCCTCAGGCCATTGTATTTGACCCCGGTTATTAGTTTGGCACCTGCCTTGACGGCCCTCTTGGCCAGATACTGGTCGAACCTTCCTCTATCGGTGGTATACCCAGCGAATGGGACCTCCCAGCTCCTCATCTTTGGAGAATATAGGCGTATATAGGCCGTTTCCAGCAAGCGGAGGTCGCCAGGTATCTCAAAGAGAGGTGCTATGTCCAATGCATCAGGGAATATCTGAGAGATCTCCTCCACATGGGGCATGAACTCGCCACACCTCACAGGCTCACCGACGACCGGTCTCTTCTCGATCAGCAGTACCTCGGCACCGTTAAGGGCGGCATGCTCCGCGGTCGTGCTGCCTGCCGGCCCGGCACCGACGACCAGGACATCGACCTCGACCTTTTCGACCATGCGATCACTCTGTGTCATCCGATATGATTATATGAAGCTGACCTGGAACATTTCGCATCAGATGTTCCTTTCCTCAAGTGAGTCTGCGAGCATCTCCATGGACCTTGTGTAGCTCGACGCCGTGCCCATTTCGATCACCGCATCCTTCGCCTTGGACGTATAATCGGCGACCATCATCCTCGCCCTCGCCACCGCGTCGGTCATCGACACGAGGGCCATAGCCCTCTCGAGATCGTCCTTTGTCTTTCCCTTCTTCAGGAAAAGGGCCTTTAGGTCCTTACCGACCTTCTCATCGGCCATGGCATATAGGAGGACAAGGTTCGGTTTGCCGTCCATGAAGTCCACCCCCCTCGGCTTACCGAGCGTGGCCTGGTTGCCCACCACGTCCAATATGTCATCGCGTATCTGGAACGCTATCCCGATGTTCAGACCATACCTTCCCATCAATGCCATGCGTTCACTGTCCGCGCCCGCGAGATAGGCACCTATCATGGCGCTCGCCTCCATGAACTTAGCGGTCTTTCCCTCTATGATCTTAAGGTAGTCCTTTAGCGAGGTCTCAGCATCTTGCTCGTGGATTATCTGCAACATCTCGCTCTCGGCGATGGATGTGCAGGCATCGGCTATCATATCGACGATCTTCTCGTCGAAGGTGCCGCCGAGCTTGAATGACTTGACAAAAAGGAAGTCGCCGGCGATCAGGGCCCTTTGGGTGCCGAAGCGCTTGTATGCGGCCTCCCGGCCCCTACGGAACTCACCTGCATCATTGATGTCGTCGTGGATGAGGGTCGCGGCATGTATCATCTCAAAGGCCGATGCTATCTTGATCACCTTTGCGGGGTCCTTACCTCCGTTGGCCTTGAACGAGAGCAGGGCTATCGCCGGACGGATCCTTTTACCTCCGGAACCGATGACATAAAGCGATATCTCAGTGAGGAGGCTCTGCTCGGAGAATACACGGTCGCGCATCTCCTGCTCGACCATGTCCAGCTCTTCTCTTATTGTAGAGTCCCACGTCAGGACCATTGCCGCTCGATATGGTGAATGCGTACTTAACGGTTATTCCAAAATATGTTCTCGTCCTGATGCATTGCTTGTAAGGCCAGTAATGAAAATGAAAAGGAAAAATTAAGGTCTGTTAAGAGGTTTGGGCGCTCACGACAGGAACGCAAAGAAGCTCGATGCCGCGTTCTGGCAGGCCTCGAAGAACGGACCTGGGAAGATGCCCATGACCACCACCGCGGTCACGCAGATGAGGACGGCGGCCACCATTGTGCTCGGCAGCTTCAGCTTTTCCTGGTTCTCCCCCTTCTCCACCAACATGTACTTTATTATCCGCACATAGTAGAAAAGAGATATCGCGCTGTTGATGATCGCGGCCACGGTCAGCCATAACAGCCAATCGTTACCTGAGGTGACCGCATCGATGGGCGCGGAGAACAGGAAGAACTTTGAGGCGAATCCGGCCAGAGGTGGTATGCCCGCTAGCGACAGGAGGAAGATGGTCATGGAGATGGCCATCAACGGTGACCTCTTTGCGAGCCCCTTATAATCGTTGATGCTCTCACCGACCGCCACCACACCGAGCGTGGCGACTATCATGAAGGCCCCGCCCTTCATGAAGGCGTGCGTCACGATCTGGAACAATCCGCCGGCGAGCGCGTAGTCAGTCGCCACAGGGATCGCCATCAATATGTAGCCCGCCTGGGCGATCGAAGAATAGGCCAACATGCGTTTTATATTGGTCTGGTTGAGGGCGGCGAGGTTACCTACCGTCATCGTTGCCACGGCCATGATCGCCATCAGCAGCTCCCAGTCCGCCTTTATGGCTATGATGCCGATAAGGAAGAACTTGAACATGGCGACGAAGCCCATCTTCTTGCTGCCAGCTGCAAGCATCGCGGTGATCGTGGTCGGAGCTCCTTCGTAGACGTCAGGGGCCCACATATGGAACGGTACCATCGAGATCTTGAAACCGAACCCGACCACCGTCATGATCATCGCGACCCACATGATCTCGATGTTCTCGGTACCTTGGGTGATGAGGTAGTAGTTGATGCCGTCGAACCTCGTGGTGCCCGCGTACCCATAGACCAAGGAGATACCGAACAGCGCGAAACCGCTTGACATCGCGCCGATGATGAAGTACTTGGTCGCCGCCTCAGCGCTCTTCACGTCCTTCTTGCGGAAGGACACGAGCGCATATGATGAGAGGCTTGTAAGCTCGATCCCGATGAAGAGCGCGAACAGGTCGGTGGCACAGGCGACGAACAACATGCCCACGGTCGCCAGGAGGATCAACGAGTAATACTCTGGCTTGTGCCTGTCACCGTCAACGTAGGTTATCGAGGCCAGGATGACATAGAAGGCCACGGCCAGGAACACGTACATGAAGATGACCGCGAAGTCCTCTAACAGCACGAACCCTTGGAACCCGACAGGCAACGAATATCCGTCCGTGATGGACCATATGCTGAACCCTGCCAGCGCTATACCTACAAGGGAGAAAGCCCCCAGGACCTTCGACGATCTGGTGACCATGCCCAACGCAGGAAGGGCGATGGCGAACATTGCCAGCACGATCTCTGGCGTTATTGCGGTATAATCTACCATCTCAGAAACCTCCCATGAGGACCTTGGTCACGGCCGGCGTGATGTAGTCCAATATCAGTGCGGGCCATATCCCGAACAGCACTATGAAGAACACCAGCACCGCCAGCGGCGCAGCCTCGTACCAGGAGACGTCATGCAGATGCTCCAGGTCGATGTCCTTCGTGAGCGGACCGAAGAGGACGCGCTGCATGGCCCAGATATAATAGGCCGCGGTGAGCGCGACCGACATTATCGGGACCAGGAGAAGCCAGTCGAAGGCCTCGAACGTCGATACGAATATCGCGAACTCCGCGATGAAACCGACCAGGCCTGGCAGCCCGAGGGATGCCATGAAGCCGATCATCATGAACGTCGCCGCGACGGGTATCTTGGCGGCAAGACCTCCCAACCTTGGTATCATCCTTGTGCCGGTCTTATGCTGGACGACACCGCACATCATGAAGAGGACGGCCGTGATAAGGCCATGAGCGAACATCATGAAGACGCCGGCGGCAAGACCTATCTCGGTGAAGGTCGAGAAGGCGAGCATGACCCCGCCCATATGGCTGATGGAGGAGTAAGCGACCATCTTCTTGATGTCCTTCTGGGCGATGCACATTATGGCCCCGTAGATCATTGACAGGACACCTAGCACTATCATGACGACCTGCATATCGCTGAAGCCTTCGACAAGGCCTCCATAAGCGCCAGCGTCCAGGTCCCAGGCGCCATGCAGACTGGGCAATGATATCCTGATGATACCATAGGACCCCATCTTCAGCAAGAGGCCTGCCAGCAGCACCGACCCTGCGGTCGGGGCCTCGACGTGCGCGTCGGGGAGCCAAGTATGCACAGGGACCATGGGCATCTTCGTTATGAAACCGATGAGCAGCGCCGCGAAGATCGATGTCTGCAGGGCGATGCTGAAATCACCCGAGACGGTGGCGATCGCCTGCATGTCGAACGTCCTATAGCCAAGGGCATTCGATGCCTCGAAGTAAAGGGCGAAGATACCGATGAGCATCACAAGGGATGCGACGTGCGTATAGATGAAGAACTTCAGGGACGCGTAGTCACGACGGGGCCCTCCCCATATCGCGATCAGGAAATACATCGGGATCAGCACGACCTCCCAGAACACATAGAACAGGAAGTAGTCGAGCGCCATGAACACCCCGAGCACGCCGACCTCGAGCACGAGCATGAGGCCCATGTACTGGCTGGTCCTGGTCTCGACATCCCAGGAGAACAATATAGCCAGGAAGCAGAGCAGGGCGGTCAGCCAGACCATCGGGACCGATATGCCATCGACGCCGAGGATATAGTTTATCCCGGCCGCTTTTATCCACTCATAGCTCTCACCATACTGGTACTCTCCAAAGATTTCCTTACCGAGGGCAAAGAACTCCAGCATGAGGAGCGAGGCCAGCACCAGAGTGGCAGCTGAGGCCCCCAATGCGATCATCTTCGATATCTTGGCCCTTGGTCCGACCATGAAGGCTGCCAACGCCCCGATGAGGGGCAGGACCAACAATAGGGACAGTATAGGTACATTTTCCAACATCATGATCACCTCAAGGACTAAGGTCCACCCCCATCACTGACAGTAGAAGATACATAAGCAGCATCAGGACCACCGCACCGCCCACCGCTATCCCGGCATAGGTCTGCACGAACCCGGTCTGGACCTTGCGCAGCCCCCTCCCGGCCTTCAGGCTGACCCTTCCGATGCCGTTGACGATGCCGTCGATTATGTTCCTGTCGAACCAGTCGAGCAGCAGCGAGAACCCGTACACGACCTTGAGACCGAACTGGTCGTATCCCTTGGTGAATCCGTAGCGGGCCAACAGCATGTTGTAGAGCGGTCGTATCGCGGGCCTGTTGACGATGGCCGCCACATCGATCCTCTTCTTGTAGAAGGCCATATATGCAAGGAATATCCCACCGGCCGCTATCAGTATGGACACATAGGTCAGGACGCTCGTGAACACCTTCTCCAGTATCTCGACGGAGGTCTCATGTATCGGCTCCTCGAAGAAGACTGTTCCATAGAACGACTCGCCGAAGAAGAACAGCGCCGCCATTCCTGAGAACAGAGCCAGGACCGCGAGCAACATCAAAGGAACCGTCATCACCTTCGGGGTGTGCTCCTTGAACCTGCCCGCCTTGGCGTGACCGTGCTCCTTGCCATCATGTCCCTCATGATGCTCTCCGTGGGCCGTGGCGTGCTTCGTCGCAGACCCCTCGGGACCAGTGAAGGTCAGGAACCACATGCGGAACATGTAGAATGCGGTCATGAAGGCCGTGGCGACCCCCATGACCCAGAGCAAAGCGAATATCCAGTTCGTTGAACCAGCCTCAAAGACCGTCGCCAATACCTCATCCTTGCTCCAGAAGCCGCTCAATGGAGGGATACCGGCGATCGATAGCGCGCCGATTAGCATCACCAGGGAGGTTATCGGCATGTACTTGCGCAGTCCGCCCATCTTCGCCATCTCTTCGGTGTGGACATAGTGGATGACCGCACCCGCGCTGAGGAAGAGAAGGGCCTTGAAGAAGGCGTGGTTCATCAGATGGAACATTCCGGCGGAGTAGCCCAGGATGCCTTCCTCGGTGTGTCCTTCTGCAAGGAGATAGCCCCCTGTGCCCAAAGCCAGGAACATATAACCTAGCTGGCTGATCGTAGAGTAGGCCAGGACACGCTTGATGTTCGGCGAGTTCAAGGCCATCGTCGCAGCGATGAACGCAGTGACCCCTCCTATGACCGCTATGAATATCAGAACATCTGGTACGTTGAGATGGGCGTTCTCCACCAGCAGCGGGAACATCCTCGCCACCAGGTAGACGCCCGCCTTGACCATCGTCGCTGCATGGATGAGCGCGGAGACGGTTGTCGGGCCTTCCATCGCATCAGGGAGCCAGTCGTGCAACGGGAACTGTGCGCTCTTACCTATCGCACCGCCGAACACGAAGAACACGCCCCACATGAGCCAGGTCTGGTCCACGGCAGCTATGGCCGCTGGGTCGAATATCTCGCTGAACGAGAGGCTCTTGAACGACCAGAATAGTATTATCAGGCCGATCATGAACATCACGTCACCGACACGGGTGACGAGGAAGGCCTTCTTTGCCGCAGACGCTGCGGAAGGCTTCTCGAACCAGAACCCGATGAGCAGGTATGAACAAAGACCTACGAGCTCCCAGAATATGAACAGCTCAAGGAAGTTGTTGGCAAGGACCAGCCCGAGCATGACGCCGACGAACAGCGATATCTCGGTGAAGTATCTCCTGCGCCTCTCTCCCTCCTCATGCATGTATCCGACCGAATAGATCACCACGAGGGTCGCAACGAACGAAACCACTATGAGCATCAGTGCGGTCAGGGCGTCGATATAGATGCCCAGCTCGAATGAGTAGCCGCTGCCCAGCTCTACCCACTTGAACGACTCCTCAAAGTAGGCGCCTTCCGCATGTTGCGGCAGGTTGCCGGTCAATGCCCCGAAGGCAACCATGAGAGAAAAGACCATCGCCGACCCGACGAGCGCGATCGCGACGACCCCGCCCTTGTCCTTCATCTTCTTCCCAAGGAATCCGACGATCAGGAACGATATCAGCGGTAAGAGCGGTATGACCCACGCTAGCTTGAAGATAGGCTCAAAGTCCATTTTACCACCTCAGTATTGAGAGGTCGTCGACCTCGACGGTGTCCCTAAGTTTGTTCAGGTTCAACAATATCGCAAGACCTATCGCGACCTCTGCGGCGGCCAGACCTATCGAGAACAAGGCCATGACCTGTCCGGTCGCATCGTTGTTGTAAACTGAGAAGGCGACCAGGTTGATGTTGGCCGCATTCAGCATCATCTCTATGGACATCAGGATGATGATCGCGTTCTTCTTGATGAGCACGCCCGCCACCCCGATGAGGAACAGGGCCGTGGACAGCATCAGGAACCAGCTGATCGGTATTGAGGTCGTGTCCATCACTCATCCTCCTCCTGTGCGATGAAGACCCCGCCCATCATGGCAGAGAACAGTATGAGGGCGAGCACCATTACCACCACCCCCCACTGCGTGAACAGCAGGTTGCCGATGGACTCGGTCATGTTGGAGAGTATCGGATATGTGCCGATCTCGCCGAGACCGGCCCATTCGTATATCGTATATAATATCGTCACCGCCAATAGGCCGACGACGACCAGCTTTGCGATGGTGGAGCCTAACGGGCCTGTTTGGAATCTGGTCTTACTCACAGGCACCACCTCCCATGAGCCTGCGCTTCGTGAGCATAACCCCGAACAGGATCAGGACGTTGATCGCGCCCACGTAGACAAGGATCTGTATGAGCGAGATGAACTCTGAGTTCAGGAACAGATATGTAATCGCCACGCCGACAAAGGTAAAGGCCAGGAACACCGCGCTCCGGACTATCTCCTTCGTTACGAGCACTGAGATCGCAGCGCCGACCGTAAGGCCGGCGAACACCATGAACGTAATAGGGGCCAGGTCAAAAGCCATCTCACATCGCCTCCTTCATCGAAAGGCAGCTCTTCGGGCACACTTCGACGCACTGCTCGCAAGAGACGCACTTGTTGTTGTCAAAGACCGGTCTCTTCACCGGCTTGTTGGTCTTCGGGTTCACCTCGCCGGTGTCGGCCATAGTTATCGCTCCGACCGGACAGGTCTTGGCGCAACGCTGGCAGCTGATGCACTTCTTCGGGTCCAACTCGACGGTGTCCTTGATGGCCATGTCGCCCTTGTCATGAGATTCGGTCTTCCCGGCCTTGAGCTCTGACGGGGTGATCATCGGCGAATGGACCTCATATCCGGGCTTGTGCTCATACTGAAGCTTGAAAGGGTCGAACATGAGGTCAGACCTGGTGTATGCCGCAAGCTCGAACTCTGGCGTGACCATCATCGCATTGGTGGGGCAGACCTCTGCACAATAGCCGCACATCATGCATCGCGCGACATATACCTGGGGCCTGTTCACCTTTCCCAAGGTGGGATGGTCAATAGGCACCATCTGGATGCACTGGTTCGGACAGATCTTCACGCACTTCTTGCATTCAATGCATTTCTCGAGCCGGATGCCCGGGCGTCCACGGAAACAGTCGGGCATGATGAGCTTTTCCCACGGGTACAATATCGTGTTCGGACGGTTGATCGTCGTCCTGACAAGGGTCCTGAACACCGCGACCATCGGGTCCCCGATATACAGCCGGGGCTTGAGCTCCTTCCTGCTCCTGTAAGTTGTACGCTTCTTGACTTCCTCGGCCATCTTACCAACCTCCAACCGAGTAGACTTTGATCAGCACGACGACCACCAGGTTGATGACCGCCAAGGGAAGGAGACGCCTCCACCCGATCTTGAGGATCTGGTCGGTCCTGATACGGACCATAGCGGCCCTCACCCATACCATCATGAAGAACAGGAAGAAGGTCTTCAAGAGAAGCCAGACCGCACCTGGAATAGGCTCAGGTCCCAGCCAACCGCCGAGGAACAATATGGCGAACAGCGCACAGACGATATACGCCCTGATGTAGTCACATAGCATGATGAGGCCCCAGCGGAAACCTCCATATTCCGTCTGCCACCCCTCGACGAGCTCGGCCTCCGCCTCGGGAAGATCGAACGGGACCCTCTCGACCTCTGCGATACCGGCCACGAAGAATGTGAGCGCGCCGATGGCCAATGGGACCAGCAAGATTATGTTATCGTTCTGCCAGTTGACTATCTCTACAAAGTTCAAAGACCCGGTCATGACGACGAGCGACACCACGACCAACAACATCGGCACCTCGTATGCGATGAGCTGGGCGGCGGCACGCATGCCTCCTATGACGGTGTATTTGTTGTTGGACGCCCACCCGCCTATAAGTATGGCGAACGGGGCCAAGGAGAACACCGCAAGTCCCAGCAATAATGCCAACGGTACGTTGACGGCATAGAACTCATCGTCCCATGGGACGAGCCCCATCAACATCGCCGACGTGGCGATGATGAGGACGACCGCCCATGTGTACACCTTTTGGTCGGCATCGCGGGGTATGATGATCTCCTTAAGTAGGGTCTTGATCCCGTCCGCGAAGTTCTGGAACAGACCTAATACGCCCACCTGGGTACCACGCCTGTCCATGAAACGCCCGAGAAGCTTTCTTTCCATCCATATGACCGTGAGGCCTGCGAACAGGAACACGAAGACGAAATATATGACGGCCACGAGCAGGTAGGATACAAATGTGACGAACTGGGGGTCGACCAAGAACTGCTTGATCGGATAGAAGAAGCTGCCTTCATCGATGCCGATGAATCCCAGGACCCTCCCTACTGCCCAGAGCAACCAAGATACCAAGCTGAACATGAACGTGTAAATGGTGGAGAAATCAAGGTCGATGTTCATTTTTGATCACCTGTCCGTCTCTCCAAGGCACATGTCGATCGAACCCATGATCGCGGGGACATCAGCGACCTTCTCTCCAATGAGCATGACAGGGGCAGCAGAGACTGATACGAATATCGGACTGCGCACCTTCAGCCTGTAAGGCTGGTTCGTCCCATCGCCGACGACATACATCAGGCCCTCGCCGCGCGGGTCCTCGACGTGCGCGAAGGCTGTCTTCTTCGGCGCATTCCTGGGCGCCTTGACACGCACCGGGCCAGGCCTCATCTTTTTGAACGCCTGACGGATGATGTTGCAGGACTCCTGCATCTCCCTCATCCTGACGCGATAGCGCGCATATGAGTCCCCTTCCTGCTCAACGCATACCTCGAAATCGACCTCATCATATTTCTCATAGGGGTCGTCCCTCCTGATGTCGAAATCGACGCCCGAGCCGCGCATGTTCGGGCCCGTGACACCTAGGTTCATGGCGTCCGCCTTTGAAAGGTATCCGGTATTCTCCATCCTCATGCGGTAGGATACCGTCTTGTCACATAGCGCCTCATATTCTGTCTTTAACCTCTTCTCGAATAGGTTCAGCACCCTCAATGTGTCCCTCTCGAAGTTCTCTGGCAGGTCGTTCCTGACCCCTCCGATGCGCGGATAATTGTATGTCATCCTCGCCCCGGTGAGGTTCATCAGCTGGTCAAGGAACAGCTCCCTCTCCCTCATGCAATATAAGAAAATGGTGTATGAGCCTAGGTCAGTGCCCACTGCGGCCAACCACATAAGGTGAGAGGCGATGCGCTGCATCTCGCAGACAATGACCCTGATCCATTGGGCCCTTTCTGGCACCTCTACATCCATGAGCTCTTCGATGGTCCTGCAATAAAGGTGGCTCCAGGTCATCGATGACCCATAGCATAGACGGTCGGCCATCGGGATGATCTGCTGGAAGTCCCTTGCCTCGACCATCTTCTCCCAGCCGCGGTGCAGGTAGCCTATGACCGGCTGGGCCTCAGTGATCTTCTCACCATCCACCTTGACCCTGAGGTTCCACAGCCCATGCGTCATCGGGTGCTGAGGACCCATGTTCATCCACATCTCGGTCATGATACCCTCCTCCCTGGGTTGAAGTCCTTCCTGAGCGGGAAGAACTGGAAGTCGTCGGCCATCAAAAGCCTCTCCAGCTTCGGGTGCCCGACAAAGATGATCCCGAACATATCGTAGGTCTCCCTCTCATGCCAATTGGCCCCTCCCCATAGAGGGGTGATGGAGTCCACCTCAGGCTTATCCTTGGAGATGTTGTCGACCACGATCTCAGCGACCACCTTGTTCTGATAAGATGAAATGTGATGTACCACCTGGAAGTGGGTCTTCATGTCCACCCCGCAGGAGCAGCTAACATGCTCGAAGCCCAGCTCGTTCTTCAGCTTCTTGCAGAGGTCCAATAGAATATCTTTGCTTATCGTGAGGAAGATGCGCCTGGGGGCGACCTCTATGCTCGTGATGCCCTGTGGGAAGGCGCTGTTTATCGCCTCCGCGATCTGTTCCTCGTTCATCCTGGAAGTCTCGGTCATCTTCTCACCTCAGTCCAGGAACGTTCCCTTCTGCTCCGCTGTTATCTTGCGGTTGAGCATCAGGAATGCGTCTATCATCGCCTCCGGGCGGGGCGGACAGCCCGGGATATAAATGTCGACCGGTATGAAGGTGTCCAGGCCCTGCACGACATTGTATGCGTCATACCAGGGTCCTCCAGAGACCGCGCACTCTCCCATGGCCACGACCCACTTGGGTTCAGGCATTTGCTCGTAGAGCCTCCTCAACGAAGGACGTAGCTTTTGGGATATCCAGCCATTGGCGAGCAGCACATCGCATTGCCTTGGGGAGGACCTATAGATAAGTCCCAGCCTTTCGGCGTCCCATCTGCAGGCGGAGGCGGCGGCCATCTCAAGGGCGCAGCAGGCGATACCGAAGTGCAGAGGATAGATGGCGTTCCTCTGCCCCCATGCCCATATCGGGGCGGTGATCCCGTCCACCACTTTCTTCACTCCGGAGGCCCTCAGCGTCTCGGTGACAAAGTTCTTGGACCATATCTGGAATTCCTTTGCGGTCATCGCGATCGCATGCGGTGCGAGGCTTAGATCCATAGTATCTTCTCCTTTTTGATCGCGTAGTACACCCCTAGGAGCATGATGCCGGTGAAGAAGGCAGCAAAGACCAGGGGCAGGTTGTTCAACAGATTGTCAGGATCGATCCCGAACGAGTCAAAGGCCAAAGCCCAGATCAATAAAAATACAGTCACGATGTCGAACACCACGAAAATGATTGCGTAGATATAGAATTGGACATGGAACTGGATCTGTGCTTGTCCGATAGGCGTTTCGCCGCACTCATAGGTGCTGTCCCGTAACGTGGTGTACTTCGTGGGTCGGAAGAACCGAGACACGTAGAACGCCAACACCGGGAACAGCAACGAGACGAGCGCGAAGAGTGCAACCGGATAATAATCGTCTACGAGCATTGCATCCCGAATAATGTAACCTTATATAAATTGAACGCAGAAAAGACCATCGGAACTGCCATTAATTATCGTTTATTCTTGGAATGATGGCTCTCAAAATGAGGATATTGAATTCTACTATCTGAATAAAAATATGTCGGGCGTGATCTAAAAGCATTATGAACCCCTGCCTCCCTTATTATCAATAATGGAAACAAAGGGCGTGTCGGACAAGATAGCGATCTTGGTCGAGGACGATTATGAGGACCTCGAGCTCTGGTACCCATATTATCGGTTGAAAGAGGCATGTTATGTTCCGATCATCGTTGGTCCAGGAACCAAGAAGGTCTACAAGAGCAAACATGGCTATGAGGCGGTGGTGGACCTTGACGTCGACAAGGCAAAGTTCAATGACTTCGTCGCTGTGGTGATCCCTGGAGGATTCGCCCCGGACAGGATCAGAAGACATCCTCACATGAACGAGTTCGTCAGAAGGATGTTTGACTCGGGAAAGTTGGTCGCCGCGATATGCCATGGGCCATCGGTCCTGGTCTCGGCGAATATCCTCAAGGGAAGGAAGGCAACTTGCTTCCATTCGATCAAGGATGATATCATCAATGCTGGTGCCAGATTCATCGATGATGAGGTGGTCGTTGACAGGAACCTTGTGACGTCCCGAAGGCCGGAGGACCTTCCGTCCTTCATGAAGGCGATCCTATCGCTCCTGGAGTGAACGGGACATGCAGTGGTTATATATCGTGTTGGGCATATGGCGGTCCACGGAATGTCCACATCGCTAGGGGAGATATCAAGATGAAGATAGGATTCTTAGGGGCCGGCAACATGGCAGAGGCCCTCATGAAGGGGCTTATGGCAGCGAAGCTCGCCGATCCAGAAGAGCTAATAGCGAGCGAGATCTGGGGACCAAGGAGAGAGTTCATCCATAAGACCTATGGAATTAAGGTGACAGATAGCAACCCTGAGGTCGTGCGTTCCGCGGACGTTGTCATATTGGCCGTGAAACCACAGCAGGTGCCAGATGTCATGAGGGACGTCAAGGCCGACATGGACGGCAGACACCTTCTTATATCGATCGCGGCGGGAGTGAAGATCTCCACCATCGAAGGCATGTTGGACCCGGCGGTGAGGGTGGTGAGGGTCATGCCGAACCAGGCCTGCCTGGTCGGGGCCTCCGCCTCCGCCTTTTCGAAGGGGAGGTCGGCCACGAAGGAGGACATGGCCCTGGTACAGAGGATCTTGGATTCAGTGGGCATAGCATATCCTGTCGAGGAAAAGCTCCTCGACGCGGTCACCGGCCTGAGCGGGTCGGGCCCCGCCTACGTCTACATGATGATCGAGGCGATGGCGGACGGGGGGGTCCTTTCAGGCCTGCCGAGGGATGTGGCGGTCATGTTGGCCGCGCAGACCCTTCTCGGTTCGGCGAAGACGGTCCTCGAGACGAAGAAACATCCAGGGGAGCTGAAGGACATGGTCGCATCTCCCGCTGGTACGACGATAGAGGGCATCAGGGTGTTGGAGGAGGGGGGCTTCCGTGGCCTTATCATCGATGCCATAGAGGCCGGCGCCAAAAGGTCTGCTGAGCTAGGGTCCAAGTGATGACTATTTTCTCTTGCCCTTGTAGGTCTTGAGCTGGCCCCCGCATATCGGACAATCAGGGAGGTCGTCCTGATAGACCTTGCCGCATCCAGAACATCGATGTTTCCATTTTATCACCTTCTTGATCCCTCCGGCCCCGATCGGACGATAAGGCACCGCAAGGACCTCTGAGACATTCTGTATCGAATAATCATCTGTCCATATCTCTCCCCCGATCTCAAGCGCCAGGGCGATGAGCTCTCGGTCAGTAGGAGAAAGTCTGGACATATCACCTGTCGTCCTTGCCGCCTCCTCTACAGGCACCATCGATGAAAAAGAGGGAGATGCCACCTTCAGCTTGTGCTCTAGGAATGCTGCCCTCCTGTCACCGTACTTATCAAGCTCCTCAAGCACCGCATAGGTGGTATATGCCTCGATCCCTGTTGGGATGTCCTCCATCGAGAAGAGGGCAGAGGTGTCCAGAACGACCTTTCTTTTCATACCAGATTCTCGTCATTAACTGCGCTCATGTTAAATACAACTTTTCCTGTCGCCATTCGGATAAGATGAACATCGTTGTCGACCCTGAGGTCGTTGAGTTCGTCAAAAGGTCCAGTGAGGACCAGCGTCTTTCGACATCGTGCTCGGGACCCATCATCATCCCGATATCCATCAAGCCACCGAAGGAGAGCGACCTGAGGATAAAGTGCGGCGACCGCACATTGTTCATATCCCGTGTGCAGGCCAGATATATCAATAGGATAACTAGCTCGATGATCTACGACCCCGAGGAGGGGCTCAGCTGTTCGATGTATCCAGAGCTCTGATGTCCTTCATGTTGTTGACGGCATAGGAGATCATCTCCTCGATGTCCACCTTCGCCTCCTCAGATATGACATTCTCCTCAGATGCCATGGTCACCACGTGGTCGGGCAGGACCGTACAGGCCTTCCCTTCTATCCCTGAGATCGAGACCTCGTAGGTGCCGATCCTCTTAGCTATCGCCTCAATCTCAAGCTTGTCAAGACCTATCAAAGGCCTTAGCACAGGGAAGCCAAGACCGGCCTGTTCAGACCTGATGTTCTGAAGGGTCTGAGATGCCACCTGGCCGAGCGATTCTCCCGTGACTATCGCAACCGCACCGTACCTCAGTGCCACCGCCTTGGCCACCTTCAGCATCAATCTCTTGCAAAGGACGCACTGATAGGACCTGGTGCACATGCGGGAATTGATCTCCTGGTTCCTTCCATGCGGGGCGAAATAGAAATCCACTTTTCCACCGGAGGAACTGCCGACGATCTTGGCCAACCTTGCAGCCTTTATGACGCTCCCCTCAGACGAGTAAGGCCTGTTGTCCATATGAAGGGCCATGACCTCAACGCCCTGGCGCGCCATCATGTATGCCGCGACCGGCGAATCGATGCCGCCGGACAATAGCGCAACTACCTTCATCTCAGTTGTTCATCCTGGGGATTTCCATTCCATTGGGGAACAGACCGATCCCTTCCTCTTCATCTTCCGCCTCGGTGATCATGCTGAAGAGCACTCCAACGATCTCCTTCATCTGCCTGATCTCCTCGCGGAGCTCCCGGATCTCCTTGACAAGATCCTCATGGTCTTTGTCCATTCTACGCCCCCTTTTCAACCGTCATCGACAGAAAAATGTTTCATCGGTCAGAACTCCACCGAGGCATAATCATCGGCGAGCTTCCTATAGTCCGACCTCTCGCAATTGTTGCAGTATAGGCCCTTCTCCGTTCTGAGCAGGGGATGCCTGCACTTCCTGCAAAGGGCCTTGATGACGCCAAGATGGGGCCCGGCCGTTGTGAGCTGGATCGATGGCCTTGTCTGTAGGACCTTTGCTCTTATTATGTCGCTCGGCCTCATCTCTTTTGTGGCATCCTGGACATAGTCCTGCGACATCTTTGATACATGGATCGTGCCGTTGGTGTCCCCGGTGATCTCTCGCTTTTTCCCTTCCACGGCGACAACGTCGCATATCGCCATGGATGCTCGGACGTCCGTGACGACGCAGAAGACGTGGTCCCCTTGCTTCAGATTGGTCATTGGGTTCTTTGCCTTGACCGTTGCCGTCCTTTCCTCGTTGTCGAGCTCAAGCTCTCCATATAGGGCGGCATAGATCTTACCGTCCTCTTCGTACGTCCCCTCTGATGGGATATATTCTTCTACCTCGGCGACCTCCTCGCCGGGAATCACCCTCCTCTTCTCTTTCATAATGGCTCACCGCATCTGCGGAAACATAGGAACGAAACGTCAAAGCTCTTCCTTGATTTCCTGTGGAACGCGAATGTATGAGGGATGTCAAATTTAAACCTTTTCTGGAACTCTATCACGAACCCTCTCTCGCTGGCATATTGCGCCAGGAAACCGATGGTCTCGCTCATATGCAATGAATAGACCACGTCGGCGACGGCCATGGCCTTGTCGAGGAACGGCCTGTCCGCATTGCGGTTCTGAGAGCCGAAAGGTGGGTTCTGCAATACTGTATCCACCCTGCCCTGGAAGCATCCCACATCCCCCTTCATCAGTTCGATCTCCACCCCGGCGGCCAGGGCGTTGTCCCTCGCGATGGCGAGTGCCCCTTCGTCCAATTCGACACCGATGACCCTGGTCGCCCCCATAAGGGCGGCGCCGACCGACAAGACCCCGGTACCGCATCCGAGGTCCAGGACCGTTCTGCCTTCGATATCGCCTCTGGCATATGCGGTGAAGACCATCTCGGCGGCTATAGTGGCCGATGTGGGGTATTGCTCGAGGTCCGCCCTGGGACGCACGAAGGGCCTCACCTTTTGCAATTCCATTTCCAGCTCTTTCTTTTTCATATCGATGGCGACCTGTCTCAAAGCTCATTGGTTCAGGCCCAGGTTCAGGAAGTCCGCGCTCGTAAGGATCCCCACGATGGCGCCCTTCCTCGAAATTAGGATGGCCTCCTCCCTTTGAAGGTGGAGAGATGCCACATCGATCGGTGTGTCCTCGCTGAGGATCGGGAACGGCTCTCCCATCATCTCCTCGACCCTTGTCCGCATGACCTCTTCATAGGTCTTTGTCCTGTTTTTGGTGGCCTCTATGGTATAATCCCTGAGCCTGTCATCGGTGAGGGCCCCTACGACCTTCTCTCCGACCATGACCGGCAGTTGCGTGAAGCGGCCCTTCATCATTTTCTCCGTCGCCTCACCGATGGTCTGGTCAGGAGAGACGCTGACCACACCCTTTGTAGCAAGGTCCCCGACCGTGAGCTGACCGCCCGACCTCACGCCCTCTGTCTTCCTCTTCCTTATCACGTCCTCGAATGCGTAAAGGATCTTCCTCACATTGCTATATGATGGGTCGATGCTCCCTCTCTCTATCTTTGCGATGAGGGATTGGCTCACCCCCGCGAGGCTTGCCAGTTCCCTTTGGGAAAGGTTGAGCCTTTTCCTCATCTGCCTTATCTTGTCCAGGTCCGGGAGCTGAGGCACAAAGGTCATTCTGTTGGACGACATGGGGCAACGCCTGTTGCGGCTGTTATGGGCCGTGAATGACTTAAGTCTATTGACCCAGTTCTCTTGATGAGGTCCCCATAGGAATCGCCCCCGGTAGTTCGTTGATGTATGGACATGATTAGATAAATGACCTAAAAAATCGAGAATGTCATCGAAAATCACAACATTTTAACGAATTTAGTATTCAATTTCAAATATTATATGCGAAATGTTCATCTAATGATTTCCTGCCTTTCTGTGAAATGAAAATGCTAAAATAATACCGTTTATGTAATGCGCCCTGCGCGGACATCGCTCGATGGGCTCGGATGAAGGCCTGTGGGGAAGCGTGCATCTCCACATAAGGGCCTCTTCGAGGCTGTCAGGGCTGTACGCGGCCAAGGCCTTCATGATTTGGCGTAAGCTCTGGTGCCCTCTACACCTTAGCGACGCCCAAAGGTTGAGGGCAAGGAAAAGCTGTGGAGCGATGGATATCTCTAACAAGGGACCGATAGGGCGTTTGACATCGAAAGATACGAAGCAGACCGATGACAGAGGTTTTTCAGATCAAAGTTTGAACGGGCTTCGAGATTATCCCCTAGGCTCAGTGCGATATGTGGCCACCAGACCGCCCGGGCTTAGCTATCAGATGGGCGGATGCGGTATCGCTGCATTGATCTCCCTGGATGGAAGGCCCGTCGCGGGAGACAAGATACGCTCCATGCTCACCATCATGGAGGAGAGAGAGAACGGGCTTGGGGCCGGTTATGCCTGCTATGGTCTGTTCCCGAAGAACAGGGAGGACTATTGTATGCAGTTCTTCTTCGACGATGAGGATGCCAAAGCGAAGGTTGAATCTCTCCTCGGTGAGCACATGTCCATAATGAGGGACGAGAAGGTCTTCACCAGGAAGGTCAAGACACTGAGACCTCCCTATCCTATTGTCTGGCGATACTTCTGCCAGCCCAGGAGGTCTAAGGAGGCCGTGGGCGGAATGGACCCTGGGGAGGAGGACCATGTCGTGAACCTCGTCATGCATATCAATGATCAGGTCGACGGTGCCATGTGCATCTCGAGCGGAAAGGACATGGCGGTGTTCAAGGGGAACGGGTACTCCTATGAGATAGCGGAATTCTATGACCTCCCTAGGTATAGTGGTACCCTATGGACATCCCATTCCAGGTTCCCAACTAACTCGCCAGCATGGTGGGCTGGCGCCCATCCTCTGTCTTTGATAGATTGGAGCGTCTGCCATAACGGTGAGATCACATCTTATGGCGTGAACAGGAAAATGGTCGAGATGGCGGGATATAGATGCACGGTTATGACCGACACCGAGGTCGTTGTCTACATGTGGGACCTTTTGGTGAGGAGACATAAGCTCCCAATATCGGCCGCGGCCTTCGCCATGGCCCCGTGGACCTATAAGGAGATAGAGCTAATGGACCCAGAGAGCAGAAGGTTGGCGATGTGGCTCAGGTTCACGTACAGGGAGGCGTTCCTGAACGGCCCGTTCAGCATACTCGTCGCCAGAGGTCAACCGGTCCCCACGCTGATCGCTCTAGCGGACAGAAAGAAATTGCGTCCCTTGCTCGTCGGGCAGTCTGAAGATAATAGACTTGCTTATTGCGCCAGCGAGGAGTGCGCCATAAGGATGGTCGATGAGACCGCCAGAACATGGCAGACCAACGCTGGGAGCCCATTTGTGGCCCAGGTCGGCAAAGGCATTCTGAGGGACGGCAGCGAGCATCCTTTCAAGGTGGTGAGGGAATGAGCCAGACCGGACCAAAGAAGATAGATATAAAAATGCCAGAAAGGTTCGTACCGGTCATAAACTACAACACCTGCCGCGTCTGTAAAAGATGTGTCAATGAATGCTCATATCAGGCTTTGGACTTTAAGGACGGAAAGGTGGTGCCGGCCGGTGGGTGCGTCGCATGTGGAAGATGCATCTCTGTCTGCCCAGCCAGTTCCATGGAGATAAGGACCGTGCCCAGCCAGTTCCCGCCTCATGGCAATTGGACCGAGAGGATCAGGCGAGGCATCTATGCTCAGGCAGGGAGCGGAGGGGTGCTACTCTCTTCCTGCGGGACCGATGGGGATCATCCTGTCATTTTCGATGACCTTCTCTTGGACGCGGCCCAGGTCACCAACCCCTCTATCGACCCATTGAGGGAGCCGGTGGAGACGGTAACGCTGCTCGGAGGGAGACCTGGCAAGGTCGATGTCTCAGAGAACGGGGTGATGCGCCTTGAGGGCGGTGAAAAGCCCATCGTTGTGATGGACATGCCTTTGATGATCGGGCATATTTCACTAGGTTCGGTCTCATATAACACTCAGAAGTCATTCTTTATGGCGGCAAAGGAGCTCAATATCATAGCTGGAAGCGGGGAGGGCGGTCTGCATCCAGACTTCTATCAATATGCCGACCACATCTGCACCGAGATCGCCTCTGGAAGGTTCGGTATCAATCCTGAATATCTGAAGAAGGCCGCCGCGGTGGAGATCAAGATAGGGCAGGGGGCGAAGCCGGGTCATGGCGGTCACCTTCCTGGCGAGAAGGTGACACCGCTCATATCTCAGACAAGGATGATACCCCTGGGCACGGATGCACTGTCGCCTTACCCTCACCACGACATCTACAGCATCGAGGACCTGGCACAATTGATATCGGTGACGAAGGAGGCGGTGGAGTACAATAAGCCAGTGGGTGTTAAGATCGCTGCCGTCCATAACGTCGCCGCCATCGCGTCAGGGGTCGTTAGGGCAGGTGCGGATTTCATCACTATAGACGGTTTCAAGGGAGGGACCGGCTCATCGATGAGGGTCATCAGGGACCATGCAGGTCTGCCCATCGAGGTGGCCGTGGCGGTCGTCGATAAAAGGCTCACGGACGAAGGGCTCAGGAACAGGGTCACCGTGTGCGCTGGAGGGGGTGTCCGCTGCAGCGCCGACATGATCAAGGTCCTCGCCCTCGGAGCGGACGTGGCCATGGTCTCGACCGCCCCGATGGTCGCTCTGGGATGCAGGGTATGCCAACAGTGCCACCGAGGTCTCTGCTCCTGGGGCATAGCGACCCAGAGGGAGGACCTTATGCAGCGCCTTGACCCTGAGGTAGGGGCACAGAGGGTCGTTCGACTGTTCAGTGCCTGGAACGAGGAGCTGAAAGAGGTCATGGGTGCCATGGGGATCGATTCCGTAGAAAGCCTGGTCGGTAACCGTGACAGGCTGAGATACCAAGGGCCGAACCCTAAGATAGCGGAGATCATGGGCGTCAAACATATCGGTGAGGGGTGGGGCTGATGGGGCTGAGGAGGAGACCTTTGTCCGATCTCATAACATCCTGCAACGGCGTGTCGATCATAAATGCCAACAGGAACGGGAGACCAGTGCACTTCAGGGAGCTCAATGCAGCCATCAGGGAGGCGATGGAGCTTGGGTCAAAGCGCATTGTGATAGAGAATGTCACAGGGCAGAGGTACATCGCCGCCACAGCCTCAAAGAAGGACCTTTATATTGAGGTCCACGGGACCCCTGGTAATGATCTTGGGGCGTTCCTGGACGGACCGACCATCGAGGTCTTCGGCAATGCCCAGGACATGATGGGTAATACCATGAACTCCGGGAAGATCATCGTGCATGGTAATGCCTGGGATGTGACCGGCCTATCCGCAAGAGGAGGGAAGATGTTCATCCAGGGAAGCTCAGGCTACCGCGTCGGCATACATATGAAGGAGTATGGTGAGACGAGGCCATATCTTGTCATCGGCGGGACCGCCAAGGACCACCTTGGCGAGTACATGGCCGGCGGTACCATACTGGTCCTGGGGATCGGTTCCGGTGCTGGGTCGCCGGTGGGCCTCAACATTGCCTCTGGCATTCATGGAGGTCGCATCTTCGTGAGGGGAAAGGTCTCCGAGGAACAGCTCGGGGCCGGCGCGATGATCGCTGAGATCAAGGATGAGGAAAGGAAGGAGGTCGAGGACCTTGTCAAAGAGTTCAGGACCTACTTCAAGGTGGAGGTCGGGGATCTGGAAGAGATGACAATGATAGTCCCCGCATCGTCAAGACCGTTTTCCGGTAAATACGACAAGACGAACATCTGAGGTCAGAAGGACGCCTGTCCCTGGACGGATTCGAGGACTATTCGTAGCTCCACATCGCACAGCCCCATAGGTACGAGATGTTGGAAGACCGTCTCCTCAAGGGCCCTGTTGTCCACCGCATTGACCCTTATCAGCACCCTCCTGGGACCGCTTACCTGGAGGAGCTCCTTGACACCCGTCACCTGCTTCATCTTCCTAAGGTCCTCGACCCCTTTGCCCTCTTTGAGCTTCGCCAACACTATGGCGTCAGCCTTAATGCCCATCCGCTCGTTGTTGACCACTGCAAAATATCCTAGTATGACCTTGTCATCCTCAAGACGCCTTATCCTGTCACGTACAGTCGAGGGGGAGCGGCGAAGCTTCTTCGCTATATCATTATAGGTCATCTTCCCATCGGCCGCCAGCAACCGTAGGATCCTTTTGTTCATCGGATCGACGTTGACCATTGTGGCCTCCCCTATCTTTACTCCGCCAAGAGCGCATTTCGAAATATTAACGGAAAATCTATAATAAATTGACGTTTTTAGCGACGTGATCGCTGTTCATTCTATACTGGCAATTAACGTAACGCCGTTATTTCCTGAAGTGGTCCGGCCTTTCAGGGTCCGGCCGTATCGCCGAGTCCAAGTATGAGCGTACCGTCGCGCCGATAGATATTGACGCGTCCTTGAGCGCCCTCTCCATCACCGTTTTTATCTCCACCGGAGGGGCCATTACCCTGGCATTGAGTATGACCGAAAAGCGGCCCTCAGCATATCGGCCTCCCTTTATGCCATCCACCTGGACCGAGTCTGCGACCAAGCTCATCTTCAATGATGCCGAAGGAGATGTCATCACCAGTTTGACATGACCGGTCCTGTCCCCCCCGAATGTCTCCCCCACCTTTTGCATTATCCTCATGGAAAGGTCATATAGGTCAAGCCGGCCGGCCTCGAGCTCTGCTGTGCCCGAATACCATCCCATCGACGCCTTCTCAGTGGCAAAGAGCCTGTTGTCCACGCCCAGTGCGGCCTTCGATGAGGTCTCATTTGATAATACGACCTCGGCCAGCTCTCGGATGCCTGTACCCATCCTCGCACTGGCGGACAATATCTTCGCTCCCGGAACCTCCTTACCGATCTTTTCCGCGGCAAGGGCAAGGGTGTCACTGTCGACCATGTCTGTCTTTGTCAGGACCACGACCTCGGCCTCATGCACCTGGTGCGAAGGGATGATCCTGCCCCCTCCGAGCCCGAACGTCTGGGCCCGGGCAAGGACATCAAAGGCCCGGGAGCTGTCCACCACTATGAACAGGGGGGCGACCTCGAACTCCTCAGGATACATCTCCCTGAGGGGCACGACCACCGAGGAGAGGATGTTGGTCGAGGTCCCGATGGGCTCTGCGATGATGATGTCGGGCCTCTCCATATTGACCAGGCTTCTCGCGCTCTTGATGAAATCATCGAAGTGGGAGCAGAAGCATCCCCCGAGGACCTCCCTGACATCGACGCCTGCATTCTTCATGTAGGCCGTATCGACAAGAGCGTTCCCTTGGTCATTAGTGATCACAGCGACGCTCTTACCATGCTTCGATCTGAGCTCTCTTGCCAATGCTGCGGCCAAGGTCGTCTTTCCAGCACCGAGGTATCCGCCCAATATGAGGAAGCGTGTTCTTTGCATCAGAGCACTCCGGACAGAGCGTAAACCCCGTTAATAGATAAAAATGATCGCCTGCTCCCTACCGGACCTCGATGAATCTCTTGGTGAGCGCGCAATGGTCGCAAGGGATCTCGACAGAACATGTCGAACCTCCGGGTATACCTCTGAAGGCACAAATGATGGCCATGTCCAGGAGCCTGAAGGGAGGTTTCCTTCCATTGGACATCAACAAGGCCATCTCCGTCTCAGACAAAGAGGTGGAGCAGCAACCTCCCTGGACACCGTAGGAGACGCATCTCCTGGCCTCATGCGGTGTGCACACATCGCATCTGACCCCTACCTTGTGCAATGGACCGAAAAGGTTCGCGAGCGGGTCCACCAGGAAAATGGCGTTGTCCTTGCCCAGAGATATGAAGACTGTGTCCGGATAGGTCGGCTCTATGAGCTCCATCCTGGTCCCCCGCACCTTCTGCTCCTCTTTGACCAACCAGAAATCCTTCAGGTGGTTATTCAGCTGATAGACCAGCTGGTGATATCCGACCCGGAGATGGTCTGCCAGCTGCTGCTTCGTGATGGGACCGCTCCTCGTCATGACATAAAGTGCTTTCAGGATGTCCTTCCGCATCGCGTGGTTGACGATCGAGGTATAGGTCTCAGGGTCGATGTATTGGATCTCTATACGGCAATTGCTAGGCACTGACCTATAACACTTTTAAATCAAATATTTAATTTTCGCTCAGATCGGTAAGACCGGGAATACATGTTTAGCCGGACATCCGGTGGGTCGGATTTGGCCTGGACGGTGAAAAACAATCATCATTGAAGCCCTCCATAGCTATGCCCATCTGTTGCATGCTCCTCTGCACTGCCCACCTCATCACTTCCCGTAGCTTCTCTGGTGAGGAGACGATGCGGGCGTTGACCGTCATGACCACGTCCCCCTCTGCATAGCGAGAGCCTTTTACAACATCGACCGTGATGTTGTTCAGGACAGTGCTCATCTTCACAACGTTCCTAGGGGATTCTATCAGCACCTTGGCGTGGGCTATGTCCTCAGTGCTGTATTTCTCCACGACCCCGTGCATGATCCTGGTCGCAAGATCATATGAGTCCACCTTCTCGGTCGCTGAGAATCGGTACGTGCCATTGTACCATCCAAGTTCCGCCTCTGCCTGTGCATATACATCATAATCGATGTCGACCGGGGACTTGTTGCTCACCCTGTCCGAAAGTATGACCGATATCACCTTGTCCAGCCCTTTCCCCGTGATGGCAGAGTATGTGATGATCTCGGCCTTTGGGTTTATCTCATTTATGACATACTTGAGCTCTTCCAGCTCTTCGGCCGTTATCTTGTCCACCTTGGAAAGGACGACATGCTCGGCCTCCATTATCTGGTGCCTGCGCAGGTAATCCCCTATCCTCTGGACGTCGAATCCCTTGGACATCACGCGTTCTGAGTCCACCATTATGATCAATGGGGCGACCGTGAACTCTCTAGGGTATAGCACTTTCAACGGTGCCACCACTGTTGCCAACAGGTCCGTGCATGAGCCGACCGGCTCGGCCAATATGACCTCAGGACCATGCTTCCCGACAAGGTTCCTGGCTGAGACCATGAAATCAGGGAACCTGCAGCAGAAGCATCCTCTGAGCACCTCGGCGGTCTCGATGCCCATCGCGCTGCTGTATCTTGTATCGACCAAAGCCTCTCCCTGGTCGTTCGTGATTATGGCGACGTTGCTGCCTTTTTCCACCAGCGCCTTCGCGATCTTGTTTATGATGGTGGTCTTTCCTGCTCCCAAAAATCCTCCGATGATCGCGATCCTGGTGGCCATCTTATAACACCGTTACCTGGCTGAAACCGATTGTTAGGATAAATGTTTTACCCATGGCTCAAATATTATAATTGCGAAAGTAGAGATGATCAGAGGGCCTGAGCATGTCAGATGTCGGGGGACCTCATCTGACATGGCAGACCCTGACAGGACCATGACCACCTTTCATCTGTACTTGCATCTGTCCCGCTTCAAAGACCCATCGGTCCAACACAATGCCTTTTTCATCGGATCAATACGTAAATATGCCCCTTGATTTTGAGATGGGTTGCGTTCAGAGAAGCGTCGGGCTTCTTGGTTTTCTCTCGAGACCGTCATCATACCTTCATGATCACATCATCGGCCTGCTAGGCTTTCCAACAGCATGGTTGGAGGGGGGTTGAGCGGGGGTCTCATGAATTGACGGGAGCCATATTATCGGGCGTTGGGCGTTCCCGATGACTTCCTACAAGCTCATGGACCATATCGGACCCTTATGTCATCGTAGATAGTTTGAATAGGAAGGTGGTGGAGTTGTTCATCATGGTCGAGCGGGCGCACTATGAGATACTTGGTAGGATCGGTGAGCTTGAGGTCAGAAGATATCCTGAGCTTGTGACCGCCAAGGTCTTCGGGATGAGCGAGAATGTTGCCTTCTCCCTTCTGTTCGATTACATCTCTGGCAACAACAGATCGAGGGCAAAGGTCGAGATGGTCTCACCGGTCCATTCGGAGGTGACGGGCATGAGGGTGCCCATGACGGCGCCGGTGGTCGACGAGGATGGGGGTATGGCCTTCATCCTTCAGGCCGGCATAACTATAGAGAGCGCACCTCGACCGCTAGATGAAAGGGTCAAGCTTCTCAAGGTCCCCTCACGGACCTTGGCCGTATTAAGGTTCAAGGGCGTCGCAGACCAAAGGAGGGTGGACGAGATGACCGGAAAGATGTTGGGGGACCTTGCAAAGGCCAACATTGTGATCAAAGGGCGCCCCATCCTTATGCGCTATGACCCTCCTTTCAAACCTGGTTTTCTCAGGAGGAACGAGGTCGCGGTCGAGATCGGATGGTGATTTGCCTTCACTCGAAACCTATCTCTTTGAACCTTGAGATGGCCCACTCAGCACCTTTTCTGACAAGCTGGCTTTCGTCGTTTAGTAGCGTTTTGAGAAGGGCCAAGGAATCGTTCCTGCCTACGCCCACCCTCTCGGCGAACCTTCCCAATGCCCACGCTGCCATGGCCCTTACCTCGGCGGTCTCGTCCTTCAAAAGGAATGTCAGATAATATGGTGTGCATAGCTCACAGACCTCGAACCCTGCCATCTCTCCCAATGCCCAGGCGGCGTTCTCCCGCACCTCGGGGTCCTTGTCCCTCAACAGCTCATGCAAGATAGGTATTGAAGACCCGTCCCCGACCTTCTTGAGCGCGTGCTTCCCTAAGATGAGAAGGGCCTCTTTCTTGATCTCCTGGTCCTCGCTCATCAAAAGGTCGTTCAACGGCCCGATGGAGGAGATGTCCATGCGCCCGTCCTTGACCACCGATGAGAGCGCGGCCAGGGCCCTCAAGATCGTCTCCCTGTCCCCTGACCTGAGGTCTTGGTTGATCGTTCCGATTTCCGGGTCCATGGTCTGATCCTCTTGAGGTAAATCCCCTCCAGGAGATTAAGTTATGCAGTGGATCATGGGGACTTTGTCACGAGCATGGCAGGCAGTGCGTTCCTAAGAAGGCGGTACTCTGCTTTCCTCAGGTGCTCGGCGAGGGTAGACCTTGATAGGCCGACCTTGGCCGCCAGCTCATCGGCAGTGATTCTGGCGGGTTGGTCGAAATACCCCTCATCGTATGCTAGCCTGAGGAGGTCCAACTGCCTCTTTGTTATGTCCTGATGAAGGGAGCTCGCCGGTATGAGGGAGCCGTTGCAGAGGTCGTTTATCTCCTTCTCTCTGATGGACAATAGCTCTATCTTGATCCCCTTTTCCTTCGCCGCCCTCACCAATCTCTCTATGTCTGATTTTTTCAGAGCATATACTGTGAAATGTTCCCATCCCCTCTCCAGCACAACAGGCTGGAGATACCAGCAGTCAGAGCGTGTGATGATCTCGTTGATGCTCTCTTTCTTGGGCGTGTTCAGTTCATACATTATCTCTAACCGGGCCCCCTGTCTGGCCTTCTTGATGTTCTTGGAACAGAACCCCAGTTCCCTTTCAAAATCCTCTATGTCCTCCACATCCTTCGATTCGACCAGCATGACACAGCTGACCTCGTTGCACCAATAGTTGATACGGCAATCGGGGTGCTGTGCGGTGAATATATGGAAAGAGGAACCTTCATCGACCTTGATCCTTGCCTCGATGTTCGACGTCATACCAATCACACAGCGCATTAGCGTTCAAAATATATATTACCGCCCTAAGGCGGGTAAAACACAAAGCTCCAAGATGTGATAGTGTTAATTGAGACAGATGATACCTTATGTGGCGGGGAACGCACACTATCGACCTATCAGGACCTCGGAGCTGCGATCATACCTTCGTCAGGAGGGCCTTGGCTATTCAGATGTGGTAGGAACACACCAAAGCAATAATCCACCGGACCGGGTGATGAGGGGTCCCTTGAAGAAAAGAGAGGTGATGCCGTCGATCGAATGAGCGATGCCAGGTCATCAATTGGCGAAATATTTTTTTTATTTTTTATCTTAATTTATTAATTATATACTATAAAATTAACCGCTCATAAGGCTTGGCCTGAAAGACCGCGGGGCGAACATAAGGTCAGAGGATGTCCCTTTCGAGCTCCCTTCTCATCTTGCCGACATCTAGGATCTGCGATCTCTTGAGAAGCGCCATCCCCGCCCAGTCCCCAAGGATCTCTACGACGATGATGAGGTCCGGGTCATGAAGATCGACCTTCCCGGAATTGATCGGCGCGGTCAATCTTTCTATCAGGTCGGCAGAGTGTTCTCCAACGTGCCTCTTATGAAGATGGAGCATCCACCTGTCGTTCTTTCCAATCAGCTTGCCCCATTCCGCGGTCACCTTGGCCATCTCATCGATATATGCAGGCACCCAGGTCGTGATGGGGACCCAATGGTGTGTATGGATGAACTTCTCTGGATAATCCTTGCACATCGACCTCAGATCGAAGACCACCTTACGAGGGTCCTCGTTGACTCGCACCTCGAAAAGCCCCTCGAAATCGGTCTCCTCGATGCTGACCAGATGTGCCCCGACCTCCTCTATGTTCCTCCTTACCTCCTGTTCTGCATGCCCCTTTGCATAGTGGTCGTACGATACCAACATGTTTCCTGACGCCATCCGGCTCACCTAATTGATATTACTCCCCCGAGGGTTCTTCATGATTGCGGAAGCGAGCGCCCGAACTTAGCTGAGGGGATTTGTCACAATATGCCCACCAGGACGAACATATAGACCGTTAGGACTATCAGGAGCATGACCGGGAGACCGACCGCGAGACCAGACCTTGCCAGGTCGGCCCTTGAGAATGTCCCTGTGGAGAACGCGAGCGTCACTGGCGGAGTGCCGACCGGAGTCACCAGGGAGATCGATGCGACCATACCTACGACCAAGGCCAGATAGGTAGGTTCGATGTCCAGGGACCTGGAGGTCGATATAGCGATCGGCACAAGGATCGCGGCCGTCGCGGTGTTCGACAGAATGCTCGTCAAAAGGAACGTTATGAGGGCGAAGATCAACATGGTGATGAGCAATGGACTTCCTCCCGAAAATGATGAGACCGCATCGCCCATCCATTGGGCGGTACCTGTCTTTTCCAATGCCTCGCCGAGCGCAAGACCGGCCCCGATGATGAGGAAAACATCCCATGCGATGTTCTTCGCATCTTCCCAACGCACAGCCCCTATGAGGAACATGACCACCGCTGACATCAGCGCGATTATGCCAGAGTTCATGAGGCCGCCAGGTATGCCCAGGACATCAGCGATGTCCTCTCCGAACATCCATGCCAGTATAGTGAACGAGAAAACCACCAGGATGGCCTTTTCCATATGTCCGACGGGGCCGAGCTTCTCCCTCATCCTATCGACCTCAGCGATGTCCAGCCTTTTCTTCGGCGGACGAAGGACCTTTGGCAGCAGGAGTAACGCCAAGAGCAAGGACATCAACGCGACGGGCACGCCTATGACCGCCCAATCTATGAATGTCCAGCTGATCTCCTTTGCCAAAAGCCCAGAGGTTATTGCGTTCGTCGGAGAGCCCACTATCGTCGACAGACTGCCGAATGCGGTCGCCATGCTCACCGATATCAAAAGGAACCCAGCGACCTTCCTGCTATCGTTCCCTGCCTGAGATGCCACCGATGTCACGACCGGGATGAGGAGGGCGACGGTCGCCGTATTAGATATCCACATGGAAAGGATGGCAGCGGTGGCCATGAGGGCTACGGTCGTTCTCTTGAGGTCCCCTCCTGCTGCATGGACCAGGTAATAGGCGAGGCGCTTGTCCATCCCGTTGCGTCGGAAGGTCTCGGCGATGATCAATCCGCCGACCAACAGGTACACCACGGGGTCGGCGAACGGCGAAAGCGCTTCCTTTGGGGAGAAGATCCCAAAACCGACCAGAAGCACCGGCACGAGAAGGGCTGTCACTGCCAAAGGGACCATCCCGAAGGTCCATAACGTCGAAACGCAAACGAGGATGGCAAGGGAGTACCTCATCTCATCATTGAGACCGAGAGGCGCCAGCGATATCGCTGTGAGCAACAGGAACGGTATGATGATCGATATCAACATCAACCTTCTCGGCGGTATGCTGTTAAGAAATGAGATGAAGTGACGGACCGGCAGCTTCAGGTCCTCGGCGGACGGATGGTACACAGGGGCCATCTGCGGGGGATTTGCACCTGTCGGTAGATAGAGGTTTTCCTTATGGCGACATATCCGACGAGGTCCCTTACCACCATAGGACCGTAGGTCGGGCCGCTGATATCGCAAGAGATGGTCTCAATGGTGACTTGGAAAGGGTTTTTAAGGCCACCGGCCCTCACCACCCAGGAGTGGTCCGATGGGCGAAGGTCCGAAGAGGGTATTGGTCACTGGCGCCACTGGTCAGATCGGTTCAGAGCTTGTCCCAGAACTTAGGAAAAGATATGGAGGCCAGAATGTCATAGCCGCAGGTCACCGCAGGAGGCCGAGCGAGGAGATGCTGAGGTCAGGCCCCTACATCGAGCTTGACCTGACGGACCGGGCCGCGGTGATGGAGGCGGTGAAGGGCCACGACATCGAGGTCGTATATCACCTTGCTGCGATCCTTTCAGGTATTGGGGAGAAGGACCCCATGTACGCCTGGAATGTGAACATGAGCTCCCTCGTCAACATGTTGGAGGCGTGCAGGACCTGCAGGTGCGAGAAGATGTTCTGGCCTTCCTCGATCGCGGTCTTTGGGCCGAGCTCCCCGCGCCTGAACACGCCACAGGACGCTGTCCTCCTTCCGACGTCCATGTATGGGGTCACAAAGGTATCGGGGGAGCTCCTCTGCAACTATTATCACTCGAAGTTCGGTCTGGATGTCCGTTCGGTAAGATTCCCCGGGATCATAAGCTCAGAGACCCTTCCAGGTGGGGGCACCACAGACTACGCTGTTGAGATATTCCATCATGCCATCAGGAATGGGAGGTACAAATGCTTCGTGAGGAAGGACACCGTTCTTCCCATGCTTTACATGCCAGATTGCATCAAGTGCACATTAGGGATAATGGAAGCCCCTGCAGAAAAGGTCCGCAGACATGACGGCTACAACGTCACTGGAATGAGCTTCTCGGTCGAGGAGCTTGTGGAAGAGATAAGAAAACACATACCTGATCTCGAGGTGACCTATGAGCCGGACCATCGTCAGACCATAGCGGACAGCTGGCCGATGTCGCTGGACGATTCGGCCGCGAGAAGGGACTGGGGATGGTCCCCTGATTATGACCTTTCTCGGATGACAAGGGACATGATAGAGAGATTGACCTTTGGATTGAGGAGAAAGGGTTAAGACGGCCCTTCCGCCATCATTCTCATGGCCGTGATGAGATGAGGGACCCCACATCATTCTTGAGGCAGGAGTACGAAGAGCTCGTGAGGAACGACCTGGACTGGAAACTGCGCGAGCTGCAAGGACCTAGCACGCCCTGGTGCATGGTGGATGGCAAAAGGATGCTGATGTTCTGCTCTAACAACTACCTCTCGTTGAGCAACCACCCAAGGGTAAAGGAGGCGGCGATAGAGGCCATAAGGACCCATGGGGCCGGCTCGGGGTCCGTGCGACCTATCGCAGGGACCATGGACCTCCATCTGGAGCTCGAGAGGAGGCTGGCGAAGTTCAAGGGGGCGGAGGCCTCGTTGGTGTATCAGACTGGGTTCGCGGCGAACGCAGGCCTCATACCTCAGCTGGTGGGAAAGGGGGACCTTATAATAAGCGACGAGCTGAACCATGGCAGCATAATCGATGGGGTCAGACTGTCATCGGCCGAGAGGGCGATCTTCAAGCATGCTGACGTTGCTGACCTGAAGATGAAGTTAGAAGAAGCAGAGAAAAAGAGCGCTCCACCAAGGCGCATCCTTATCATAACCGATGGGGTCTTCTCGATGGACGGGGACATCGCCCCTTTGCCAGAGATCGCAAGGGCAGCGAGAGAGCATGGGGCGATGCTCTATGTTGACGATGCGCATGGGGAGGGCGTGCTCGGAGAGGGCGGACGCGGCATAGTCTCCCATTTTAAAATGCCCCGGGACCTGGTCCATGTTGAGATGGGGACGTTCTCCAAGGCCTTCGGGGTCGTAGGAGGTCATATCTCAGGGTCAAGGGACCTCATCAACTTCGCCTTGAACAGGTCGAGGACCTGGCTACTGAGCGGTTCGCATCCTCCCGCAGTGGTGGCCGCATGCATCGCCGCCATCGATGTGCTGGAGAAAGAGCCAGAACATGTCATGAGGCTCTGGGAGAACACCCGATATTTCAAGAATGCCATGACCTCTTTGGGCTTCGACATCGGAAAGAGCGAGACACCGATCACACCGATAATGGTCGGCGAGAGCTCGCTGGCCAAAAGGATGAGCGAAGGCCTGATGCGGGAAGGGGTCTTCGCATTGCCTATAATATTCCCTATGGTCGCCAGGGACAAGGCGAGGATAAGGACCATCATGAACGCTGCGCTGGAGCGGAAGGATGTTGATTTTGCCATCGCGGCATTTGAAAAGGTAGGAAGGGAGCTCAAGATCCTCTGATCTCGTGACCTTATTTAGGGTGGGGGAATATCGTTAAAATTTTTATAGAATAAATTAATATATATTTATTGAATAAATTAAAATAATTTATTATAGCATTATTCTTTACAATTGACAATAACAACGATAGATAAATCAATTAACACCTAAAAATAGTTAGATTATTAATACCTGTTAAGGAAATGGAATTTGGGGTTTTTCACCCCTAAAGGAGGAGAAAGATATGGTTGAAGTGACCACGACCTTCGATGTTCCGGACGAGATAATCCCGGAATTGAAGAAGAAGTATGCATCGGAGAAGGACAACGACCTGCGCGTTACGAGGGCCAACCCTTCGAACCCGCCATACTATGCGTTCGGCGACCCCCGGGCAAAGCCTGAGCCTTTCAAGTTCGAGGGCAAGGAATATTGGGTCTACAAGGTCTCAAAGGGCCGGAAGATGAACTGGGTCTACGATCACGAATGAGCGTGTCCTTCGAAAAGGGGCCTGTCGCCCCTGATATTTTTTTATCATGATCGGTAGCGACCTTTTAACCTCTCTCCGATCGATTTAAAATAATCTGTGCTCAAATGATTAGAAAGAGGTAGGGCAGATGAACACTGAGGAAATGAGGCCGAGCAAGAAAGGGAAGGTCGTCATCAGTAAGAACGGCCCATATCTGGTCTCAGGAGGACTGCCTCTCTCCAAGCAGATCATCTTGGTCGGTCGTGACAATGAGCCAGAGTCTTGGATGGAAGGCGATAGGTACCCTGCCCAAGAGGAATATTCGCTCTGCAGGTGCGGAGGCTCAAAGGAGAAGCCTTTCTGCGATGGTTCCCATATAAAGAAAAGGTTCTATGGTAAGGAGACGGCATCCGCGTTGCCGTATCTTGATGTTGCGATAAGAGTGACGGGCGAAGACCTGGTCCTGACGGACGCGGAGGATCTGTGTGCAGGAGCCCGGTTCTGTCATAAAGGCCGGGGCACATGGGAGATCGTTGAGAGCTCCGAGGATGATGAGGAAAAAGGGATCGCGATCGATTCTGCGATGAAATGCCCTTCAGGCCGGCTGGTGATATGGGATAAAAGGAGCAATGAGCCGCTAGAGCCTGATTACGAACCCTCTATCGGGATCATCGAGGACCCGCAGGAGGAGGTGAGCGGACCCATCTGGGTCCGAGGAAGGGTCAGGATATTCTCAGAGGAGGGGCGCCGTTACGAGGTGAGGAACAGGGTGACCCTTTGCAGATGTGGTGCATCCAGGAACAAGCCCTTCTGCGATGGTGGGCACAGAAGGATACGGTTCAATGACGGGGACAGGTCTTTGGGATGACCGTCGGTCGCTAGATGGACTGGCAGATTGAGCTTTTTTGACCTTCAGGTCCTCTTTGGATATATTTGGCCTATCGGGCCCAGCTACCAATGCTATAATAAATGCAGACGCCACGAATTATGTGAGGGTCGATCTCGGTTGCCTCATATCTTTCACGCAAGAAGGTGTGGCCGTCAGATATATGAACGAGGATTTTGCATGGACCCGTCGTAGAGATCTGGGCCATATCAGTCCTTTTCTTCTTTCTCAATTATCTTGTCTGCCACGAGGACACATATGATCCATGGCAGACGCTTGAGTTCCATAAAAAGGTGCTGGGATGCGTATTTGCTTTAGCTTCCCTGTGATTCAGACCATGGAGACCATTCCAAGGTACCTAAAGGTGTTCCAATCACAATTTCATGAAAGAATGATATGATTATCCAGAAACGTGCTGCCTTCGGCAACCTATATTATCCCATGAACATCTTTCTCATCAGGGGATAGTGATGAGGGCGTTATTGATATATGACTCAGTATCAGAAGCAAAAGTGACCGGTAAGGTCGCAGAAATGATAGCCAGTGAGATGAGGTCCAATGGGGCTTCCGTCGATGTTCTGTTCGTAGAGGATGCTGGTAAGGTAGATATTAAAAGCTATGACCTCCTCGTGCTGGGGGCCCCGACGATGGCATGGAGGCCTTCCCCCAGGATGAAAAAGTTCCTGGCATCGATGACGGACGGCCTTGACGGAAGAGCCGCGACGACCTTCGACACGCAGTTCGAATCGAGGTTCGCTGGCAACGCAACGAGGCACATGGAGAAGGCCCTTAGGAAGAAAGGGATGAAGATCGTGGTTCCTTCCCTCGTCGCCTATGTGGTGAGCAAGGACAAGTTGTATCACCTCAGGGAGGACCAGGCCCAGAAGATCTCCTCTTGGGCAAAAGAGCTTGTGAAGGCTGTCAAATGATCATAGGCAGAGGTATGATGAGACCATAAGGTCCGTTACAGAAAGGAGATCTCTTCTGGCGACCGCCATGAGAGGCAAAAAATTCCAAATCTTGAACACTTGTCCATTCATTCGATGTGGACAGGGTACGGGCAACGATGGCCTGTTTTTCCATGGTCCTTCGGCCAACTATTTACAAAGTTCGTCCTGAAGGTTGATCACAATGCTGTAGAAGAGATGACATCGGCTTAATGGGGTCATGAACGTCTGTCTGTAGGTCCTCATTCCGAGCCTCAAGATGAGTTGGAAAGGAACGCCGTGGAAAAAATTAATTACATCGTGGCCGTTGAATTAATTATGCCATATAGAGATAAGAAGTTCAGCGAGCTGCTTGTCGCGGATGTTTATGATAAATTGGTGCTCAAAGCATCTCAGGTCAAGAGCGGGGCGATGATCTATGATGCAATCGAGCAGATGATCAGCAACATGTCAAGGAAGGCATATGTTGTCGATGAGGAGGGGAGATATCTAGGTACCATAAGCACAGAGACCATCCTGAAGCTCATAGGCTACAGGGTGGGCGTGAGGGATTCGAGCAGCCTTTCGTTCTATAGGTTCCTTAGGGACATATTCAAAGAAGATGTGAACAGCATAATGGCCAAAGGCAGGACTGTTACGAAGGAGACGCCTCTTACAAAGGCGCTCAAGATAATGTTGGACGACCATCTCAACGACCTCCCCGTTGTGGACGAGAACAACAGGTTGATAGGCGAGCTTGTCAGCCTTGAGCTCTTCATTGAAGGTAAGAAGGTATTTATGGAACGTGATGAGGGTTCAAGCTGACCATTTTTTGGCTCAGAGGGTTGAATACATCGTTTCAATATGTGCTTTGAATAGGGAGGTAGAGCACCCACTTCCATATTCTTTGATTGGAGAGGCCGATGGTCCTGATGAATGGATGTGATTTGCGCATTTGCCCTGAGTACAGAGAATGATTTATCAGCCAAGACCATGGGGCATCTGATAGATGAGTTAATGATGATGTTCTTTCAGGGCGTTTGATAATTACAGAAATGCTATCCCATCGCTGGTCTGCTTCTGTACCCTGATTTTTTTAAGAGATGCCCAGAAATAGAGCATACTTCCATCAGCGAGCTTCTAAGGTTCCCTAAATATGAGGTTAAATTGAAAAAAAGTTCATAATGATGGCAAATGGGTCATGATGCCAAACCGCATCCTGCCTATGTTCGTTTCCTAATGACGGTTCATTTTTAATTGATCAAAATTCATCAATCCGTTTGACCCTTGAGGATACCTTTGGGTCGTTTATAATCTCCATAAGTCGCTTCCCCATGATCTCTACCAGACCCACGACCAAAGCATTGCCCATACAGAAATAGCGCCATCTTGTTGGCATCCCCAGCGTCCAATTGTCATCAAAACCATTCAATCTCTCACACTCAACCGGCGTCAATATCCTGTAACGACCATTCGTTGGATCTAGGATTATATGGCTGACCCGATTCGGTCTCTTGTTACCATCGCTTGTCAGTAATGTCCTCGAAGGCTCGTCCAATCTGTCAGGAAATGGTATAGCGCCTTCTGTGTAATGATACTCGTAGCCATTCTTATCCTTCCGATATTCAGCTTTTGCACCTTTGCAGTACCTCCACGTTTTTTTATTTATTGTATCGGATCCCTCCTCACCTATGTCCCCTTCATTTACATAGAACTCATCATCAGCATCAGGCACAAGAACGTCTCTCAGGGTCATCTTCCTTCCGTTGAACTTTGGAATTACATTGCAGGTCTGTATCTTACCCCTTACCATGTATCCAGAATTTTCAAATTTGAATTTGAAATTGTCAGAAATGGATTGTAGGTCCTCTTCAAGGATGGCGGATCTGCACTCCCCGTTCAATTTGACCTTGAAAGAAGGTGCGAAGAAACCCTGTGATAATATCACCTTCTCGGCTGGTGTGCTTTCATAAAGCGCCTTTATGACGGACTTAGGTCTTGTTGCAAAGATAAAGGTCCTCCTCCGTTTTTGAGGGAACCCATAATCTGCTGCATTGATGACCCTCCATTCTACCGCATAACCTAGCCTGTTCAGACATCCCAAGATCATTCCGAAATCTCTTCCACGCTGACCTGTGGGGGACTTCAGCAACCTATCGACGTTCTCAAGAAGGACATAAGGGATTGGTCTCCCAGCATGGACCTTCTCTTTTAAAATCCTATCAATGTCCCACCAAAGGACGCCCTTCTTTCCTGTGATGCCGTTTGCTTTTGTTGTTGCAACTGAATAATCTTGGCATGGAAAACCTCCGACAAGAAGGGTAGCATCTGGTATATTCCGAACTTCGACCTTTGAGATATCTAAGTTCAAACAGATGCCTGGATAGTGCCTATTATAGCATTCAAAGGCATGCTGGACCTTTTTCCCAGGCTCCCATTGGTCGGCCCAAACCACCTTCCAACCACTCTTACTGAGACCGAGGTGAAAACCCCCCACGCCTGCAAAGAGCTCGATTACAGTTGGTTCCATCTGTTCAAGTTGAGGCCCTATCCTTATGAATAATTTTCTGATGGGGTCAGTGTAAGTGTGGGAATCATCTATTATCCAATGTCCAGGGGACAGCGCCAATCTGTTTTTCTATATAGGAGCGGTTCAACCAAAATGACCTTTTTACCTGCTTGCTTCCATCAGGTGCGGTGATAGTGTCGCGGGCCGTTCTTGCATGTGGTCTCACATGGCTCACCTTGTTGTCCGTGCTTTTTGGAAGTTCTGGATACTTGCCATCTATGATGCATTTCTTTGTGTCACTCCAGACCTTTCTCACTTCTTCTAGGTCCTTTGGCGGTATTGACCAGAACATGACCTTTTTCAAATGTTTTATTCCTCTTTCGTCCTTCTGATATATAACAAAGAAAAATCTCTTTACGAACATCTCGCGGATTTGCGATGTATCCCAATCATCCTCTTTGACTATCTCGTCATATCTGAATGCGGGGAATGAGATATGCTCTTTGATTTTGCCATTCGCCTCCACTGTAATGCTTCTCAGCGTTATGTCCGCTTTTTCGAACTCTATAATCCGCTTTTTGACGCCTAAAATTCGACGTGTTAGAAGGTCGTTTATATTCTTTGCCCTACTATTCACATCAAAATCAAATTTCTTACCAATCGCTACCACATCCCATCCAATATACGGATTGAATCTTTCAATTACAATTTCTTCAAATGAGTCGTATCCCTTTGGTAGGCCTTGTTTCACGATGGAGTCCTGTTGCAATATATTCTCCTTTTTTTGTAAATATTGGATAATGGAGTTTACATAGCTCTGTTTGAATGAGAACGCCCTTTGCATCGCCTTTTTTTCCGAAAATGGCTGATCTCTCAATGAATTGGAGTCTTTACCTTTAGTGCATGCAGCAAGATACCTTGTCATGCCCTCATGAATTTCATGTGCCTTTCCTGCCATTACCATTTCTTTTATGTCTTCCCAATCCTTCTTGATGACAGGAAGATCCTCATTTGGTATACTCCAAAGGTCTGCCAGGACCACTTTCAGGTCCTTTACAGGCTTGTCTTTCTCATGCAAATAAAAAACAACCAATAATCTTGCATTCTTCTTGAGGAAAGAGGAATTTTCAAAGATTTCGTCCTTCAATGAATGGTAATTGATGATGCTCAGGACCATTCTTTCTTTTGCTTTTATCCCTTTTGCTGTTTTTATGACCGGGCTTGATTTGAGTTCTATGCCTGCTTCACGAAAATCAGGAACGCTCTCATTGAAGTTCTCCTGAATCCCAAAATATTCTCGCTCCAAGATTGTGCCAAACCCTCCCTTTGATGTTCTAGTAGTGTGTTCGTCAGAACCTCCATCCACGGATGTGGGAAGAACGGACCTTAGGGTTTTATTTACTATTCTTTTGGCCATCGAAAGTATGATGGACTGGTCCTTGATCGATTTAGAATCGTCATTCATTTTCCTTCACCAGATTGATGATCATATCAACGACCATTTGGATGTCCCTTTTAATTTGACACTCCCATATTACCAAGGGCGTCCATCCGATTGCCTCTAATTCCTTTTTCACCTCGGCATCCCTTTTGATGTTCTTTTCAAATTTATTTTGCCAGAAATCAGAATGAGATTTCGGGACGGGCAAATTGCATAATGGACATCTATGCCAAAAACACCCATTCACAAATATGGCGACTTTCTTACGAACGAATGCAATATCAGGTCTTCCAGGGAGTTTTCCATAACTGACCCTATATCCATAAATTCCATTTTCTCTCAATTTCTTTCTCAGCTTTACTTCGGGACCGGTATCTTTTCCTTTATTAGATCTCATACAGACGGATGTGCTCTCGGAAACAGGGATAGGGCACCTTCCATCCCTAATAAATGACTTCGTCCTTCTCCTCTTCTTCATATTCTCCTATGGAATTCAATTAAAATCCTTAATATTTGCCGCCTTTATTAAAACACCCCAATATGTTGGACTTATATTATCAATATTATTTGATGGACAAAATATAGGCGATTTTATTTTGACAGTTGAAAAGAAATGCATTAAATCTGGAAGACATGGATGTCCAGTTATCAGAGTAGAACTTCAAGTTTGAAGGGCAGACCTGCCTTGATGCGTAGTCCATCAAACATTCAGAAAACATGACCGCCTTCTGTACCCATTCCAATTCTCGGATGCATACGAAGTATCTGATTGTGTGGCGCATCCGCATTCTTGCGAACATGTTCCCGTTCTCTACCCATGAAAAATAGGTCTGTCCTACCGCTAGTTCCTAAATGCAATCTTATCCTCTGCTACCTTGAATGGTAGATATCCATCGCCATTTGATACAGATACAATATCTTGACCACATTGACCAATTAGATATTTCTATGGGAATTATTACCAATGAATCCACACACCGAATGTAATTGTAAAAAGATGTGTTAGAACGTTAAGGGGCGTTATAGAAAAAATGGTTTGATCCCTGTGACCATCTCCGTTAAATATGCCATCAGCCCCATAAATGATGAAAATAGGTCATTTCAACTAAAATGGTGACAATCAACTATGATAAGACATCTGAAAAAGTACATCTTGAGCTCATCCAGAGAGGATGACAGGTCTGCCACGGTTAACATTTCAAAAGAAGATTGGCAGGATTATATAGCAATGGTCAAGGAAGGTGTGCCGCTCGATGTCTCACCTGAGACGCTCATATCGATCGGTTCAAAGGTCCTGTTAGACGAAACGAACTATGAAGGACAGTCCTTCCTCCGTTCTCCACACCAGGAATTGGAAAAGCTCCGAAGGGAATGCATGGTCCTTGATAAGATGATAGAGGACGAGGTGATGATTGGTGATGAGCAAGAAAGGTCCCTGAACGAATATCTGGAAGACTGTGCGACCCTACAGTATTATCTCGAGATGATGGAGCTCTTCGTAGCGAGGATGAAGAAAATGAGCCGGAAGGAAGGTGCTGAGAGTTGAGAGAAGGCCAAGTAAGCATGTCGACGGTCGATGTCCTCCTGAAAGAGGATCTGGCCAAAAAGGTGAAGAAGGTCGCCCTCAAGAAACGTGTGAGCTTCAAGACCGCCTTGGACATGTGTTATTCCGTCGGGCTTGAGAGATCATTGCGGTCGCGAGATGCCTGGAACGACCTGGCCAAAGAACAGGGCCTATATGATGAGATCGTCCGAGCAAGGGCGGAAAAGGATGAAAAATTAAGACGGGTCATGGACCATCGCTCCCGGAGCGTGTCTAAGAAATTCGATGGCTATGAAGGGTTCAACAACGTCACAACGATGCTCATATCATACCTGGGGAAGCGCGCAGAGGCGGTGCAGCTTAAATCGCAATTGGAAAAGAAAGGGATAAAGGTTGACATAAGCCCAGGTGAGGTCCCGAACCTGGATGTGCTGACCAGGAGATATCTTTTCAAAGATAAAAAAAACGGATGATGCCTGAGACCATATGCGGTCGGTATCAGATGCGTATCGAACTGATACCCTGTAAAAAATTCCTCAATTATAATACCTCACGACTGCATAATTCTCATATACTGACCTCATGATGAAGAAAAGACTGGTGATGGGGCCCACCTTTAACCGCCTGGTGCGAGCTGATGGCTTCTATCTTTCAATCGCACCTATGATAAAAGGTAGGTCCCTATGACGACGAGATCTGTGAGAATGGAGCGATGGGCCCTCATTATAAAGACCGCCTTCATCCGCCTATCTGTCCTTAGATGGTCTGGAACACCTCTGGGGGCCTGACCATGATATCGTCCACCGCTCTGAAGGAGTTCGAAGGTCGGAAACTTGCTATTTTGGACGTGGCCGGAAGGCTCGAAGAGGCTGCAACGGTGTTGAGGGCAGATATCGCCAGGTCAAGGATCAAGGATATAAGGACCAAACTGCAGGATGAACGGTTCAACATCGCGGTGGTCGGCGGCTATAAAAGAGGAAAGTCGACCTTCGTCAATGCCCTTCTGGGCTCTGAGATACTTCCAACAGGTATCGTCCCGTTGACGAGCGTGATAACGAAGATCGTGAGCGGAGATAAGACCCAGGTGACCGTGGTCTTTCAAGATGGAAGGCAAGAGAAGATCGCGATCAGGGACCTAGGACAATATATCACAGAGAAAGGAAACCCTGGGAACAGGTTGAAGGTCAGTGAGGTGGAGGTCACCTTTGATACAGGCGATCTGAAGGAGGGTGTCACCATCGTAGATACACCAGGCATCGGATCGACATTTATTGAGAACACCAAGGTCGCCCATGGGTTCATCGACCAAGTAGATGCTGCAGTGTTCGTGATAGGTGCCGACCCTCCGATAGGTGAGGCAGAGATGGAGTTCTTGAAGATGGTCGGCAGGTCGGTGGACAAGATCTTCTTCGTTCAGAACAAGATCGATGCGTTTTCAGATGGCGAGTGGATGGAATCATTGGATTTTTCCTCGACCATGATAAAGGATCACCTTGGACTAAAAGAGGTCAAGGTATATCCTCTCTCGTCCAAGTTGGCCTTGGACGCCAAGAAGAGACAGGGTAGGGCACAATGGGAGGCCAGCCGTTTCGAGCAGTTCGAAAGGGATTTTGAGAGATTCTTGGTGAATGGAAAGGGAGATGTCGTGCTCCATAACGCCAGGTCACGATTGCTGCGGATAGCGTATGACCTGAAGGATGCTGTCACGTTGGAGATCGATGCTACGGAACATTCCATCGAAGAATTGCAAAGAAGATTGGATTGGCTTGATCAACAGAACAATCATGCAGTTCTGAGAATGAAAGAGGCGGCGTATATCATAGATGGGATGGAGAAAGATGTGTCCAGCTCGGTCACTGCCGATATCGCGCCATTTATCGGATCGAATAAAGACCGAGCTGTAGATCTGCTTAAAAGGAGGCTCGATGGGATCAGCAACGACCTAAATAAGGAAGATCTCCTCAATATGGTGACAAGTGAGATGGCCATCACTATCGATGAGGTCCTGGAGCCTTTCGTGAAAGAGCAAAGCTCGAAAGTGACGGGGACCTTCGAGCTCGCCGCAATAAGATTTAAAAAAGAGGCGGATGAGATCATCAGGTCGGTCCGTCAGGAGGTGGCCGAGGCTTTCAACATCAGCCTGTGCAAAGATGTGAGGCTCCCTGACTTCAAACAAGAGACAAGGTCTTGGCTCGATATCAGACCTGTCATCTCATATGACCTGTTGTTCGTCGGTGAGGTCCAGAGCGCACTACCCCGGAAGTTGATGAGGCGTATCGTTGAAAAAAAGGCCTTGAAGATGATAGAGGAGGAGCTCGAGAAGAACGCGGGCAGATTCAGATATGACCTCGTGAGCCGACTGTCTGAGAGCTGCCAAAGGCTGAAGGACGAATATCAGGGAAATCTGAACGAGGTCGTATCGACCATCGATAAAGCATTGAGGTCTGGTATCGAAGATAGGCAGCGGACAAAGGAAGATGCGATGAAACGCAAGGCGCTCTTGAGGTCAGAGCTGACAATCCTATGCGACATCGTAGATGAACTGGAAAGATAGAAATGTCATGCTGGACCATCCTTTCTTTGGACGGATAGGTCTTGATGATAAAGTATTAGATAATGAACAAAAGAGAGGTCCTGATGTCGTCTCACACATAATTAAAAAAAAATAGACGCGTAGGAAGGTCAAACCACCATCGCCAATAAGCATAGGTGTGGGGTGTGATGAGGTCCCGGGGCATTATCATCAAGCGTTCTGAGATCTGCCTTCTGGATAATTCAGCTCCCGATCTTCTTGGAAATCGGACAGATGATGATCGGGCCAGGACAAAGGCCGTGTACCAGTTCCAAAGATAGACAGGGTCCAAGGTTCCTTTTAATATCATCGATCAGCAGATTTACCATGAACTTGGACCGTGATTGCCATCCTGCCACATTTTTTGCTGATCGAAGAGGGCAGAGGTTCTCTGGGGGTGCAACTATAAGGCTTGTCAAGGCCCATGACCTTCACCTGTCTGGAGGTCTTGACCTCAGCGCTTTTATCATAATTATACTAGGGCCCGAAAATATAATTCTGACCAAATCAGAATTACAATCGAAAGAATTATTATATTGTGTCAATGTCCCCAGCCTGGTGATGAGGCTCACCATCAACTGCCTACCAATGGCTGATAGCTTCTACCTCGTCCTTAGGTGAGCTGATGATCGACTCCACCGCGTTGCTGGTCGTGCTGGTTACAGCGTTCATAGCTTCATTGATGTCCATCCGGTTGGGCATTTCGGTCGCTATCTTGGAGATCGTGCTTGGAATAGTGCTTGGTAATGTGCTGGGAATGGAGAGCGCCGACCACGAATGGTTGGCGTTCTTGGCCGGCATCGGGAGCGTTGTGCTCACCTTCCTTGCGGGGGCAGAGATAGACCCAGATGCGATGAAGAAGGACCTGAAGGGCAGTCTGGTCATAGGCACCCTTTCGTTCTTGGCCCCTTTCCTTGGGGCCCTTGCATTCGCCTATTACGTATTAGGATGGGCGACGCAGGCCTCTCTGATAACGGGGATAGCCCTCTCCACGACATCAGTGGCAGTTGTCTATATCGTACTGGTCGAGGCCGGTACCAGCAAGACGAGGACCGGCTCTCTTATATTGTCCGCATGCTTCGTCACTGACCTCGGGACCGCTTTGGCCTTGAGCCTGCTCTTTGTTCAGCCGAACTACAACATCATCTTCCTATTGATAGCGATCGTGATCGTAAGCGTCTATGGTCCGAAGGTTATCGACCGGGCGATAAGATGGATAAAGGGAAGGGGTGGGGAGGGCGAGGTCAAGCTGCTGTTGGTATTGATAATCGGACTTGGGGCCTTGGCAGAGGTCGCAGGGGTCCATGCCGTCCTTCCAGCATACATCCTGGGCCTGGTCACGGCAAGGGTGATGGGGAACAACAAGACGGCCCTGCAGAAGCTCAGGACCGTGTGCTTGGCGATGTTGACTCCAATCTTCTTCATCAATGCTGGTATGAACGTGTCCGTCGCCGCGGTGGTCTCCGGCATCGGTCTCATAGCCGTGCTGTTCGGTGTCAAGGTCATAACAAAGTTCATAGGGGTCCTGCCCGCCACAAAATATTTTGTCGGCAGAGACAGTGTCTATATAACGTTGCTCATGAGCACTGGACTGACCTTTGGGACGATCTCTGCACAATATGGATTGAACAGCGGCATCATCGACGAGATGCAATTCTCGATACTGGTGATGGTCGTTGTCCTTACAGCGGTGATACCGACGGTATTCGCCCAAAAGATGTTCAGTCCAAAGTTCGAGGGGGGGAATAGGTGATGGAGAGCGATAGGTTGATCAAACGACTGTTGGTCGCGGTGGACGGGTCTCAACAAAGTTATAAAGCGGTCCGTTATGCGTCCGAAATCGCGAAAAGCACTAACGCGGCGATGACGCTGTTGGCCGTCGTCGAAGTGATAGACGCTCCGGAATTGATGATGGCAGACCACATCAATGGTGAAAAGGCGGCAATGGATTCTGCGTTGGAGGAGGCTGCGGAGATGGCGATCTCTTACGGTGTTGAGGCCAAGACGGTCATCCGTCATGGCAATCCAGCCGATCAGATACTCAGATACGCAAAGGAGGAGGGGGTCGATATGATAGTCACAGGCAGCAGGGGCCGGGGCGATGCCAAAGGTCTTATCATGGGGAGCGTGTCCAGGGCCGTCACTAAAAGGGCGGACATACCGGTCCTGATAGTCCGTTGAGCAATGGTGGTCTGAACTTAATGGCGATCGGTCTTAACGCTCATCTCTCGAAGAGGACGGCCTTTTCCTTCATCATCGTGATGGGGATAGTAAGTCTGCTTGTCGATCTGGTGTATGAGGGTGCCAGGAGCATCACGGGCCCTTACCTGTCAATGCTTGGCGCCAGCGCGGCCGTGGTCGGTTTCGTCGCAGGGTTCGGGGAGCTGGCCGGCTACGGGCTGAGATATGTATCGGGGGTGCTCAGCGACCGGACCAAACAATACTGGCTGATAACTATCGCCGGTTATTCCATGAGCGTTATCGCGGTCCCCTTACTCGCTTTGGCCGGGAGCTGGGAGCTGGCAGCCGTGCTCATAGTGACGGAAAGAGCAGGGAAGGCCATACGGACCCCCGCCAAGGACACCATGTTGTCCCATGCCACGTCCGTGGTCGGACATGGGCGGGGCTTCGGGATCCACGAGGCCATGGACCAGACAGGCGCTCTCATTGGTCCGATGATCATCGCCGTGGTCCTTTTCCTTGGTGGCAGCTACCAGGCAGGATTTGCCCTGATGGTCATCCCGGCCATTATGGCCCTGGTCGTTCTGCTCTATGCCCGCCACTACTATCCGAACCCGAGAGGTTTCGAGGGGAGCAGAGAGATAAGGACGGAGGGCATCCCTAGGTCATTCTGGTTCTATCTGATGGCAGTGGCCCTGGTTGCCGCTGCCTTCGCTGACTTCGCATTGATGTCGTTCCATTTCGAGAAGACGGGCCTGGTGGACATGGTCTACATACCGATCTTCTACGCGGTGGCGATGGGTGTCGATGCCATCGCCGCCCTCGCCTTTGGGCGCTTGTATGACAAGATAGGTCTACCGGTGCTCGCCATGGTATCAATGATCTCGGCGTTCTTCGCTCCTTTGGTGTTCTTGGGCGATATCTACATGGCGCTGATAGGAACGGTGCTGTGGGGCGTGGGGATGGGGGCGCAGGAATCTGTGATGAGGGCGGCGGTGGCAGAACTGGTCCCGCCAGACAAGAGGAGCACTGGGTATGGTATATTCAATCTAGGATACGGCGTCTTCTGGTTCATCGGGAGCGCGATAATGGGCGTGCTCTATGATGTCTCCATCGTCGCGTTGGTGGCGTTCTCTTTCGCTTTGCAGGTGGCGTCGGTCCCGATATTCCTCAGACTGAAAAGGTCTAAATGAGGTCTCAGAGAGCGTGATTAACGTTACATTTCGCATGTCAGAAGGTCATGTTATGATTGGTAGAAATGGGAGTGACCATCGACATTGAGATGCTATTGGTCAACGTCAATGAATATACCGGAGTTTGTTCAAGTTCTGATGTGTTTTATGGTAACGCTAGGATGGTTCCTAATTAATTTCTAGCAGATGGTCTTTGTAGATTTTTTTCCCAATGAAAAGTGGATGGGTCAAGGAACGTGGTGTTCTTACCTCTCGATATCCATGAAAGGGTCTGATGCAGGAAAGATGTCAATGGTTTTCATTTTGTCATCCACCCGACACCGAATGAAAGGTAAGGACCTTGATGCGTCGTGATGCTTCTCGGATAATCATGGAGTCGGAAATTATATTCGGTTCCCCCAATCTCAACCGTATCAAACGCGTGTTTTACCATTGTTTGGACCAAGGACGATAATAGGACAATATCGGTTGAAGGGAGGGCGTGACCACAGCTGATATTCAATTTATCTTTCCTCATCATGTGTTACCAAGGAATGTCGACCTTGTCCAGTGGTGGTCCCCTTGGCGGCAGAACCTCAATAAGTTGCATCATATGATCATCCAATAATAGAATTGAAAGATAGGTGGAGGGTGTGTTGATCAATAGTCCCACTTATGAGAGGAATAGGCTTTGCACGCGCGCATCATTGCGTCCACATGGGAAAGAGGCATACCTCGGTGCAGAGAGCAAGAGCACATGAAGATATATCCTCCCCCAGGAGAGCAGGCGTTAAGGTATTCTTTCGTTTCCCGCTCGATCTTCTCTTCCGGGCCCAAGAGCAGCGTTGTGAAGACGTTGAGGCCTCCCAATTCACACACCCTTCTCTGACATACCCTTTTTAGTAAAACCAGATCGTTCTCTTCCCCAAACTGGATCCCTTGCACACCTGTGTCAATACATTCGTCAACCAATGACAGATTCTCTTGGGAATGGAATATGCCATGCGGATGGAAGATGGTTGGCAAGCCCAACCCCATAGCCTTAGATCTAAGCTTCCGGACCCCCGGGAGGGAGTACTTTCTAAAGGCCTCTTGTCCGAAAATGGTGGGATTGTCGGTCGATGATGCTAAGAAGCAAGTCCCTGCTCCTCTTTTAGCAGCCTCCTCCAAGAAGGATATGGAGAGTTCGACCGATAGCCGTGTGACTTCACGGGCCATGGTCTCGTCCAGATAGATGTCCAGGGCGTATCTTTCCATACCTCGTAGCAGCGCAGCCTTGGTCATAGGACCCTCGATGTTGCACACCACCTCCGCCTCTTCGGACAGGGAACGTGAGACCAGCTCGTAAGATCGGAGAGCCCCCCGATATGGATCCTCGCTCATTGTCTTAGGCTCTATCATGTCCTGCCAATCGTCCGATTCCAGTGGATGCCTGAGCACGGATGGGATCCCATAATCTGTGAACTTGATCTCCCCTCCCAATGCCAGGGCGTCGAATCCCACGTAATGTATGCATCCTACGACGGCATCCTGCCTAAGACGTCGATGTAAGGAGAGGATGGAATGAGCCGATCTTTCAGGATCGTAGGGAGGGGCGCAAACTTCGGGTGTTGTATAGCCGGCCTCATCCATTCCGAGGGTCAGGTCTCGTAAAAAGACGGGGACCGTATCTGGGGTTCCCAGCTCCAAGGCCGTCTGGAACCTCTCTTTTCCATTCATCACTTTTCACTCCTCGACCCTCGCCACCATAATGACGTTTTCAATGGGTATGAAACCCTGCGCCATTCTGGCCTCGAAGTCAGGTATAGCCGAGATCTTACCGCTCGAAAGGAGGAAGTTTGCGGTCTGATGAAGGCTGCCCAGGTCTGTTTGGTTGAACCCGATGCTAAAAAACTCGCTGTTCATGCACTTCTTCGTCTCTTCGAGGGTGAGGCCTATTTTCTGAGCGCAGATGGCCGCGCTCTCCTCGTAATTCTGGTTGATGAACGCCACTGCCTTTTGTAAGGCCCTGACCGCCGCCTTCACCGCCTCGCCCTTCTCTTGGATCGCCTTCTGTGATGCCATGAAGATCATAGGGAATGTATTGGATAGACCACTAGAATCGCCGATCTGATGGACCTTGTCCCCGCATAATTTTTCAACATTGGTCGGCCATGGTTCACTCCCGGCCATGGCATCGATCTGTTCGGTCTGCATAGCGGTCGGCATGTCCGAAGGGCTAATGGGGACCAAGGTCACTTTGGAAGCGTTGACCCCGTTAACGCTCATCCATTGCAGGAAAGAGCCGTGGGTGCTGGACCCCATCTGTATCCCGACCTTTTTTCCCTCGAGGTCCTTCGGCCCCAAGATGTAATCCTGGCCAATGTATCGGTGTATGCCCTCCCCTCCCGAGTAACGACAGATTATCCTCGCTCCTGGATTTTTATCTAATAGCATTATCGCAGGTGCATCCCCCATAGCCCCCACCTCCGCCGCCCCGGTCATAATGGCCTCGGCTGACTGGATGCCCCCGGTGACAACCATGGTGGTGATGTTCAAGTTCTCTTCCTCGAAGTATCCCTTCTCTACTGCAACGATAAACGGCTCATAGTTGATCTTGTTAGAATACGTGATCACAAGGTCCATTTTTTTGCTTGAGTCTTTCCACATGAGAAGAGCTGTCCCTACGGAACCGATGACAAGCAATGCTATAATCGCCATCCCGATCAAGTACGATTTCTTCATTCATATCCCCCCATCGTCACTTACCTTCTTTCATCTCGATAGAAATTATTTTTTGAGTATTGGAAGCAGGTTTATAGGCGCAGGAGCAGGTACCAAGATTGGCCGATATCTCTTTTTGAAGGGCCTTGAACTCCGGTGATGTCGGGTCTCTCGGCCATTTCATGCTTATCATCCACTCTTTTGCGATCCGACCTGGTGATGGGGACATCAATACGATCCTTGTGCCCAAAAAGATCGCCTCTTCGATGTTGTGGGTCACAAATAAGATGCTCTTAGCGCCCATCTGCCACAGGTGTCTGACCTCGTTGTCCAAATGTCTGCGGGTCTGTTCATCTAAGCTCCCAAAGGGCTCATCCATTAGCAACACCTGAGGGTCCATGGCCAAGGCTCTGGCGATGGCCACGCGCTGCTTCATCCCCCCAGAAAGCTCATTTGGTCTTGAATCTGAAAAGGCGGACAGCCCTACCATCTCCAGGGCAGAAAGTGCCCTCTGCTCACGACGATCATGGTCTTTCTCGACCCCCTTCAAAACAAAATCAATATTCTCTAGGACGCTCATCCATGGGTATAGACTGAACTCTTGGAACACCACGCTTCTATCTGGACCAGGGCCAACGATCCCCTCGCCCTTGAATAGCACATCTCCTTTGGTGGGCTTTTCAAAACCCGCGGCAATGTTAAGGAGCGTGGTCTTTCCGCATCCACTTGGACCTATCAAGCATACGAACTCGCCCTTTTCGATCTTGAGGTTGATGTGGCTAAGCACCACCAATCCCTTACCTCTCCGCTCATCGAGGAAGACCTTGCTAACGTCCTTTAGCTCCAAAATAATATCAGCCCCTATCCAGGCCCAAACGGTCCATGATCTTGTCCTCCAGAACCGTGAAGAGCGTTTTTTCCACGATAAGCCCGATCAAGCAGATTACAAGTATTGAGACAAATGCCGATACATAGTCCAGGTCATATCGCGACTGAATGATAACATACCCCAGTCCCAGGGCTACGCCCACCACCATCTCGGCCGCTATAAGGACCCTCCATCCATTGGCCAGGCCGATTCGCAGTCCATTGATTATCGACAGGGAAGAAGCTGGAAGCAGAACGCGAACAAAGGTGCGAAATTGGCCTGCTCCCGACATCTGGGCAACCCTCTTATGAACCTGTGGGACCGCCCTTATTCCTCCAGACGTGTTGATAACAATGGGAGGGAATGCGGTCATGAATATCATGAAAATGGTCGCTGTCTCACCAAGACCGAAAATGAGCATGGCCATTGGTACCCAAGCTAGTCCTGGTACCATCTGCAAGATGTATATCGAAACGATCGATAGCTGATGTGCCCTCTGCGAAACCCCCAATAAACACCCTAGAGAAATACCGACGGCCACTGCCAAAATGTAAGCTGTCCCCCATCTGTACAAACTGGCTACAGTATGGTCGGCGATGCTCTTACCTTGAATTGGGGTACCATTGATCGCCTCTGCGAACACTTGAAAGGTTTCCCAGGGACGAGGAAAGTACACTCCTTTTGTCGCAGCAACGATCTCAGCCACTACATACCAGATGATAATAATAATTGTCACGCCAGCTATGATCCCGATAACATTTCCTTTAAAACAATCGTACTTATTTTTATGAAATGTGAAGATGGATTCGCCTTCCTCAAGAGCCTGGAGCGCCCTATCTTCTGCCTTAATAGAAGTCACAGCCCCACCCATTTCATAATCAGCCCTTACCCGTTGATTATTTTAATAAATAATAAACATTTATCTCAATAAATTTTAAAATATTTGTAATAATTAAGATTATACTACAACAATATCTGGATAACAATAAATGATGATATAAGAAAAACAAATAAGAGAGTGAACGTTACGTGGGGTAAATTATTATCATAGTGATTATGTATTAATAGTCATATAGATGTAGTATTAATCCAGCATTAACCCCTAGATGCGCTAAATTGTAAATTCCCTAAATTTGATAAAAGTGCTCCCGCCGGGATTTGAACCCGAGTCGTTGACTTACCTCCGCGGATAAGTCACCGCGCCGAAAGGCCAACATGATTGACCGGACTACACTACGGGAGCGTTGCCGCGACAATCTTGGATTCTCTACTTAAACCTACCGAACTCTGATTTTTGTTCCTATGTCGCCGATCGAGTCCCCGGACCTGCTCGTTGGCCATCTTCGTTTCGTATGCGATGGGCTGGTGGTTTTCTAGGCATATTTTTATTTCATTCCGTCAAAGGAAATCCTAATTCCTTATATACTCGTTCAGTTTATGCATGGCCAATATCTCCTGGAGGTATTGATTGAGTCCACCTTACGAAGAAGTGCAGTCTGGCGAAGAGGTCATAAAACTACGTTACCCTAACAAGAAAGAGGGAGAGATCTTCGGAATAGCAGACCAGCTGCTGGGTGGCTCCAGGATCCGTGTGATGTGCGCAGATGGAGTTGCGCGCATGGGGCGCATCTCGGGCAAGATCCGAAAGCGCATGTGGATCCGGGAGGGAGACCTTGTGATAGTGACCCCATGGGACTTCCAGGACGACAAGTGCGAGATCACGCACAGATATACCAAGACCGAGGCCGCCATATTAGCAAGGAAGCGCGTCCTCCCAAAGGCCTTTGAGAACATGTTCTGAATAGTCGGTGATCATCGATGCCAAAACGCTTTCAGGAGGGGAAGCGTCTCGAACACCATCTCGAGTCCCTCCGTCTTTTCCGCTCCGAGGAGAGTTCTGAGGAGACCAGGAAGGTCCTCGACGAGGTCTTCGACCAGCGCACCATGCTCGCCATCTATAAGTTCATGACAGGCGGGCTCATCGACCATCTTGATTTCCCGATCTCGACCGGCAAGGAGGGGAACGTCTTCCGGGCCACGACGCCCGAGGGCGGTCATGTTGTGCTGAAGATCTACAGGATCAACACCGCCACATTCCATTCGATATCAAAATATATCGAGGGGGACCCTCGGTTCAAAGGGCTTAAGGGCTCGCACCGCAAGCTCATCTACGCATGGTGCACGAAGGAGTTCAAGAACCTGACAAGGATGCTCGATGCTGGCATCAGGGTGCCTGAGCCGTATGACTTTCACGAGAACATTTTGCTCATGGAATATATCGGCAGCGAGGAGCGACCTGCCCCTGCCCTTAGGAGCGTTGAGCTTTCCCCCGATGTGGCAAATGAGTTCTATGATGAGGTCCTCAAGTTCATCAAGGCAGCATACAGGAAGGCCGGCCTTGTCCATGGGGACCTGAGCGAATATAACATCCTTGTGCATGAGGGGCATCCGTGGATAATTGATTGCGGTCAGGCCGTGACGACCGACCATCCGAACGCTGACGAGCTCCTGTTGAGGGACGTAAAGAACATCAACCGATACTTCCGTTCTTTGGACGTAAAGGTAAAGAGCGATGAGGAAATCATGCGGACCGTCAAAGGTGTGATAAAATGAAGGGCGCCCGTATACCCAAAGAAAGGATCGGAGTGCTGATAGGCAAAGGGGGCGAGACGAAGGCCTACATTGAAGAAAGGGCTAAGGTCAGGCTCTCGATCGACGCCGAGGGGGAGGTGCTCATCGACGATTCCAAGATCGAGGACCCTTTGATACAGTTCAAGATAGTCGACATCGTCCGTGCCATAGGAAGGGGCTTCTCTCCTCAACATGCCTACAGGCTGTTCGATGATGATGAGTACTTCGAGCTCATCGACATCGACGAGTATGTCGGGAAGAAGCCAGACCAGCTGGCCAGGGTCAGGGCCAGGGTCATCGGTTCCGGAGGGAAGACCAGAAGGCTCATCGAGAACCTGACCGGCGTCAATATTTCCGTCTACGGCGACACCGTTGGCATCATCGGGAACAGCGTCCAGATGCCAATAGCAAGGACTGCGGTCGACATGTTGTTGAGAGGCAGCGAGCACTCCACCGTCTACAGCTATCTTGAGAGGAACAGGAGGACGTTGAGGATAGCCGAGATGGGGTTTGAACCCTGAACTTACCGATATTCGTCGCAGATACTTCGGACAAAAGATAAAAAATAAGGGGTTTGAGGGGGGTCACTTTTTATCATAATATTTCGACCAGTCGTTCTCATCCTTTTTGGCCTTTGAATCAAAGGTCCCTGGTCCGTTCCTGCCTTTCCTCCTCGTGAGGGCTATCGCGCCGACCGTGACCCCGCCCGCACAGACCGCACCTAGGATTATCAGGCCGATGTTCTCGCTCAGGAACGAGCCTCCCTCAACAGGGAGATTGGACGATGACACAAGGTCGGTCGTGGCCTCCGTCGATATCGACGGGTCCTGGACGATCGACCCCCCAGCGGGGAATGACATGCCCATCAGAGCGATGAATCCTGTGAACGAGCTGCCCCTGAAGTTCATGGCGGCAATCGGTCTGCCCGCAACGACCTGTGCCCTCACCTGCTCCTCTTCACCGTTCACCATGGTGGTCTGGACCCATTCAAACCTTGCTATGTCCGTGCTCTGTCCCCGGAATGTGAGCATGTTCGTGTTCAACGCCTGCTGCTGGATGCTCACGGGGCCCGTCGTCCCGTTCATCGGCTCATCCCATCCGTTCGCCCACATGGAACCCTCTTCGCCCATGGAAGCGATCATATGTCTGAGCTGCCAGGTATTGATGTTCGGTACATCATTGGCAGGAATATGATTGGCCACTATCAGGCCGTATTCCATCAATAACATCGGCGCTTCATTGGATGGGTCTAGGTCCCATCCCTCGATGTCCTTGTCCCACTTGACATCATATCTTGTTATGTTCCCGCTGAACTGCGCGGTCTCGCGCAGCTGCACCTTGTTGATGTATCCAGAGTTCCTCAGTGTCACCTCATATTGCGGAACGGATATATCATCGGAGTGTTCCGTTGCTACCCTCAGGTTGAAGGTGAGGTTGACCTTGTCAAGGACCCCGTTCCCAACGTTGGTATCGACCCCATTGGAGAGGGCCTGATACGGCAGACCATAGGCCGTCAGACTGAACGTCCATATGATGGTCCCATTGTCCTCAGAATTTTCGACCTCGGACCTCTCCCATGCCGTCGAGAGGTCGACCCGCTTGACCAGTTCGTCCTGGCCCCCGCTGACAGGCTGATAGCTGCTGAACGAGCCGGTGTCCGGGTTAAACATCCTGGTGTAGCTGGCCACCCCGTTCCCGTTCCCATCATCGAACTCGAATATGCTGTCAAGCTTTACCGCTTGGATGGTATAGACCTTGACAAGCTTCTCCTTTGCCAACGTCACTCCTTGGGCATTGATGAACGTTGCCGAGCCCACATATCTCGACATCAAGGTGACAAGATATATGTCGTTTGGACTATCCTCTGTCCCCCAGATCACCCCAAACCGTGCATCGTCCCCGAAACGCACATAGAAATAGTCCCCTCCACCCAGGTCTGTGGTGGTCCCTGTCTCCACTTCGATCTCTGAGCTCATGCCTACCGGTCCTTCGGACGCTGCGGGGACCGATAGAAAGCTCACGCAGAGCAAGGCCATAATGCCTATTATGATCACGTGGTCGGTCTTCATTTTAAACACCTGTTTAGGACCACCGACAAAGAGGGTATAATAACGTCATCGGTCCTTTCGCCTTATTTTCATCATCTAACATCTTTTCATCATCGTACCAATAGAAAAAACAAATGAACGGGATACGTTATTCATCCCAATGGTCCAGACCTTCTCCCAGAGCGAAAGGGTCCTCCTCCTATTGCTCGAGCATGATCTCATACGTTCGCCAGAGGCCCCCTTCGTCCTCTGCCAAGAGGGGATGGCTGAAAAGCTCGGTATGCAAATCCAGAATATGTCCAGGACCCTCATGAAAATGCAAAAGGAGGGTCTGATAATCGAGAGGCTGGCCCATGTCAGCGGTGTCGGTCGGAGAAGGAAGGTCTACCAGTTGACAGAGGTCGGTAGGACGGCAGCCTCGACCGTGAGGGATACTGTCCTCCGGTCCAACGTGGTTGTCCAGGAAGGCCCTACATCGAGGTCGATGTCTGTCTCGGACCTCATTTCATATCTTAGGGACGCGGGGCAGACGATGTCTTTGCTGGAAGCCGCTGATCATGTCGCAAAAGGTAGATTGGTCATAGACGACCTGCGGTCCGGGAGGAACAGGTCCGGAAGTAAATGTCCTTCCCTGTCGATAGGAAAGCCAGATCCTGTCGAGGTCGTAGGAAGGGAGGACGAACTGGCCAAATTGGAATCGTTCCTGTACGACCAAGGGGTCAGATGTGTCTTGGTCTGGGGGCTCCCTGGCATGGGGAAGACCACCCTCGGCATGGCATTGTTCGAACGATGCCGGGGAAGATTCCCCTTGTTCTGGTATACGATCAGGGGATTCGATTCGGAGACAGATATACTGACCCCATTATGGAGTGTGCTCAGGGAATCTGGTGTGCATGTTGGCCCAAACAGTTCCGCCGATGAGATGGCGAAACTGTTCGGGCAGTTATGTTCAGAACTTTCAAAGTGGAAGGGCGTCATCTTCATCGATGATGCGCATAAGGCCAATGAAAGGGCCAATACAGCGATCAACCTCTTGATAGAGGCCTGCAGGTCCCAGGTCGGGACCAGGCTTATATTGATCTCAAGGACCATGACCAGACCTTTTATTCAAGATCACGATGGGATGGTGGCATTGGAGCTCCAAGGTCTGAGACCTCGTGATGCGGAGGAGCTCGCCAGACGGACCGGTGCGGAGAGGGCAGATGTCGTCCTTGAAAGAACGAAGGGCAACCCTCTGCTTATCCAGATAGCCGCCAGAGGAGGTCAGGTGAACGGGGTAAGGACGGCTGCAGACTATGTCGATGACCTATGGGCGAGCCTGAACGAGGTGGAAAGACGCGCCCTGAAGGTCCTGGCCATCTATAGGGACTTTGTTCCCCTTTCGGCCCTGAACATCGCGGCGGAGGTGATATTCGGGCTCAGGTCAAAGGGGATAGTTCAGAAAATGGAGGACCGGATCATGCTTCACGACCTTGTCAGGAACAGAGTGCTGGACCTCCTGACCGATGATGAAAGAAGGGCCGGTCATTCTCTTGCGGGTCATTATTACTTGGGACAAGGCGGCGAGCTCATCTTTGAGGGTCTGTACCATCTTGGCCAGACCGGGGATGAGAGCGCCTTCATCGATGTGTTGGCCGAGCAATGGGAGAAGCTGGTCGAAAGGCCTGATGAGCTCCTGGCCATCATAGATGGGGTGAGGCTGCCCGAACGCTCACCTGCTCTGCTGTATTGGAGGTCCAGGACATTGACGGCCCTTGAAAGATATGATGAGGCGGAGACCGGGCTTGAAAAGGTCCTTGCCTCGATCATGACCGGCCCAGAGCTAAAGGCCAAGACCCTCGAGGCGTTGGCCGAAGTCCATCACTTGGTCGATGAGCTGGACCAAGCATTGTCCAGGCATAAAGAGGCGCTGGAGCTCTATAAGATGAACGGGGACCGCAGATCGCAGGCGAGGGAGCTTTTGAACATCGGACGGATATATAGGATAAGGGGCGACTTCGAGAACGCCCTTGCCACATATGACATGGCATCAGATGTTATGCCGGATGACAAGAAGCTCGCTGCCCTTCTGTCGAACAACAGAGGTATGGTATTTTGGAGCTGGGGGAAACTGGACGAGGCAGAGAAGGAGTTCCGAGAGGCTGCAAAGAAGGCCAGGGAGATAAGGGACCTCAGGTCCGAGGGGATGGCCCTTACGAACTTGGCCGAGATGTACCAGGAGTCGCTGAGACATGAGGAGATGCTCCTTGCTTTGAAGGACGCCTCTGACGCTTTCATTCGGTCAGGGGACCTTGACCATTATGCTGAATGTGAAGTAATGATCGCATCGCATTTGGCCAACATTGGGAAGGACCAGGAGGCCTTGACAAAGATAGAGGAGGCCATCATCAAGACACCGGGCCACATATTGACGACCGGTCATTCAACGGCCAAGGCCAGATTGTATCTTGCCGCGATGAGGGTCCTCCGGGAGATGGGCAGACCTAAGGAGACCATCGAAAAGGGAAGAACTGCGGAGAGGTTGCGCCACATGGAACCGGATGTTGCCGCACGTATCGACCTTGAGATGGCCCTGGCCTATGCGGAGATCGGTGACCTGGACCGAGCGATAGAACTCCTGGATAGGGCTTCGATGAGGTTAAGGGAGATAAGGGACGAGGTCGGGCTCACCCTTGTCCTCATCGAGAAGGGAGAGCTCGAAGAGCGTAAAGGCGACCTAGAAAAAGCGACCAAGCTCTACAAGGAGGCGGCATGGAGGGCAGAGGGAACAAAAGATATGCTCGGACTTGCCACATCCCTTGAGTACCTTTCCTATATCTCAGAGGGGGAGGAGGGCGCAAAGGCCGGTGCTAGGGCGGCCGATATCTATAAGAAATTGGGAATGCTGGACAGGGCCCTCCGGTTGCAAAGAGGACAGCACCCCGTCCCTGAGACCTGACCTTTGGTCGTTGAAGGAGGACTGATAAAGTTTTTATCGTCCCCCGTGTTCGCTCGCTCGATGAACCCCCTGACAGAAAGGGCCGACAAGGTCTTGGCACGTTATGACCTGTGCGATCATTGTCTAGGCCGTCTATTCGCCAGGGTCAGCACCGGACTGACGAACGACGTCAGGGGCGTGTCGTTGAGGATGGCCCTCAACCTTGAACGGTCGCTTGAAGGGGCCAGGCCATACCTTCATTCGAAATGCTACGTCTGCGAGGATATCTTCTCCTCGGTCCCTCGTTTCGCACAGGCGGCGGCAAAGGCATTGGAGCATATCGAGTTCGGTAACTTCCTGGTCGGAACAAGGGTAGATCCCAATATATCCGAAAGGGAGGAACAGATGTGGTCCATCGTCGGCCAGGAGATGGCAGAGCCTATAAAGGCAGAGCTGAACCAGGAGATCGGTAAAGAGCTTGAGAGGCTCGTATCGAGACCTGTGGAGTTCAAGACCCCTGATGTGGTGGCGCTCGTCGATACCAGGTTCGCCCATGTGGAGGTGGACATCGCGCCGCTCTTTGTCTACGGTCGGTATCTGAAATTCTCCAGGGAGATCCCTCAGACCTATTGGCCATGCCGTTCCTGCAGAGGAAAAGGATGCACGAGATGCGACGGGACAGGGAAGCAGTATCAGACCAGCGTCCAAGAGATCATCGGCGGACCGATACTAAGGGCCGCCGAGGGAAAAGAGCATTTCCTCCACGGCATGGGCCGCGAGGACATCGATGCCCGGATGCTCGGTACTGGCCGTCCCTTCGTCATCGAGATCAGGGAGCCGATGAAACGGTCCGTCGACCTGGCTTCGTTGGAACGTGAGATCAATGAGCTAGGGAGGGGCCAGGTACAGGTGAGAGGTCTTAGGTTCAGCTCGCGCGAGGAGGTGCGGCGTATCAAGCTCGCGTCTCCTGACAAGGCCTATCGCGTTGTGATCTCCCATCATGGCAAAGTTAATAAGCAGAGAGTCATTGAGGTTCTCCACACAATCGACCGCACCTGCATTAGCCAGCAGACGCCATCGAGGGTACAGCATCGCCGGGCGGACCTAGACCGGCAAAAGGTGATCATCTCGGCCGAGCTTGAGGATCTCGGGGAGGACACGATGACCATCTTCCTCCGCACGCAGTCCGGGACCTACGTCAAGGAGTTCGTGCATGGGGACAACGGAAGGACGAGACCCTCCCTCTCAGAGATGCTGGGGACCCCGTTGGAAGTGTTGGCTTTGGACGTGGTAGAGATCAACGATATCATCGAGGGATAAATATGGTGAAACCGTCACACGGATTGAGGCGAAGGGGAAGGAACATCCTTAGGAAGACCCCGCGTAACCGCGGGCTGTCCCCCATCACTCATGAGTTCCAGATGTTCGAGACCGGGGAGAAGGCCAACATCTTCATAGACCCCAGCGTCCACCATGGCGCCCCGCATCTGCGCTTCCATGGCAAGACCGGGACCGTCGTCGGGCAGCAGGGAAGGGCCTTCGTGCTTGAGGTCAAGGATGGTAACAAGATAAAGATAGTCTGTTGCCGCCCAGAGCATCTCAGGAAGAACAACGCTTAAAGGTGTTCGAGATGAGCGAGGAGCGCTATGTCTCCTTGGCGGAGGTCAAGGAGATGCTTGAGACCGAACTTAAGCAGAGGGAGCTCACCCCAGAGCAGAAGCTTTCCCTCGACCATGCGACAAAGTTCGCGAAGATCGATGCGAAGCGGGCAAAGAAGCTCAATGAGGAGCTATGCAAGATAGACTTCATCACTCCGGCCATAGCAGTGAAGATAGTAGACCTCATGCCGACGCACTCAGACGATGTTCGCATACTTTTCACGAAGGAGCGCATGGTCCTCGACAAGAAACAGATTGAACAGATTCTTAAACTGGTCGAGAAATATCTCTAAGGCTGGTGTTTGACCTTGGAAGATTACGCGCACATCCTAGATTTCCTGCCGCAAGGCTCCATACAGGACAAATCCTACAGACGAGAGCCGGTGGCATATGCACTGGGCAGCGAGGAGTTCAAGCTCTTCGAGCTTGTGCCCAAGCACGATGCGGTCATCAACATAGGGGACCGTGTCTACATTGGAAAGGAAGCGGAGAAGCGCGATAAGATCCTTCACGTGAAGAGGCGAGTGTCCTTCGAGGAGCTGTCGGCGGCCGCACAGTCAGAACTGCCATTTGTCATCGCCGAGATAGTGAAGATGGAGGAGCCCAGGTTCGTCAGGTTCTTCAACGAGTCCCAGCCCATAACGATACGCCAGCATATGCTCGAGCTGCTCCCGGGCCTTGGAAAGAAGACCATGATGGCCATACTTGACGAGAGAAAGAAGGGGCCGTTCACGAGCTTCGAGGACCTCGCAAAAAGGGTGCCTTCGCTCAAACATCCTGAGAAGGTCATAACAAACCGGATAATGATGGAGCTGAACGACCCCCATCAGAAGTACCGCATCTTCGTCTCCAGATGAGGGCGCATGAGGCCTGCGGATATCAAGGCCACCTTGGCCTCTCTTTATTTGACCCCGACGAAAGGTAAAGGTCAAAATTTTCTTACCGACGACAGTGTGGCTGATAAAGAGGTAGGGTATCTCCAGGCCGAGGATGGGGATGTGGTCCTTGAGGTAGGGCCAGGCCTGGGCATCCTGACAGAGCGCCTGGTGAAGATGCCGGTGGACCTGAAGCTCATCGAGCTGGACAGGGCGCTCCTGCCATACCTTCAGCAAAGGTTCGGCAAGACGACCGAGATCATAGGCGGGGATGCGCTGAAGGTGGTCTGGCCACATTTTGACAGGTTCATCTCAAACGTTCCGTACAGCATCTCGTCCCCACTGATCTTCAGACTTCTGGAGCATGATTTCAAGTGCGCAGTGGTCATGGTGCAGAAAGAGTTCGCGGACAGGATGGGGGCGAGGGCTGACACCGAGGATTATGGAAGGCTTTCTGTCGGCGTCTATTATCGTGCAGAATGCGAGCTGTTGGATGTCGTGAGCAGGAACAGGTTCTGGCCTGAGCCCGAGGTCGATTCTAGGATCGTCCGTCTGACACCAAGGCCGGCCCCCTTCAAGGTCAATGACGAGGCCCTTTTCTTCAAGCTGGTGGAGATGTTGTTCAGCCAAAGGAGGAAAAAGATATCCACGGTGCTGAAGAAGGCCAAGATGTTGGAGGGGCACGACATCTCTAGCTTGCCATATCTAGATAAGAGGGTCGAAGCATTGGCCCCCGAGGAGATCGGGGAATTGGCGAATGCTGTGCATATCTTGAAGTATGATGGAAGGGGGTCGTGAGATTGATCAGCGAGCTGTCCCAATGGATGCTCGACTTCATCGAGGCCACGGGTTATCCAGGCATATTTGCGGCCATGTTCCTGGAGGGGATCATCACTCCGATCCCGAGCGAGCTGATAGTGCCGTTCGCTGGTCATCTGGCGAGCCTTGGCAAGATGGACCTTTTGTTCGTGGTCCTGGCTGCCACCATAGGAAGCACATTGGGTTCGACCGTATCTTACCTCCTTGCCATGGTCCTTGGGAGGCCAGTGCTTCTTAGATATGGGAGATGGATCTTCGTTGACGAGGAGATCCTGGACAAGGCCGACCGGTTCTTCGCCGAGAAAGGGAGGTTCGCGGTCCTGTTCGGCCACATGGTACCTGGCGTAAGGTCTATCATCTCCTATCCAGCGGGTATAGCGAAGATGGACCCCAAGAGGTTCATGCTCTTCACTTTCGGTGGCGGTCTGTTCTGGAACTCTGTGCTCGCATTGATCGGTCATGAACTTGGTTCGAGCTGGATGGATTTCTGGAAGATGATGGACGGCTGGGATGTTGTGATTGTTGCGGCCATAGGCTTGGCGGCCCTCATTTATCTCTATAGAAGATGGAAAAGGAAGAACAATTGGACCGGGACCTGACGCTCTCAACGACCTTCTCGGGAAGAATGTCTCCTTCATCCGCTCACCGTTGCATGGGCTTTATGAGCGGTCCCAATGATGGTAGTCATCTTGAGACCTGGGCGAGGCCGCCCTGCGCTTGTCTATTGTCATCAATTATTTTCAGTCATAATGTAAAGACCGCCAGGATCGATCCGGGGTGAGCTTTCTATATCTTGAGATGATTTTTTCGCGACATTGTCCTTCTTAATGGATAGAGAAAAAAGAAGCAGGGCTTACCATCACGGGGCGGAGTTCCGATATTTGCATATTTAATCATAAAAGTTCAAATATTTTCATAAATATTCATATTTTGAAATCCATGAAGACCGTTCATAAAACTCCAAACATCGGAAAAGGAACCTTCATCTCCGAACATGCCGTGGTCATGGGCAACGTCACGATCGGAGACAACGTATTTGTGGCCCCAAATGCTACCATCAGATGTGATGAGCCAGGCTCAAGTGTCGAGATCGGGGACGGCTGCAATATACAGGACAATGTGGTCATCCATGGGGTGATGGGCTCAACGGTCCGTATAGGTAAAGGTGTCTCGGTCGGACATGGGGCGATAATACATGGACCCTGTGAGGTCGGCGACCGGACGTTCATAGGTTTCGGGGCCGTGCTCTTCCGTTGTGATATCGGGTCAGAGTGCGCCGTCATGCACCGCGTCCTGATCGGGGTTGCTCTGCCTGACAGAAGGATGGTGTCCCCTGGGGTCGTGATGGACGGAAATAGAGCACATGATCACGACGAATTGACCGATGAGATGAGGAACTTCAGTGAGACCGTACAGGCCGTGAATGAGATGCTTGCAAAGGAATATCTCTCGATGGGGCAAGATATTACAATCGATAAGGATTAAGATATGAAGGGCCTATGAGAACCATGATGAACATTGAAGAGGCCGTAAGATGGGTACTGTCGGTGGACAGGAGGATGCTCGTCATGCGGGAGGCCCATGAGAACGGTGTCATCAAGGCATCAGAGCTCGCATCGCGCACTGGTCGTTCCGTTCAGAATATAAGCAGGGCGATCCATGAGATGGAACGAGAAGGTCTGATCGAATGCCTGACCCCTGAAAAAGAGACCTGGAAGAGATATCTGCTCACTCCGTTCGGGCGCTCGGTGCTGGAGTCGATGCGCTCCGCATATGCCTTCGAATGACCTTTCCAAACGGTCATTTCTGTTTTCCATGAGGCCAGATAAAAGATGGGATAAAATGGTTTGAAAGAGGTTTGTTCCAGGCGTCTTACTCGTTGACCTTTTCCTTAACATCCTGCCTTCCAACACGCCTTAGGCGACCAGGAGCATACCATGCCCATTTGCCCATGACGGTCATCGCCGCGGGGACGATGTAGGTACGCACGATCATGGCATCGAAGATGATGGCGCAGAACAGCGCGAAGCCGAACTCCTGCATCATCGCCATGCTGGAGAGCATCATGGACCCGAACGCTCCTCCCATGATGATGGCCAAAGCGGTAATGATCCCGCCTGTCCATTCCACAGCATCAACGATCGCCGTCCTGTTGTCCTTTCCTTTCTGCGCCTCCTCCCTGATGCGGGTCAGGATGAACACGTTATAGTCCATGCCTATGCCCATCAGCATTATGAAGAGGATCATCGGGACCATCCATAGTATAGGGACGGCGGAGAGCTCCCCGAACACCAGCACGGTGAGCGCGAAGGACCACATGATGCTCATGAGGATCGATATGATAGCGAACAGAGGTAGCAGCAGAGACCCAAGGACCAGCATCAGCACCAGGAAGATGCCGACTACCACGATCAGCTCCATGTTGTTGAACTCCTTGTTCATGTTCTCGCTCAGATCGCCCATCATCGCGGTGGAGCCGCCCACATATATCTCGGTGGAGGCCAGTGCAACCTCGGCCTGTTTGATCTCCGATACCTGCCCGCGAAGTTCGGTGATGAAGTCGACCGATGCCTTGGACATCGGCTGGTCCTTGAGCACGACCTCTAGGAGGACGGTGCTTCCATCTGTGCCGATGAACTCAGAGACGCTCTTCTGGAACGCCGACCTTTCTTCATCGGTCATCGAGTTGTATGATAGATAGTCGTTGACGGGCTGACCGTTCGGGCTGGTAGGGCCAGACACCATCTGGACCTCAGAGTTGGCCGCTATGGCGATCGACATATTGTTGAGCGAGTTCCATGATGCCAGGTCGATCGTCCCGTCGTTGTTGAAGAGGGTGATATCGTCGATGACCACCTGGGTGGGCATGATCAGCCCCTCGCCGAAGTCCTGGCTCATCGCCTTCAGGCCGTCTGTGCTCTCGACGGCGGGCATTCCTCCTATGAAGTCAAAGCTTGTCTCGGCGGTGGTGTAGATGTAAGCTGCCGGCACAGTGACCAGGGCGGCCACGACCAAGATGACCTTGGCATGGTCCACCGCGAAGTGGGCAGCATTGTGGAAATAACCGCGATTGCCCGCGGCCTTTTTTGCGTTGAAATTCTCAACGAACTTCTTCCAACGCTTACCAGTGGTGGGCCAGAAGACCCTGTTGCCGATGAGCATGAGGAGGGACGGTATCAACGTCAGCGCTATGAGAAGGGCGACCACGATCGCCATGCCAAGGATCATCCCCATCGTCTTCATCATGGAGAACGAGGAGATCGTCATCGCAAAGAAGGCGATGATGACCGTTGTGCCGCTGGTAACTATGCTCTCGCCGGCCCATGTCACTGCGGTGTGAACGGCCGTAGGCCTGTCATGGCCTTTGACCCTTTCCTCGCGATAGCGAGTCATTATGAATATTGAGTAATCGACGCCCACGCCCATCAGCACTGTGAACAGCAGCGTCAGCACGCTGTAGTGGATGTTGGCCACTGTCGATCCGATGACGAACACGAGGGCCTGGCTTATACCAATGGCAATGCCTGCCGCACCAAGTGGGACGAACTGGGCGAGAACTGACCGGAACAATACCCCCATCAGAACGATGACGATGCCGATCGTTATTGGCTCGATCAGGGACAGGTCGCCCGCAGCGGCCTTCTCCATATCGGCGGATATCGCCGCGCTCCCCGTGACGTATGTTCTAATGTCGGCAGAGGAGGTCGCCTTGACATCCTTGACGATACCTCTTATGGTCGCAACGCTCTCCATGAGCGGCTTCGTGCCATCGTCCAATGTGTATTCCTCGTCTATGGAGAATGTCAGGATTACAAGCGAGGTCTCGCCGTCCGGGCTCACCATTCCCGCGAAGACATCGCTTGGGACGGGCACGGGGTAGGTCTCGAAGGTTCCTGTTGAGATGATGGTGTTGGCCAGCCCTAGGACCTCGGGCCCTGAATACTCAGGACCTAGCCTATAGACCTCTTCCAGGAATTGGAGGTCGTTGATGCGGGACATCATCGCGAACGTGCTGACTGTGAAGTTGTGCACCGCCGTCTGATTGTTGAAATTGGAGAAGTTGAAGGCGACAAGAAGTGATCCTAACAATGCTGCCTTCTGCTCCGGGAGCCCGAGCGTCACAACGGTCTCGGAGACCGCCACGTTGATGCAATGCACCGCGCGGGCCTGAGGATCGCTCACCAGGCTGATGTTCGAAGCGGTCAGGTTCCACTCGTTAGCGAGCTGAGCGTAGTATGCGAGGGCCATGCCTTTCATCTGAGGGTCTTGGCCAAGCATCATCTGGTTTAGGGCCAGATAGGTCATCGAGTATGCCTGGACATCCGCCTCCGAAGGGGTCGCACCACCTGCTACGGCGGAGGACCATTCCTCAAGGAACATCGCCGGTACGCCATACATCACCAAGAGCGTGCCATTTATCTCGTTCTCGGCCGCCCAGAGGCCCGTGCCGACCTGAGGTATCGCGGCCAAGAGCACCATCCTCTGCACGGAATAGGGGGTCGTCACACCTGTGAGATACTCCAGGTCTTGGGATGTGGTCAGCCTGCTCTCCAGGGACAATAGGAAGTCGCGCGTGTATGGTGAAGATATGTTATCCGTCCGCACCACGATCATCAGGGTGCCATTGGCATCGGTCCTTGGGAAGCTCTCATCTATGATCTTTTGGGCCTTTATCGATTCGTACTCTCCGTCGACCAGCTCGGTCTCCTGGTAGACGACCACATCGTTCACCATGGCCATCGCCGGTATCGAGACGAGCAATGCGATCGCCCAGAATATGATTATCATCTTGTGATGCTTGATTATTACATTGCCTAACCTGTTGAACATGAATTGTCACCCATGCGCCAAGGAATGGATGCCGGGAACTTCTCCCTAGATAAAGGATTATCTATGGTCCCAAAAAAATTGTAAATTTTTAAAATCTATAATCTATCATCTCTGGCTCTGTTCATGGTCTCAAGGAAATTTATAAGGGCCTCTGCGCTGACCCTTGCACCTTCGGTGTATCTAAGGTCCATGCCCATGTTCTTTGCGATATCGTTGGTTATCGATATGCATATCAGACTATAGGCCACCTGGTCGCATGTTTCCTTTGGCGTATTGGGATATGTCCTATGAAGGGCCTCACCCATGCTTGTCGTCGCCTTTCTTAGAAGGTCCAGTATCATCTCCTTTGTCTCAGGGTACCTGTCTTTTGCCGTCATCAGAAGGCCGAGCACGAACTTTTCCCTGTCGGCCGCCTCTGAGGTCACCGGATACATGTTCTCAAGCATGCGGGGTACCACGTCATGTCCTTTGCTGGCTTTCGAGAGCTCGTCAATCATCATGTCATACCTTCTTATCGTGCGGTGGACCAGTTCCCTGACAAGATCGTTCCAATTGCCGATATAATGCCTGATTATGCTTGGCATCACGTCCGCCTCATTGGCTATCTGCTCGATGGTCACTCCGTCCAGACCATTCCTCACGACGCACCTCTCAAAAGCATCAAGAATCTGCTCCTTGCGCTGCACGGCGAGGCTCTTCCTTCCCATATAATACACCGGCATCTCCTAATAAATTGTAAGAATTATAAAATAATTATAATCCGACAATTTCATCAGGCCGATTTTGAATCGAGGCCCATTCCCATCTGTCGGTCTCTTTCACCGAGGACCCCTAATGGTCAAAAATGTTATCATAGACCTTAGGTAGGTACATTACAACGATGCATCAGGACGGATCAAGATACAAGGCGCAGAGACCATGTGATGATAAGATCGTGAGACCGGTATCGAGCAAAGGCCGGTCCCAGAGACCCAATACGATCAGACAAATTGGGCATGGCGCCATCGGCCTCTTTGACTGGTCGCATGATTGTAAGATCTGGATCTGAAATTAAGCGGTTGGCGAGAGGGCCTATCTTTGATTAATATCGCCTTGGGATGAGGATCGGCCTAGATCAATGGAACTGTGCGAAAATGATGAGGATGGCTCGGTGATAAAAATACTTTGAGATCTGATCTTGCCGGACAAAGAACAACTGGAAAGATTCAAGAACTGTTCCATCAATCTGAACTAGGATGAGCTATGGCCAAAATGAGGATGATCCCACCAAGGAAGGTCTCTGAGATAATGTCGAGAGAGATCGTCACTGTTTCTGAAGATGATAGCATAGGAAAGGCCCTGGCCATCTTTGAAGAGAAAGAGTATAACAGTTTGCCTGTTGTCAGGGATGGCCTGCTGGTCGGAATGATCTCGAAGCTAGATGTGCTCAAGGCCATCAACAATGCCAATACCAAGCTTCACCCTGGCCCTCTGGACCTCGAGAACGAGATGGTCAAGGACTTCATGAGAAAGGCGACGGTATCAATAAGGCCAGAAGACGACCTCCGGACGGCCGCTGCTTATATGGTCGAGTTCCGGTTAAGGACCTTGCCCGTCGTAAAGGCCGGAAAGGTGGTAGGGATGCTGTCCGAAGGGGACATAATGGACAACCTGGTATCGGCGTGATGGATCCCCTGGTCGGTCTTTTTATGATCAATTCCCGCTAAGGCTCATATATGCTACATGCTATCACAGGGCATTCTTGAGCGGAGCAGATTTGCATGGCGTGCTGGAACCCCGATATCGAAATGATGTCCAAGAAGGACCTTGATGACCTTCAGTTGGGATTGCTGAAGGACCTGGTCCGCAAGAACTACGAAAGGTCGCCCTTCTACCGTCAGAAGATGTTGAACAACAATGTCAGACCGGAGGACATCAGGACCCTGGATGATGTGGTCAAGCTTCCCTTCATGTCAAAAAAGGACCTGAGGGACAATTATCCAGACAGGCTTTTCACGGCATCTAAGAGAGAGATAGTCCGTTACCACGCATCATCTGGGACCACGGGCAAACCGACCATCGTCGGTTATACGCGCAATGACATCGAGATGTGGTCCGAATCGCTTGGCCGCGCCCTGAGATCGGCCGGGCTGGGCGCTGATGATGTCGTTCAGGTGGCGAACACCTATGGGCTTTTCACGGGGGGGCTCGGTTTCCATTACGCGGCCGAGAAGATCGGGGCGGCGGTCGTGCCTGCCAGCACAGGGAACACGGAAAGGCAGATCCAGATGATCGAGGACCTAGGCGTCACTGCGATGGCCGCCACCCCTTCTTACCTAATCTATGTGGGGGAGGTCGCGGAGAAGATCGGGTACGACCTAAGGAACAGCACCTTGAGGACGGGGCTTCTCGGGGCTGAACCTTGGTCTGACAAGATGCGGGACAGGATCCAGAACTGGCTCGGGGTGAAAGGGATCAACTGCTTCGGTGCCTCGGAGCTATCCGGACCATTATGGTCGGAGTGCGAGGACCAGTGCGGGATACATCTCTGGAGGGACATAGCCCTGGTAGAGATAATCGACCCCGAAACAGGAGAGAGGCTTGGACCGGGTGAGAGAGGTGAGCTGGTGATCACCATGCTCCAGAAGGAGGCCTTCCCCATAATACGTTACCGTATGGGCGACATAACGATGATAGAGAACGACAAATGCTCCTGTGGTAGGGACCACCCACGGATGATGAGGATCACTGGTCGTGTTGACGACATGCTGATAATCAGGGGGATCAATGTGTTCCCATCACAGGTCGAGCATTGTCTTCATACCAATCCAGAGGTCGGGAATGAGTTCCAGATAATCGTGGAGAGGCGGGGCGCGCTGGATGATATGATGGTGAAGGTCGAGCTCAAACCAGAGGCCTTCACCGACAACATTCTCGAGCTGAACGCGTTGAGAGAAAGGATATCTTCAAGATTGAGGAGCTCGTTGAATGTTGGTGCCAAGATAGAGCTGGTGCCACCTGGTTCTCTTCCAAGGTTCGAAGGGAAGGCAAAGCGCGTCGTTGATAGGAGGGAGATCTGATGTCGATCGATCATGCCAAGTATCGGGTGAAGCAGCTATCGATATTCGCGGAGAACAAGCCTGGGATGATCGCGGCGATGGCGAAGGTCATGCGCGACAACGATGTGAACATCCTTGGCTTCAGCATTGCCGAGGGGGCGGGCTACGGTGTTATAAGGGTGATAGTGGACAAGCCCGATATCGCACACGATATGCTGAAGAAGGCCGGTTTCGTCGTGAAGTTCACCGATGTCCTCGCGGTGGAGATGGCCGACAGACCTGGAGGACTGTATGACCTTACGGACATGTTGAGCAGGGCAGGTGTGAACATAGAATATGGATATGGATACCGGAACGAGCCGTGCGCTGTCCTGATAATAAGGGTCGAGGACGTGGACGCCGGGATCGAAAAGATACTTGCACATGGGGCAAGGCTTCTTGACAAAGACCATTTCCAAGGCTCTTGCACCAAAAGACCATAGGGGACGTTTCGTGCTAAATGTTAGCAAGAAGCGGACTAACATATAACATTTATATCCAAAGAAGCCATTCGTCAGAGAAATCAGGGGGAGCAATCTGTGGAAGTACTTGGTATAAGTGACCCATGGGTCTGGGGCGGGTATGCCTTTGCGATCGGTCTTACCGTTGTCTGTGTGATATACGGGATCCTCAATTGGAACAAGGAAGAGGATTGAGATGGTCGATCCTATCTATTTTTGGATAGCCACGGTGATATTCGTCGTCATCACCATCTATCTATCATACCTCGGATACAAGAGAACGAGGCAGGGCGAAGAATATCTTCTGGCCGGAAGGAACGTAAACCCCATAATCATTGGGCTTTCCTATGGTGCCACCTTCATATCGACCTCCGCAATAGTTGGTTTTGGGGGCGTGGCCGCGATATTCGGCATGAGCATAATCTGGCTGGTGGTCCTCAATGTCGGTATCGGTGTCCTTTTGGCCTTCTTGGTCTTCGGGCATCCGGTAAGAAGGCTGGGCAAGAAGCTGGGGGCGGTGACGTTCCCTGACCTCATGAGCAAGGTATACAGATCGGACTTCATCAGGTACTTCATGGCAGTGGTCATTCTGATCGGGATGCCGCTCTATTCGGCCGCGGTCCTTATTGGTGGATCGAGGTTCATAGAAGGGACGTTAGATGTCGATTTTGACGTGGCGATGGTCACTCTTTCGCTCATCGTTGCCCTATATGTTGCCTTCGGAGGGATGAGGGCGGTCATGTATGCTGATGCCTTTCAGGCATTGGTCATGATCCTCGGAATGGGGGCGATCCTAGTGATCACCTTTTCACTCCTGGGGGGTGTGACCGAGGCAAATACGGCACTGAGCAATCTCGCGAACGATCCCGGCGTTCCAGCCCCATTGGCCGCGCAGGGCATGACGGGGTGGACCAGCTTCCCAGAGTTCCTATCCCAGAACTGGTACTTCATGGTGACCACTATAATCATGGGCGTGGGGATAGGGGTCTTGGCCCAGCCCCAGTTGATAGTGCGTTTCATGTGCGCGAAGGATGGAAAGATGCTCAACAGGGCCATACCTGTAGGCGGTCTCTTCATCCTGCTGACCACTGGTGTCGCATATACGGTAGGAGCCTTGTCGAACGTATACTTCATGGACCCTGACAACGGCGGTGCGCTTTCCAGCGTGATCGCAGGGGACAGGGACAAGATCATGCCCTTGTACATAGAGAGCGCTATGCCGGACATCGTGGTCGTGTTCTTCCTCCTGACCTTGCTCGCGGCGGCGATGTCGACGCTCAGTTCATTGTTGCATGCATTAGGTTCCGCGGCAGGGACGGACCTATGGAGCGGCATAAGGCGCTCGAGATTGGTCCCAGAAAAATATAGGAGGCCCAAAGAGGACAATACCTGCTCGCTAAGGTCCAACAGATATGCGGCCTTCCTCATGATCGCCGTGACCTTGGCGGTGGCGTTCTACATGCCGAACGAGATAATCGCTATCGCCACATCTGCGTTCATGGGGCTATGTGCCTCTGCGTTCCTGCCGATGTTCGCGGCCGGGGTGTTCATCAAGAGACCCTCGGTGATCGCGGCAAAGCTCAGCCTTGCGGTCGGGGCGCTGACCTGGTTCATCTGGGGGATGTTCGTCTACGGCTCGGGCACGGTCGAGACCAAATGGTCTGGCTATACTCCGGTCTTTGGCGTATGTCAGGCCCTGTTCGATAAGGCCAGTGTACTCCCCACACCGTATAGCTGGATCGACCCTCTCTTCGTGGCGCTGCCATTGGCGACCTTGATGCTCATCATCGGTTACGCCGTCGATCGTAATAGGAAGGTGGAGAAAGAAGAGAACCAAAGCTAGGCGGTGCGCGAATGGTGGACTCCACGGTGTTCTGGGCCTGTACGATAGCATACTTAGGCGTTACCCTTGGCCTCTCCTACCTGGCATATAAGAAGACCAGGGTCGGAGAGGACTTCCTGCTTGCTGGAAGGAATGTACCATCATGGGTGATCGGCCTATCATATGGTTCCACCTTCATTTCCACCTCAGCCATCGTCGGATTCGGGGGTGTGGCGGCGGCCTACGGCATGGGCATCATATGGCTCACCGTACTATGCATCGGGGTCGGCGTGCTTGTTGCATTCCTGTTATATGGGAAGAGGGTGAGAAAGATAGGGAAATCCCTGAGAGCGATGACGTTCCCGGACCTTCTTGGAAAACGGTTCAACTCTCCTTTCCTGCAGTATTCAACGTCGTTGCTGATATTATTGATGATGCCGCTATATGCTTCCGCAGTATTGATCGGAGGCTCTCAGTTCCTCAGGACCACATTGGACATAGATTATAACGCCGCACTTCTCGGTTTTGCGGTGATCACAGCTGTATATGTGGTGTTCGGAGGCCTCCTGGCCGTGATGTACACTGATTCGTTCCAAGGTGCCGTCATGCTCTTCGGCATGACGGCGATCCTTGTCCTGACATTTGTCTATCTTGGAGGATGGGAGGCGGCCAATACCTCCCTCGCTGGACTGGCGACTGACCCAGGCGTCCCGGCGGGCCTGAGGGCCCAGGGTATGAACGGCTGGACCGAGTTCCCGGACGCGTTCAGCTCCAATTGGCTTGTCCTGGTGACCACTGTGATCATGGGCGTGGGGATAGGGGTCTTGGCCCAGCCCCAGTTGACCGTCAGGTTCATGACGGCCAAGGACGGGAAGATATTGAACAGAGCGGTTCCCGTAGGGGCTTTGTTCATCGGTCTGTCCACCGGTGTGGCGTTCACCATCGGGGCACTATCCAATGTTTGGTTCTATAGCAAGACCGAGAACCCGAAATATTTCGGGAAGCTCGCCACGCAGGTGGCCATCGATAAGAACATCGACACGATAATCCCCCTCTATATCAACGATGCCATGCCTGACCTGATCGTTGTCATATTCATGCTGACGCTGCTCGCGGCCGCAATGTCGACGTTGAGCGCATTGTTCCACACGATGGGCTCTTCCGCCGGTCATGACCTTTGGTGCCACCTTGCCCCTTCAAGGCTCATGCCGAAGAAGTACAGGCAGGACATCACCGCCTGCTCGCTCAGGGCGAACAGATATGGCACGGCCATGATGATCTTCTTCTCGGTCCTGTTGGCGTTCTATATGCCTGGAAGCATCATCATGAGGGCGACGGCCATGTTCATGGGCCTTTGCGCGGCCGCATTCCTGCCGATGTTCACATATGGCATCTTTTCCAAGGAACCAAGGGCGATGCCGGCCAAGATATCGCTGGTGGTAGGGGCGGTGACATGGTTCACATGGACCGCCTTCGTGCACATCAAAGAGTCAGAGCCGTTGGGGATCAGCAACCTCCTGTTCGGAAGACCGGCGGTTCTTGACATGCCCTGGCAGGTCGTCGACCCTCTGGTCATCGCCCTGCCTGCATCGGTCATCGCCCTGATAGCTGCGGTCGCAGTGGACCGGTGGGCACGGATGCGCTAGGACATCTCGTCCTCAAACCAGATATGCCATCGGTCAAGACCCCTGACCGACCGATACTGATGGTCCTTCCTATAGAGGTGGATTAATAAAGGGCCTTCTATCGAACGACGGGCATCCGACCAGAGATGGAATGGGGCTGCTAGAATGAAAAGATGGCCAGAGGGTGCCAGGACCTATGTGTCCCTATTAAAATGACCACCCTTCATGGCATGGTCTGAAACGGGCTTCGGACCTCTGACATCGAACAGCGAGCATTGCTGTGAAGATGACCAGGCCCGGGTCAGAGAAGACCATGGCGGGAGCTTTAAAGGCCGTTCAGATCCCTTCGTTATCTTCCTCGACCATCGATAGCTCTTCCTCCTCCGACCTTGGTACAGGGGACACCATGTCAGGTTCATAGTGCATCTTCCACTTTTTGCATATCCATTTTTGCAACGTCTCGATGTCCTCCTTTGACATATGCTTGAACCTTCCCTGCATCTTGAGATAGTTCTCGACCGGGACCATCTCCTTCGGTCGGTATGTGATGCGCTTCGCCCCATCCTCTATCTCATATAACGTCCACATCCCCGTTTCGACCGCCAATCGTGCCAGCTCATATGTCGCCGATGGCTCCGTCTTCCAGCCAGAGGTGCATGGTGTCATGATGTGAAGGAACCTGAAGCCCCTCTTCCCCTTTGCCTTCTCAACTTTCCTAAGGAAGTCTCCAGGATGTGCTATGGAAAGGGTGGCTGCATACGGTACCTCCTGCGCTGCGATCACTGACATCAGGTCTTTCTTGTGCTGCCTCTTCCCTTGGATGACCTTCCCGACCGGCGTCGTGGTCGTCCATGCGCCAAAGGGCGTCGACCCCGAGCGTTGCGTGCCTGTGTTCATATACGCCTCGTTGTCCACGCATACATAAAGCACATCATCGTTCCTCTCCGCCGCCCCTGAGAGGGCCTGGAGCCCTATGTCAAAGGTACCTCCATCGCCGGCAAAGCCCACCACGTACGATGCCTTCCCTTGTCTTCTGAGACCTGCGGAGATCCCTGAGATCACGGCACCGGTGTTCTCGAACGCTGAATATATGAAAGGGACCTTCAATGCGCTGATGGGGTATTGCGCAGAGAAAACGAGGAAACAGGAGGCCGGCGCATACACTATCGTGTCTGGCCCGAGCACCCTCAGCACATTGTTCACCGCCGTGCTAAGACCGCAGCCGCCACAGGCACCATGGCCAGAGGTCAACATGTCCTCCTGCGGCATCGTCCGTATCGTCAACTGCTTGCTCATATCTGCTCACCCCTCAGTCCATGCCAATAACAATCCCTTCCCCCGCCCTTCACGCTGTCCTCTATCCTCTGGAACATCTCCTTGAACATCTGGACCGTCAGGTCCCTTCCACCTATCCCTGCTATATGGTCCGTGACAGGGACCCCTGTCCCATAGAGCGAGTTCCTTGCCTCTGTGAACACTGGACCAAAGCCGTTCATCGATATGGAACGGTCGAAGACACCAAAGGCCTTCACATGCTCGAGGGCCCTTCTGAGCCTTTCATGCGGGAACGGCCTCATGAAACGCAGCTTGATCAGACCTACCTTCCTGCCCTCGGCCCTCAGTTCATCCACCGCTACCCTTGCCGTGCTTGTTGCGGTACCAAGCGTCATCAGCGCATAGTCAGCGTCCTCCATGCGATACTCCTCGATCACCCCACCATATCTCCTGCCGAACATCTTTGAAAATTCTTCATCGACCTCGTCGATGAAGGGCGCCACTCCCCTCATGAGATGGTCCATCTGATACCTCATCTCCATGGAATGCGCCGGTGACACCGCTATGTTTATGAACTTAGGGTTGGACGTATCCAGATAGTTCATGGGCCTGAACCTGGGAAGGAATGCATCGACCTCTGACTGCTCAGGAACAAGGACCTTTTCCACCGTATGGGAGAGGACGAATGCATCAAGGCAGACCATCATCGGTAGCATCACACGATGGTCCTCGGCGACCCGATACGCCTGGATGATTGCGTCCATGGCCTCCTGGCAGTCCTCCACATATACCTGCATCCATCCGGACTCGCGCTCGGGCATCGAGTCGTTGTACTCTGCCCAGATGCCAGAACCTGCCCCGAGGCTCCTGTTGACGTTGGCCATCACTATGGGCAGCCTGGTCTGCGGGGCGACGTAGAGCATCTCGTGCATCAAGGCCAACCCTTGCGATGCGGTCGCGGTGAAGGTCCTTACGCCGGTCGCTGACGCACCGACCGCCATGGACATGGCCGAGTGCTCGCTGTCGGCGTGCATGAAGGTCGCATCGAACTCTCCATCGAATATGAAATCAGATATCTTCTCTATGATCAGGGTCTGCGGGGTTATCGGGTAGGTAGGGATGACATCCACCTTGCAGAGCTTGACCGCATGGGCGACGGCATGGTCCCCGCTCAGGACCTTGACCTTCATAACCTCGCCCCCCTTACCATCTCTATCGCTCTTGCAGGACATACCGTTGAGCATATGCCGCATCCTTTGCAATGGTCATAATCGATGTCGATCCTGTCGTCCTTCCGGCGATGTATCGCAGCGTCAGGACAGATGAACCAGCATTTTACGCACCTGACACATCTCTCCTCGATGTATCTAGGTGTCCTGGTCCTCCAGGTGCCTGTCCTCACTTGGACGGCCGACCCTGGCCCGACCTTCATCCCCCCGACCTCCCCGGGATGGAGGGCCACACCAGCAGGCATGTCCTGCCAGGTGGGTAGCCACATGCTCCTTTTCGCCTGTTGTCTCTTAGCGATGCTCTCGCCTATAATGGCCTTCTCATAGGCCCTCTGGGCGGCCTCTGCGTTCAGGGCCCCTGCCTTCTCACCAAGATGTTCCCCGAACCTGCTGATGATCGCCTTCTTGATGGAGCCCAAGGAGACCAGGGGGTCCGCCTTGGCCATCGCCCCTAGTATCGCGGTGTTCACGATCGGTGCCTTCAAGGTCTCAAGGGCTATCGTGGTCGCATCGACGGTCACGCATCTGACCCTCTTTCCCAGATCTATATTTTCAGGTGAAGAGCTGGTGTTGATCACTGCTGAGCCCGTATCCTTCAGGCCGTCAGCGACGGGCTCGATGTCGAGAAGGGATTCGTCCATGACGACGAGCATGTCGGGAACATATACCTGCGTCCTCACGCTGATCTTCTTGGTGTCGATCCTCGCAAAGGCCATGACCGGAGCTCCTCTTCTCTCTGCACCGAAGTGCGGGAAGGCCTGGGCCTCGAGCCCTTCGTTCACCGCCGCCTCGGCTATGGTCTGTGCTGCCATGACCGCCCCTTGCCCTCCCCTGCCGTGGAACCTTATCTCGAACATGCTACCTCACCTGCCACGAATATGACCTGACGTTCTTGTCCAGAAGGAATTGTCACCAGCCCGACCTTTTCCTTATTTCTTAACCTCGACGAGGTCCAGCCAATGCCTGTATTTGGGCAGATTGCCTCTCGCTGCCTCGAAGAATGTCTCCTGTATCTGCTTGGTGATCGGACCACGCTTGCCGTTCCCTATCGCCCTTCCGTCCAACGACCCGCATGGTGTGACCTCCGCCGCGGTGCCTGTCATGAAGAACTCATCGGCGTTCCATATCTCTGACCGTGTTATCTCCCTCTCGATGACCTCGTACCCAAGGTCCTTCGCGATGGTAAGGACCGAGTCCTTGGTGATCCCTTCAAGCACACCAGATGCAATAGGGGGGGTGATCAGCTTACCGCCCCTGATGATGAAGATGTTCTCTCCAGGCCCCTCTGCCACGGTCCCGTTCGAGTTCAGCATCAGGCCCTCATCGGCGCCGAGCATGTTTGACTCGATCTTGCATAGGACGGAGTTGACATAATTTCCACAGATCTTCGCCTGCAGAGATGTGGATTCATTGGTCGGTTTCTTCCAGGAGGATGTGATTATCTTCGCTCCCTTTTCCAGGCTCTCCTTCCCCAGGTAGGCGCCCATGTAGGCCAATGCGACCGCCACCCTTACTGGGAAGATCGTGGGGTTCAGCGTGATCTTGTCCTGTTCGTTGTGGCCATAATATGCCAACGGGCGGATGTAGTCCATGTGGGGGGGGTTGACCCGGACCGTCTCTCGCACGGCCTCGCACATCTCGTCGACACTGTATGGTATCTTCATGTTGAGCGCCTTCGCGGAGTTCTCGAACCTGACCATGTGGTCCTTTAGTCTGAAGACCGCGCGGCCCTGCGAAGTATGGTATACACGGATGCCTTCGAAGACGCCCGTACCATAGTGAAGGGCGTGGGTCATGATCGGGACCACGGCCTTCTCCTTCTCGATCATCTTTCCGTCCATCCAAACGTACTGCTGCTCCTTCTTTTCCATGCCTTCAATCTCCAGCTGGACCGATCTTTCTTAAGATGTTGAGGCCCCTTGAAAGGGCCATGCAATGATTTGTCATGCCATAGCAGATTGGATATTTCAAAGATATTGTGGTTACTCCTGATGGGATGAAAATAATATTATAACGAACGGGTCCAATCGTTGCAATCATCATCGGAGTGAAAAAGATGAGGGAGCTGAGCGTCAAGGAATGCAGCGAGCAGTGCCCGTCGCTGATGTTCGATTGCAAGAGCACAGCGGAGCTCACGCCGTTGGAAGAGATCATAGGCCAGGACAGGGCGGTCCGGGCGTTGCAATATGGCCTCAGGATGAGGGACAGCGGTTTCAACATCTTCATATCTGGTGTCCCTGGGACCGGCAGGAAGACGTCGGTGGTGAACTTCATACAGGAACTGTCGAGGTCGATGCCTGTGCCGAAAGACTATGTCTACGTCAACAATTTCAAGGACCCGAGCCGACCGATATCCATCGGCCTCCCTCCTGGCAAGGGAAAGGAGCTCAAACGTGAGATGGAGCTGTTCACCCAGGGCCTTGTCAAAGCCCTCCAGACAGCCTTTGAGAGCGAGGCATACGCTAAGAAGAGAGAGGCCGCCATCAAATCTATCGAGACGGAGCGTAACAACATAATCATTGAGGCCAGCAAGATGGCCCAGGAAGAGGGCTTCCTCCTTCAGGCAACACAGCTCGGTCTGAGCGTGGTGCCGATGACGGAGGGCAGGGCCTTGACCCCGGATGAGATGTCCAGACTACCGGCAGTCCTCCAGAAGGAGATAGAGCTCAAGAGAATGGACCTGGAGGGGAGGCTGAGGGAGTACCTCAGACCTTTAAGGGAGCTTTCCCGCAAGGCCGAGAGCCTTATGACGGATCTCAATAGGACGACGGCCGACCTTGCCATGGACCCACTTCTTGAGAAGGCCAGAGAGATATTCAAGGGGAACGAGGCCGTCGAGAGATATCTTTTAGAGGTCGAGGAGGATGTGCTCAACAACCTACCAGTGCTGCTCCTGCCCCCTCAATCGCTTCCGCCTGGTGCGGTCCCCCCGGACCCGACGAGGGGATATAAGGTCAATCTCATCGTTGACAACACAGGACTTCAGAACGCACCGACCGTCATAGAGTCGAGCCCGACGCATAACAAGCTTTTCGGCTATAGCGAGAAGGAGGTGAGGTTCGGGACGCTTTTCACCGATTACACTATGATACGCGGTGGTTCCGCGCACAGGGCCAACGGCGGGTTCCTCGTCATCGAGGCCGAGAGGCTGCTCGCGGACCCTTTCGCTTACCAGGCGTTAAAGCAGACAGTACAACAAAAGAAGCTGACGGTCGAGGAGCCGGCCGCAAGGTTTGATTTCATGGTCACCAAGACCTTGCACCCCGAGCCTGTGCCTTTTGACTGCAAGATAGTCCTGATGGGCAGCCCTCAGCTGTATGACCTCCTGTTCAGCTATGATCAGGAGTTCAGAGAGCTCTTCAAGGTCAAGGCGGATTTCGATGTGATCATGGACAGGACCGAGGAGAATATCCGCCGATATGCGTCGTTCATATGCACGTTATGTAAAAAGGAGGGACTGAGACATCTTGAACCGCAGGCACTAGCAGCCGTGATCGACCATAGCTCAAGGCTTGCGGAGGACAAGAACAAACTCTCCACCCAGTTCAGTGCCGTCGCTGACCTGATCCGTGAAGCGAATTTCTACGCCGGAGAGGACGGTTCAGATGTCATAAAAAAGGAACATATCATGAGACAGCTCGAGGAGAAAGAATATCGTTCGAACATGGTCCAAGAACGGATCGGTGAGATGATCGCCAATGGGACCCTTTTGGTCGACACTGAGGGTGAGGTGGTAGGTCAGGTCAATGGTCTCGCGGTCTATCAGGTCGGTGACCATACCTTTGGGAAGCCCAGCAGGATCACTGCGAGCGTCGGGGTCGGACGCGAGGGCGTAGTCGATATTGAGAGACAGGCGCAGATGGGCGGTCCGACACATACGAAGGGTGTCCTCATCCTCAGCGGCTACCTCAATCTGATGTACGCGCAGAAGAGGCCTCTCAGCCTGAACGCGAGGTTGGTCTTCGAGCAGAGCTATTCAGGGGTTGATGGGGACAGCGCCTCGAGCACCGAGCTTTATTGCATACTTTCCGCCCTGGCCAACAGACCTATCAAACAATGCTATGCCGTGACAGGGTCCGTCAACCAGAGAGGACAGGTGCAGGCCATCGGCGGGGTGAATCAGAAGGTCGAGGGCTTTTATGAGGTGTGTAAGCAGCGCGGGCTCAACGGCACCCATGGATGTCTCATCCCCCAGAGCAATGTGAAGAACCTCATGCTGAAGCAGGAGGTCCTCGATGCGGTCGCCGAGGGAAAGTTCCACATATTCCCCGTCAGCACGATCGATGAGGGGATAGAGATCCTGACGGGGTTGCCTGCCGGCGCCAGGAGAGACGATGGCACCTTCCCTGAGGGTACCATCCATCAGCTCGTCCAATCTCGGCTCGATGAGATGGCAGAGAGTATCAAGGAATATCACATCTGAAAAAGATGCCAGCATCCGATAGGCAATCATTAATCTAATCCGAGAAGATAAGGGGACCGAGATGCATGTTGATAGGTATCGTCGGTAAGCCAAACGTCGGCAAGTCCACATTCTTCAGCGCGGCCACCTTGGCACCTGCTGAGATAGCAAATTATCCGTTCACGACCATTAAACCGAACAGGGGGGTCGCTTACCTACGTGTCAAATGTCCGCATGTCGAGCTAGGGCATGTCTGCAACCCCAGGAACTCGCATTGCGAGAATGGGACCAGGCTAGTCCCTGTAGAGCTCCTTGATGTCGCTGGTCTTGTTCCAGACGCTCACAAGGGCAAGGGCCTTGGGAACCAGTTCCTGGATGACCTTCGCCAGGCGGACGCCTTCGTCCATATCGTCGATGCCACCGGTGGCACTGATTGCGAGGGGGTTGCGGTACCCCAATGCAGCCATGACCCGATGGAGGATGTAAGGTTCTTGGACGCGGAGATCTCCCAATGGATGAAAGGCATTTTGGAAAAAGGCTGGGAGAAGGCCGCCAGACAGGCCCATCTCGAGGGACATAAGGTCCATGAGCTGATCCATCAGAAGCTGACCGGGCTCGGGGTCTCGGAAGGTTCAATTTTGGCGGCGCTCAGGGAGACGCCTTTGCCTGAGAACATCACCAATTGGAAAGAGGATGACATGCTCAAGCTCTGCCGGTCGATCAGAAGGCATAGCAAACCGATGATGATCGCGCTCAACAAGGCCGATGTTACGCCGCCCGAGTTCCTCAAAAGAATGATGGATGTGCCAGGTTACATCACGGTCCCAACCATGGCCGAGGCCGAGCTAGCTCTAAGAAAGGCCGCAAAGGCGGGCCTCGTAACATATCTCCCAGGGTCGGACGGGTTCAAGGTGAACGACCCTTCAAGGCTGAACCCCCAGCAGGCAAAGGCCTTGGAATACATGGCCCAGAACATGAGGAGGCTGAACGGCACGGGGGTCCAGACCGTGCTTGAGACCGCCGCGTTCAAGCTCCTTGACATGATCGTCGTCTATCCTGTCGAGGACGAGAACAAATGGACGGACCATGACGGGAATGTCCTGCCCGATGCTTTCCTCGTAAAAAGGGGCTCTACCGCGAAGGACCTCGCGTACAAGATACATACCGACCTTGGCGACAATTTCATCCGCGGCATCAATGCCAGGACGAAGCGCGTCGTAGGACATGACCATGTGCTCCAGGACGGCGAAGTGATGTCGATCGTTTCCAAGAAGTGATACCATGGAGAGCTGGGACCTTCGCATCGTGAGCGCCACCTACAAATCGACCCCGGACGAGAACATAGTGGTGGAGATCTATGGCCATACCCGGGACGGAAGGTCTATAGTGGCCTTGGACCTCATCAAGGACCAGATGGAGAAGAGGCCTTACTGCTTCATCGTGAGCGAAGACCCTGACCTGGATGAATTTCTTAGGGCCAGGAGGGAGGTGCTTGATGTGCGAAGGGTGACCCTCTTCCATAGAGGGGCGGACCGTAGCTGTGTGCGGGTGACTGTGAGGTTGCCCAAGCATGTCAAGCAGCTCAGGGAGGATACCAGGATAAGAGGGGAGTTCCTCGCGGCCGACATACCTTTCTATCTCAGGTACATCTATAACAACGACCTTGGTTCCTGCATAAAGGTATTTGGGAGAAAGGTCGAGAAAGGGAATTACACCGCCGACCTGGTCGTAGAGGTAGGACGTACAGAGACCGTAGAGGCGTTCAATCCACCGTTGCGTGTGCTGAGCTTCGATATCGAGAACAGCCTCAAGGACATCAATGACGGCAAGGTCATGATAGGGGAGATCGACTCTGAGACCGAGGAGGCGCCCGACGAGTTCTATAACAAAAGGATACTCACCATATGTTGTGTCCTCCAAGTTGGGAAAGAGATCGTCGAGAGGGCATCCTTCCGAGGCTCTGAGAGGAAGATGCTGGAGGAGTTCACCGAGTATATCAGGAGCCGGGACCCGGACATCATCTCCGGGTATAACATCGAAGGGTATGACCTCAGGGTCATCGAGAAACGTGCGACCCAGCTCGGCGTTCCTCTGAGATGGGGGAGGGACGGCTCGTCCTTGAACGGAAGGAGGGACCAAAAGTACAATAAACCGGTCTGGGAGGTCACAGGCCGTCTCATCGTTGACGCCTGGTGGGCCGTCAAGATGGACCTTCGTCCGAAACAGGAGACGCTCAATGCCGTTTCCATGCAATTGCTCGGAGGAGAGACGAAGCTCGATGTAGATCCAAGGAAAATGGACGAGGAGTGGGAGAAGAACTCGGACCGGGTGGTCGAGTATTGTACGAGGGATGCCGAGCTTTCGCTCAGGATACTCAATAAGCTTGAGAGGGTCCGGAAGATAATGGACCTTGCTACCGTCTCAAAGCTCCCTCTGGAGGACGTGATGAAGAACAGGTCATCGCTCCTCATAGATTCCATACTTATCCGTCAGGCAGACCGTTCTGGCGTCGGCGTGCCGATGACAAAGAGCTTCCGGGACGACGAGGAGGCGATAGAGGGAGGATATGTCCACGAGATAGAACCTGGATTATACCATTGGGTGTGCGTCCTCGACTTCAAATCGATGTACCCCTCCATCATCATTGCCAAGAACATATGCTTCACGACGCTGAGCCCGGACGGGAAGATAGTGAGCCCGAACGGTGTCCATTTCCTTGACAAGGCCCAGAGAGAGGGCCTGTTGCCGAACATCTTGGTCCGCCTTATGAAGGAGAGGGATGACACCAAGAGGAGGATGAAGGAGGCCAAGGACAAGGACGAGGAACAGTATTATGACGGGCTGCAGCAGGCCATAAAGATACTCATGAACTCGTTCTATGGGGTATTCGCATCGTCGTTCTATCGCTTCACCGACAAGAACATAGGTTCCTCCATCACTGCCTTTGCCCGGGAGACCACCAAGGGCATCATCCAGAACCTTGAGAGAGAGGGTTACAAGGTGATCTACTCTGACACCGATTCGGTCTTCGTAAAATCACCAGATGAGGACCTCGAGGGGGCAAAGGCCTTCGGAATGAGGATGGCGGAGCGCTTCTCGAAGGAGGGGGGGATGTTGGAGTTCGAGAAGATAATGGAGTCCATGTTCTCCCACGGCAAAAAGAAGAGATATGTCGGAAGGACGGTCTGGCCGAAGAAGGAGCTCGTGGTCCGGGGCTATGAGATGAGGCGTACGGACTCCTTCGACCTGCAGGCGGAGACACTACAGGCGGTCTTCGACAGGATCCTTGATGGCGACATCGATGGGGCGATGAAGGTCGCCAGGAGCTCGGTGCAGGAGGTCTTGCAGGGAAAGGTCGACCCGAGGAAGCTTGTGATATCGAAGGGGTGCAAGGCCTTCAGCTCATATGCCAATCCAGATAGCCAGGCCACGGTGCAGGCCGCAAAAAAATTGATCTCGATGGGGTATCAGTTCGTACCTGGCATGAAGGTGTCATGGATCGTGACAAATTCCAGAAGGACGCCGCAGGAGGTGACCCCTTGGGTCGAGGGGCGGCCCTTCGAAGGTACCCCCGACTGGCGTTATTATGCTGAAAGGGTGGCGCAGACGGTGTCCAGGGTCACTGAGGTATGGGGCCTTGACGACAGAAGCCTTATGTCCGGAAACACGCAGTCCAATTTCTTGAACGGCAATTTCGGGCCTCAGGAGGACAAGGTTCCGACGAACAGGAAGACAGAGGTCAAGAAGACCAATAAAAGACTCTCGCTCGATGATTTCATGTGAACCGGTCAGACCTTAGGCGGATCATCTATCTGTTCTTCAGGAGGTACATCTCCACGAGCTTCTTTTGAGACGACTGTAATGATTCGTAAAGGGTCGATTGGACGATCCCAAGCCTTTTTGCAAGCTCCTTTGCGCTTATCCTTCTGGGATAGTCGAAGTATCCCAGTTCATAGGCTGTCATGAGAACGCGCTCCTGGTTCTTAGATAAGACCTTGCTGTCCTCGACCCTCGATTTCCTGAGGAGCCTGACCTCGCATCCTGTTTCCACCATTCCTTGGACAAGACTGCGCAGGGACTCCTCTTTCCCAATAAGAATGTGCCATTCGATCGTCCCGTCCCGCTTTGCCCTTGCTCCCTTGATGAAACCATGTGACCTGATGATCTTTGTGAAAGCATACCAACGACGGACGGTCACGCTGCCGGTAAGCCGTCCGTCCTTTTGGACCTCAAGGTTCGTCCTCAAAATATCTTGATGAGAATTGATCTCAAAGAGGACCTTTTTTGATGTTTCTTCATCTGCCTCAACCTCTATGATCCCCTCTACCTCTCCCCCTTCCCTTTGTATCAGACTATGGATCATGATCGGCGTCTGCGTCTTCCTCGCGACGTCCACGGCCCAGCTCTCTGGGGGCCTAATTCTTATGATCACATCGAACAACCATCTCTCCCCCCTTTAGAGCAAGGTATGAGAGTTCGACCAATTATAACTGACCGGTCCGCTATGATCTTCTGCCCAACCTGGAAAGCACGAACGCGCCGACCGAGGCGCCTATTGTGGTATACAGGATTATCATCACAGTGATGCCGACGATCAGGTTACCATCTTCAACAGACACGGCGCCGGATGTCAGTGGGAGGGAGGCAAGGACCGCTGCGCTCAGCCCTCTCGGCATCATCACCACGTAGCCAATGGGATCGTGCCCGTTCATACCGAGGCTCTTTCTCTCGACCATCACCCCGAGCCATCTGACGAAGAAAAGGCCAGCAAATATGACGATGCTGAACAGGATGTCTCCCTTTCCAAGTGCTATGGTGCCAAAGAACAATCCTAGGTAGACGAAAAAGAATGTCCGGACGAAGAAGGTTATCTCCTGATTCAACTTGATTATGTCCCTCCCTATCTCAATGACCTCCTCTACCATGCCAAGCCTCGTGACGACCTCATGTCTGTTCCCTAGCACCAGGCCGAAGACCAATGCGGCTATGGCCCCTCCTCCGCTTTCGCCGATGATCATGTTCGTGATCGAATAGATGACGAAAACGACCCCTAAAGTGATCATATATGCCAACGGCCGCCCCTGTAACCTTGCAAGGGCCTTGATCCACAATATGCCGGCCCCTCCTCCGATGGCTATCGAAAGCAAAAAGGACAATATCAAGACCCTGACGGCATCAAGGGCCGATGCCGATTGCTCCCTCATCAAGAAGATCAGGAAGATGGCGATGACGATCACGAGGACATCCGTGATCGCGGCCTCCAATGTCAAGATCGTCCTCGCCTTATCGGTCATCCTCATCCTTTTGACCATTGGGATGACTATCGCTCCGCTAGTACCTCCGATGATGGTCCCCAGTGTCAGGCCCAAGATGAGGTCCCAACCAAGAAGCACACTTGCTATGACCGCCACGATGACTATCGAGAGGAAGAACTCCAATAGGGTGTGAAGGACGGCGTGCCTCAAGGAACCGAACACCATCCCCAGGTCCAACCCCAGACCCGCGTCGAAAAGGATGATCGCGAGGGCCACCCCGGCCACATATGGGGTGATCTCCATGATATTGTCCGTAAGGGACCCGCTCACGATCCCCGCCAAGCCCGGGCCGAGGATGAACCCGAGAAGTATCAGCAATAGGACGTCAGGGAAGCCGATCCTTTGGAACAAATAATCGGCCATGAAACCAAGTATGATGCTCAGGCCGAGGACAAGGAAAATGACGTCAGGCGTCAATTGCTCACTGTTTGCCGATGGGGTGCATTTTATAAAAAAGTAGTGAATGAGGAGAGATGGCCAGCATCATGTATCGGCCATCTCTATGTTCTCCTCCTTGAACCTGCGATTGATGTTGCCTAGGAATTTTGATATTATCTCGTCCTGTCTTTGAGGGTCCTTCACCCAGATCTTTACGTTCAATGTGATCCTGCTCTCTTCCAGCCTTACAATGTTGAGCTGCGGGTCGAACATCTTCATGTCGGGATGAGAACCGAAGATCGCCTGGATGTTCGGCCTTTCCAGGAGCTTGATGAAGGCCTTTTTCTCTTCGCCCTTGAGGTTCGGAAGTATGTTCTCATCGATGTCCGCCTCGTGCAGTACAATCTTGTATGCCTTTCCAAGGTCTGTCCCCTGCTTCAAGTAGATCGGGATGTCAAAGGCCACAAACCCTGCCCTTGTGTAATTGACGACCTTGTTCGATATTACGAAAGAATTAGGCAATGCTATGATCTTGCCGTTGATCTCCCTGAGCTCAGTATACATCAGGCTGATGTCCTTTACCTTCCCCATCCTTGTTATGGGGAACCCCCCGATCTCGACCCAATCCTCAAGCTCGATCGGTTTGGATATGGAGATCAAGATGCCGGCGAAAACGTTCTGCAAGACCTGCTGGGCCGCGAGAGCGACCGCCAGGCTTATGATCCCCAGCGAGACGAAGAGCTCGGACAGGTTGAGCTTGAGCAATATGACGAAACCGATGTAGAGACCGATCAATATCAGGACATACTGGGTTAATCTGGCGAAGCTCTTCGACGACTTCTTGGTTATCCTCGCGTCCAGATATCTCCTTATAAGAAGATATAGGATCTGGGCGATCATCAGGGTCAGCCCTATGAAGACGGCAAATATGATGAGGTCCCATAAGGTCAGGTCCCCCATTATCGTGTCGCTGAAGGCCATATTGCTGACATAAGGCATCGAGGGTAAAAAAGATTGGCCGAAGAGCGTGCTCCCGACATTCCTGCCCCCGGCCTTAGGCCAGAACTAGACATCCCATCGTCCTAGAAATAATACCATATGCTCCAATAGTCCGCAGGGTCCTCGCCTATCCCGTCGAGCCTGTCAAGATAGCCCATGATCGGTACATCCTTATAAACATAGGTCGGGGCCATTACGATGTTCTTTTCCCAAGGGTGGAACTCGTAGACCCGTTCGCCCTGAGCTGAGATCATTATCATATCATGATGTTGCCATGCCCGAAGATGGTTCTTCCCTAATGCAGGTATGTTGAACACCGGCTCGTCCGTCCTGGTAAGGCCTGGTAGCAGCCTCGCCTCCTCCTTCCGCTCCTGAAGGATCCTGGCGATGGGCACCCTGAACCATTCTGTCTCTTCCTTCCCTTTGGTGTTGAAGGTGTAGTAAGGATCGACCCCTGATCGTTTAACGATGTCCCTCAGCAGTGCGGTCTCGAACCTCCTGCTGTTCTCGAAGGTGAAGACCTGTTGATTATAGACAGATATGCCCCTCCTTCTGATCGATACGACCGCCCTGACGAGGTCCGGAGTGACCTCATACGGATGTTCTATATGAGTTACGACGCAGACCTCTCTCCTTGGGGGGTCATGCACTGCCTCTATCTCGTCAAGGAACGAGGGCGTGACCCTCATGGGAAGGACCACTGGCACCCTCGTTCCGATCCTGATCCTCGTGATATGCTCAAGCTCAGCGAGCCTACCTAGCAGACTGCCAAGGACCTCGTCCCCCAACAATACAGGGTCCCCTCCTGTGACAAGGACCTCGTTCACCATTGGATGCTCAGCGAACCAATGGACCGCGGCTGAGATGGACCCCTCGTCCACTGCAGCATCCTCAGCATCGACCTCCCTTATCTCCCAGTTCCTCTGACAATAGACGCATATCTGTGCACAGGAGCTGTATGGCTTCATGATGGCGATTATCGGATACCTCCTGGTTATCAAGGGCGCAGGGGAGGTGAGCCCTTCCTTCATGAAGTCCAGCTCCTCCTTGGCTCCTTTCTTTGACAGCACCCTCTTAAGATAACCTAGTCGAGGTATCACCTGGGCCCTTACCGCATGGTCCCTTGTCCTCGATGGTCCTCTGTCCATCAATGAGACATAGTACGGGGTGATGCCGAACGGGACCTTGTTCTCTACTGCCAGGTCGATCGCTGCCCTTTCCTCCTCGGTCAGCTCGATCATGTCTTGGAGGTGCTGGGAGTCCCTGACGGTATTCCTTCTATGCCATGAGTGGTCCTCCCAATCATCAAATGATCCCCCTATCACCTCAAGGACCCTTTCCTTGTTCTTCTCCCTTAGCTCTATTATCTCCTTGTCCAGGCCAGAAGGGTATCTCGACATGAAGGTCCTGCATCTCATTGCCAGGGCATCAAGGTGGTCGGACCTCCTCCTCGAGACCTCAAACCGATCGATGCCTGTGAACGTAGGGGCCTCCTCGTTGTATATCCCTGACATCGCCAAGGCCCCTTTCATCACGTTTATGACATCAGCGTAGAAATGGTAAGAGTATTCGGTCTCAGAATAATTGTCATATGCGGCCAACAGGCCCTTGAGGACGCTGCACCCAGATATGATCTCGTTCCTGACGCTCATGAAGTTCTCAAGCGTCCCGATGCAGTTTAAGGCGACGACCCTCTCAAGGTCCTCGGTCCTGCAATCTGGACCATAATAATGGTCCTTCCTGCTTTGCAGAAGCTCGACGATCTTGTCCCTGGATTCATCTATTTCAGTTGCCGATGATAGGATCGTGTCCATCTCTGGGTCCATCTTTCTCAGGTGCTCCTTGAAGGACCTGATCATGTTCTCATGGCCCCTTTCATCCCTGCTAAGGAAAAAGAAGGGCCGCCCATAGGCCTGACCGCTTTTAATTATGATATCATTTGTAGAGCACATATCTTCCACATCCAGTTCTGCGAACACATGGTCATCGGGGCAGAGGCAATGAGAAAAATGAGGAAAGAGAAGGATTATCATTGTCCCGAATCCTCGGCAGCCCATCATGCCATAGATGAAGAAGATGGCATGGAAAGCTCGACATGGGATGCTCATAAGCATGTTGAGAATGATTTATATAGGGTCATTCATTTGCCATCCTGCTCTCTATGGCGAGACGACGAGTCTCGCAGGAAATGTGCCCTTCGGGGTGAATCCCTGCCCGCCAATAAGAAGCGTACGGTGATAACGATGGAGACGAACCAGAATGCCTCTGAGGAGGCCAAGAAGAAGGTCGCAGGCAAGAGCATGTACAGTTACATCGCCGAGGCCTGGAACAGACCGAGCAAGACCTATGTTGATGACCTTATGTTCGAACGCCTTATCCAGTGGAGGCGCGAGGAGAACTTTTGTCGTGTTGAGCGGCCTACCAGGCTGGACCGTGCCCGCGCCCTCGGCTACAAGGCCAAACAGGGATTCGTCATCGTGCGCGGTCACGTCAGGAAGGGTTCTCTGCAGCGCAGGAAGATGAGGTGGAAGGGGCGGCGCGCAAAGAGAAAGGGGATCAACAAGCTTACCATGGGGAAGAACTTACAATGGATATGTGAGGAGAGGGCATCCAAGAAGTACCCCAACCTCGAGATACTGAACTCCTACTGGGTAGGGGAGGACGGCAAGAGGGTGTGGTTCGAGATCATCATGGTGGACAAGCATCACCCTGTCATCAGGTCTGATAGGTCGATCAATTGGATCTGCAGCGATAAGCAGAAGGGAAGGGTCTATCGTGGCCTTACCTCAGCAGGTCACAAGGCGCGCGGGCTCAGATGGAAAGGCAAGGGCGCTGAGAAGATGAGGCCGTCAGGCGCTGCCCACGACCACCACAACAAATAAACCATTTATCCTAATTATCAATGGCATCGGCTTATCGATGCCAGTCTTCTCTCTATTTCTTCATTCTCCATGCCTATCAGGGGAAAGAATATCGGAAGTGGCGACCTCAAATGGACGATCCGGTCCATGTCTTTGATGCGAAATCCATAGACCAGGGCCGAGACATGATGGCGCAGCGCGGCATCCTGGACGCTCTCTGTCTTTATCACTCTGATCTCAGGGTCCCAACCTCTTAGGACCGCGACCGCATCCTCAGGGCCTATGATGATGCATTTACATCCCCTCTTCATCATCAACCATGCAGCGACGGCGTCCTCTCTGGTCTCCAGCACCGCCAGCACCTTCCCCTGACTGCCCATCGGTAGACCTGCAGGTCCTTCGATGTAATCGGTGAAGATGTAGGCATGCCCGCCTCTTATCTCCACATAAAAAATCACGTCTGGATGATGAATGTCCACCCTGATTCCCCGACCGGCGTTCGCCTCGAGGATCGCCTCCCCTATCTCTGCCGCAGCCTGCATGCTCGTGAAGGTGTGAGAGCCTGTCCTCCTTGCCTCGACCTTGAATGTCTGGCCTTGTGTCAGTCTTAACTTAGAGAGGGTTGCGGCGGCCTCTCGGAACTCGACCAGTCCTCCCTGGACCTTCTTCGCGATGCTTATCGATGCCACCCCGAAGACGCGCTTGATGGATCTGGCCGCACCCTCGATATCATTCGACTCTATGTAGAACCTACCGTTCTCGCTGGAGACCAATGCCTCAACGCCATCATGTGCCAGCATTGACATGATGTTGTCGACCAGCATCCGCTCGAACCTTGTACGGACCTTCCTGCTCTTTAGGCCCAGCTCTGCATAGCGGACAAGGATGACGTCCATGTACCGAGCGATGGTGGTGTCCTTATTAATCCCTTGCCCGACCACGAATCATTATCATCTCCCTGGAAAATCACCATTGGTCCATGGAGCCTCTCATCGCCCTGACGATAATCTCGCTTTCAGTTCTTGCAGGCCTTGTAGGCTCTCTGCTAGGTCTCGGTGGGGGTCTGATAGTTGTACCGGCCCTCACATTGGGGCTGGGCTTCTCCATGCAGGAGGCGATCGGCGCCAGCCTGATCGGGGTCATCGCATCATCCACTGGTGCAGCGGCCCGATATGTCCGGGAGGGATATGCCAACATAAAGCTGGGCATGCTCCTGGAAACGACGACGACCGTAGGGGCGATCCTGGGGGCGTTAACTGCCGTCTATTTGGACCAGATGATCCTGTTCATCCTGTTTTCGTTCGTCCTGGTCTTTGCCGCGCATAGGATGATGATGAGGAAGGAGACCGTCCATGACCCAGATGAACCGGGTGGAGATGTGGGAGAGATCGACCTTTCCTGCAGCTACTACGACCCAAGGACAAATAAAGAGGTGGCCTATGGGGTCAGGGGGATCAAGGTGGGGCTCTTTGCCAGCCTTGCCGCAGGTGGTCTTTCGGGCCTTCTTGGTGTGGGGGGAGGCGTCATCAAGGTCCCGGTGATGAACGCATACATGTGCGTGCCGATGAAGGCGGCGACGGCGACCAGCAACTTCATGATAGGGGTCACGGCCCTCTCGGGGGCATTGATATACTTCCGCTATGACCTCATCCAGCCTGTGCTGGCCGCATTGGTCGGCATCGGCGTCCTGATGGGGGCCATGGCAGGCTCCAGGATCATTGAAAGGATCGACAGCATCACTCTCAGGAAGGGGTTCGGCATCTTCCTTCTTTTCGTAGCGATCATGATGGCCCTCCGCGCCCTGGGATTGATAGAGGTGGCGTGATGACCGGAGAAAGGATCAACGAAGTGCTCCACAGGGTGCTATTGTTTGGGATGATCCTAAGCCTGACGATCATGGTGCTCGGGCTGTTGCTCCATATCGCATATGGGACGGGCAACGATGAGGTGGTCCCCATCGAGCGTCTCCCGACCGAATTGGCAAACGGAACTCCTCTGGCCATTGTCCAGCTCGGAATCCTGGTCTTGATATCGACGCCGCTTATGAGGGTGGTCGCGGCGATGGTCGTGTTCTCTTATCAAAAGGATGTCAGGTTCGTCGTTCTGTCGCTGATCGTGCTTTCAATGATCGTCGTCGCGATGCTGGTAAAGGTCTGAGCCCTACATTGCAAAGATTGATATCATCGACGATTGCTCACTCCAGAGGGATGGGATGCTGAGCGGCGGCTCCAAGGACGAGAGATGGTACTATACCTTTCTACCCTACAATATCTCTGGGGGGAGCACAAGCAACCTTATCCCCCTTTTCATGGCCCAGAGCCTTAAAGCGTCTGTGGCGGAGGTCAGCATAGTATCGGCTATCACCTCTCTGGCGTCCGTTCCAGCGAACATCTTCTGGGGGAATCTTTCAGACATCACTAAAAAAAGGAAGGTCTTCATATTGATGGGCTTCCTTGGGATGGCCCTCGCCCTCATTATGATGGGGCTCTCAACGACCTTGCCACAATATTATCTGGCAAATTTCCTGATGGGGCTATTGGCCGCCGCGGTGGCACCGGTCGGCACGGTACTTGTGCTCGAGTCGTTCCACAAGAACGAATGGGGCCGAAGGCTCGGGGACTTCAGTAAGGTTGGTGGCATCGGATGGGTCATAGGTCTTATCATCGGGACAATATGGCTCATGGTCTTCGATGGAGATGATCAGGATATGCCCATGAGGGCGCTGTTCTTCCTATCTGCCATCCTCTCATTGGCAGCGATGGTCCTGGCCATGAGATGGGTCCCTGAACCTCAGAGGAAGCTCGACCGTTCCTCTGTGGACCCTGAGGACTTCGACAACGTCCTGGTCAACATAGTGGAAAGGGCCAGATATCTTCCTCATAGGCTTATGTACACGCTCGAGGTCTCAAGGAAAAATCTGCGCGCCAGAAATTTCTCACCGACGCTCAGAAGATATTATGTGGTGGTCTTCCTCGCCTTTACAGGTTTCCTCAGCTTCTATGTCGCCCTTCCGATATTCCTATATGAAGAGGTCGGCCTGGAGAACTCGAGGGTGTTCATCGTGTACATGGCGTCCTCGATCGCATCCGCATTGTCATATGGAATCATGGGAAAGGTCATCAAAAAGAAGGGTGGTAAGAAGGTGCAGGCCTTTTGCTTCGCCGCAAGGATCTTCATCTTCCCATCCTTCTTCTTGGTGACACTATTTGATCTGTCCCCAACAATGCTCTTGGCCTCGCTCCTCGTGCTCCACGCTGGGGCCGGGCTCTGTTGGGCGGGACTGAGCGTTGCGGGCCATGAGATAGTTGGGGAGCTGTCCTTCAAGGAGACCAGGACGCAATCCCTTGGACTATACAATGCGATCCAAGGCATCGCCACCATCGCGGGGTCTTTGATCGGGGGCCTCGTCGCCGCGGTCTTCGGGTACGAGGTGCTGTTCGTCATGGCCTCGGGCTTTATTGTCCTGGCACTTTCCTTGCTATTGATGACGGATATCGACAATGGAAAGGTCGTGGAGCCTTCATAAGATGTCAAGCGGACCTTTTCGCTATCTCAACACCATAGAGCTCGGCCCTTGCCTCCTCGCCTTCAACGAGCGGGCCGGCCCCCGATTCGACAAAGAAGGCTGCTGGGTCGGTCACAAGCGGGACGCCGTACCTTTTCAACATTGAGCGTAGCTTACCAGATGCTCCCCGTGACATGCCCTTGTACCGGGTGTCGAAAACGGCCGCCCTCTTGCCTTTCCCTTCATACTTTAAGGCGTTGTTCAACAGGACCTTCATGCGGAATGTGGCCGACCCCCACCGTGTAGGACTTCCGATCACCCAGATCTCCCTGTCCTTGAAATCCTCCTCGTCAGCGAGCTTCATGCCCGTGACCAGTACGTCCTCGATGCCCCCTTCCTCAGTCCCTCGGCCACCGCCTTGGCGACCTTCTCTGTGTTACCGTACCTTGAATCGAAAACGACTATCGCCTTGGACATCTATTGGCAGCAAGGCCGTTCTATTGATATAATCGTTGAGGGCAGGAAGGCCTCTGAGATGTCTAGGTGGAATGTCTTAGAACAAAATTATTAATACACATTCAGGGGCTCAGCGCTCTGTCCTTTGATGATGGGGCGGGGAAAAGGTACTTCTGATGCAAAAGATCTCGTTCAGTGGAAAGGTCAAGATAGCCATATCCGTGGCCTTGATAATATTGGTACTCTTGTTCTCCGACATGGGGTCCATCGCAGAGGCGATGGCGGATGTCAATTGGGGCCTCATCCTTGTTGTCGTGGTCCTATATCTTGCTAACCTTGTCGTCAAGGCATATCGTTGGGGGGTCCTTGTCCAGAGCACGGGCAATAAGATGCCCTTCAGGTCGATCTTCGCTACCTTCACGTTCTCCCAGGCATTGAACAACATCATACCAGGGCGCGTGGTCGGCGAGACCTCTAGGATCTATGAGGTCAAGAAAAGGGAGGGGATGGGCGTCGGGACCAGCCTCGCGACGATCGTCACCGAGCGGTTGATGGACTTCATGGTCGTGACCGTTCTGGCGATCACCAGCCTCGTCATGCTCTTTGCTTATTTGAGCGAGGATCTGGCTGACCAATTGCTCCTCGTTGTATCTTTCCTCGTCGTTCTGAATTTCTTCCTGATCTACGTCCTCATCGATCCCGCGATAGCGAGGAAGGTCTGCGATTGGTGCGTGAACATCGTCAACAGGTTGCATCTGGGGAGCAAAGGTGACAAGCTGAATGAAATGATGATAGGTTTCGTCACCTCGTTCTCTAGCGCGGTAAACACCAAAGAAAGGAAAAATGGTAGGTACATCTGGTATGCAGGCGCTCTAACCATAGGGATCTGGACCAATGAGATAGTCCGCACATGGTTGATCATGGAGGCGTTAGGGGCAGAGGTCACGGTCCTGGCGGTCGTGGCCACCTGCAGCCTCGCATCACTTAGCGGCATCATGTTGTCTGCAGGGAGCGGGAACGTTGTCGTCTCCTCTGCAATATACACCGCAAGCGGCCTCGAGCCGGAGATCGCTGCCACGGCCGGTGTGCTGAGCGCCATGACATCGATCTGGCTATCTGTCCCGGTGAGCATAATCGCCATACTCGCCCATGACAGAAAGGCGAGGGTGAAAAAATTTCCTGAGATGGCGAATAAATGAGGGAAGTGAGATAAATGAGATGCACGACAGTGCTGCTGATCAAGAACGAGAAAGAGAACGTGCCTCCCTTGACAAAGGATATACTTGATACATACGCCGAGAACAAGATCGACGGGGAGGTGCTCCTTGTGGACGATGGCAGCACGGATGGGACATCCGAGATATGTGATGAGCTCGCGGCCAAGCATGACAGGGTACGGGTGGTCCACCATGGCGTCAACAAAGGACGGTCCTATGCCATCAGGACGGGGTTCCTGGAGGCCAAGGGCGATGTGGTCATCATCATGGACGGGGACAGACAGTATGAACCGAGGCAGATACCTCAGTTCCTGGCGAAGATCGATGAAGGATACGATGTCGTGACGGGATGGAGGCATCAAAGGACGGACCCTTTCATCCGCAAGTTCATCTCCAAGGTGTATAACAAGCGCATCATCCAAAAGAGGTTCGGGCTGAAGGTCAAGGACCAGAACAGCGGTTTCAAGGCGTTCAGACGTGAGAAGGCCATCGCAATGGATTTTAACCCCGATGGATACAAGGGCCTGCACAGGTTCATCCTTCCCTTGGCGTCGCTCAAGGGCATGAAGATCGCCGAGATACCTATCGTACATTATGCCAGACCGAGCGGTAAATCCTACATCAAGTTCTACACGGTGCCATTCATCACCCTGAGGGACTTCTCAAAGTTCAAGAAGGACCATAGGGAAGAGATCAAGGCGATGAGGGCACGAAGGGAAAGGGCAGATTGACCGGCATCAGATTGGCAGGACAATGAGGCGTCGATGGTCTTGTCTGAGATTTTAGCTTCGTTCGAATGTCGCATCGAAGTAAATTACTTCATAAAGAGGCCCTCGCCCTATTGGCCCTAATCGTTTTTTTCTGAAGATGTACCATACGCCATTATTTCATTCTGTTGATCCTCATTCCATTGTTGACCGTAACTGACCGAGGGGCCGAAATAAGATCGATGCTGGCATTCGCCCTCCCCCCCCCCACATTGTACGGATACTTTGCATCGGATGGGACCGATCGTAAGATTGCGCCGTCTAAGGAGGAAGGGCCATCGGACCTGCATTGGTCATTATTGGAACGGTCTTGATCTGCGATTCCACCAGGGTGGACTTTAAGTCTGAGAGTTTCATTACGCGGAACATTAAGAGGGGCTCTGCATGGCCGTGAACGAGGTCTTGAAAGAGGTGTGGGGAGGGATGCGCTCCCTTGACGCAAAGAGAAAGGTCGCGGTCTTGTTCGCCATTATGCTCCTGGTCTATGGAATCGGGATAATCGCCGATATGACCTATCTCTCCAAGGACGTTGCGCCCGATCTTTCCCATCCTGACATCCCGCGCTACCGCGACAGGGCCCAGACGATTATCGATGGCGGCCTGCTGTACAGGGACGTCCATACTGAGACGCCGCCTCTGATAAACTATCTTCTTGTGCCGGCGCAGCTCATGGGAGGGGCGGACCACATATGGGTCTGGAGCGTTTACTTCTCCATATTCGTATTCTTCATTTCTGTGACCCTCTATCTTTCGTTCAGAAGGATAGATGAGAACAAGGCCTTCCTCATGGCCATCCTTGTCGTGCTCTGTCCTTTCCTGATCAGCGAGTCCAGCATCGGGGAGGACGAATCGATAATGGTGTTCACGTTCATCTTGGCCGCCATCCTTATGTTCTATGACAGAAAGAAGCTCTCGGCGATCGCCATAACCGCAGGCATATGGACGAAGATGTTCCCGATTCTTCTTCTGCCAACCGAGTTCCTGAGGCAGAAGAGATGGCAGGACCGGTCCGCCCTCATCGCCATCGTGGCCGCGGTGACGCTGTTGATCACGGGGGCCTTTCTCATCCTCTGTTATGAGGACTTCACATATTTCCTGAACTTCTATTTCCTTGGCGATTCGAACAGGCCCACCGGTGGACAGAGCATCTGGCATTTCCTGCGGATGGGGGGTCTTGAGCTGCCCAGGCTCCTCGAGCTCGGTCTTGTCGGCGGTGGTCTCCTTTTGGCATACCTATACTGTCACATAAAAAAAATTGGGGTCTGGGAGAGCATCACTGTCTCGACGCTCGTCTTCTTCATCCTTTACCCAAAGGTCCACACCGGTTACTATGCAATAATATTTGTCATGTTGGCAGCCTGGGCAGTGGATAACAAAGCCATCGCCCTGAGGATCTATCTGTCATTCTTCCCCATCCTGGCCTCGGTGGCCTTCTCCGAGCTTGAGAGCGGGGAGACGTTCATCAGCTTTGATGGGAGCTGGATAATAGGACTTGTCCTAAACCTGACGGGGACGGTACTTCTCGTTGATGCGACCAGATTGGCATTGAAGAGGAGGCCATTTATTTACAATGAGCATAAGCATGGCCTAATTGAGGTGGAGGAGGTGGCTTGATGAAAGGCCTTGCCTCTTATCGCATAAATGGCCTTCGGGTGGTCAAGAGGTCGGTGTTCGAAGCGCAGTTATATAATCCCATACTCTCGGGGACGTGAATAGCTAATGAACGTTCCCGTTGGGTCGTGCTATCTACCTCTCGATGAGAATATGGTGCAGGGAAAGGGATTTGAACCCTTGGACCACTAAGGACTAGACCCTGAATCTAGCGCCGTTGGCCAGGCTTGGCTATCCCTGCTTTGGGATGAGCACAATGACCTCTTGATACAAAAACATTGTTGACCTGACATAGGGCGTCATTGCGATGCTGGGGCCGTCATGAAAGTTTGATAGATATCATGCTGTCTATATTAGACCGGCATGGTATATATTAATAGAATGAACCTGATAAATATTCAAAGGTCGTTGAGATAAGAAAACGGTCGGTCTAAAATGGAAGAGAAGAAGATGAAGGCCCAAAGGAAGGAGGTCGAGAAGAGGATGTCAAAGAGGGACATCCTGCCTAAGCAGATGCCCGGTGACCCTCTGGATGATCCAGACCTATATCTGAACCGAGAGATCGCTTGGGTGAGGTTCAATAAAAGGATCTTTGAGGAGGCCATGGACAGGTCGCACCCCCTTCTCGAAAGGGTCAAGTTCCTTGCCATATGCGGCAGCAATCTGGACGAGTTCTTCATGGTCAGGGTCTCAGGGCTGAGGAGGCAGCTCCTGAGGGGGGCCCTGGAGGCGCCGCCGGACGGTCTGACCCCCCTTGAACAGATAATGAGGATAAAGAAAGAGGTCCAGTCCATGGTCTCTGACTATTCTGCTCTATGGTTCGACGACCTTGTCCCGGCCCTCAAGGAGGAGGGCATCTTTATACATAATGTCACTGAGCTGAGCGCAAAGGAGAAAGAGTATCTCAAAGAATATTTTATCAGCACCATATTCCCAGCGCTCACCCCCTTGGCATTGGACCTTGCACATCCATTCCCGTTCATCTCGAACCTCAGCATCAATCTGGCGGTATCCTTGAAGGACCCGCGCGGCGTGCAGAAATATGCAAGGGTCAAGGTCCCAACGAACCTCTTCGGACGCTTTATCCAGATCCCAAATGAGTTCATGGAGGGGAAGGGACCGAAGAATGAGAGAGAGGTCCACTATGTTCTCATCGAGGATGTCATCGAGTCCAACCTGGACGTGCTGTTCCCAGGTATGGAGATAATCGGGTCTTACCCATTCAGGATAACAAGGGATGCTGACATCGAGATCGAGCTCGACGAGGCGGAGGACCTTCTCACGGCGGTCGAGGAGTCCGTGGAGGCAAGACGTATCGGTGCCCCCTGCAGGCTCGAGGTCGAGACCAGCATGCCAGAGAAGCTACGTGAGCTCTTCGCCAACAAGCTGGGCCTCCCTAACTACCTTGTCTTTGAGAAGGACTACCCTTTGGCGCTGGTCGACTTCTGGTATCTCGTCGGTCTGAACAGGCCAGACCTCAAGGATATTCCTTTCATGCCTTATGTCCATCCCGACCTCTCCGATAAGAGGATATTATCCTCGATCGAGCACAAGGACTATGTCCTTTATCATCCCTATGACAGTTTCGGCATGGTCGTCAATCTGCTCAAGGAGGCAGCGGTGGACCCAGACGTTCTGGCCATCAAGATAACATTATATCGCATCGACCATGACTCGCAGGTCATCGAGGCTCTCAAAGAGGCGAGGCGCAACAAGAAACAGGTCGCCGCCCTGGTCGAGCTTAAGGCCAGGTTCGATGAGGAGAATAACATCATCTGGGCGAGGGCCCTCGAAGAGGCCGGCGTGCATGTGGTCTATGGCCTCGTGGACCTCAAGGTGCACGCGAAGGTATGCCTTATAGTCAAAAGGGCCAAGAACGGGATCACCCGCATCGCCCACATCAGCTCTGGGAATTATAACTCCGCTACAGCAAGGGTCTACGGGGACATCGGATATCTGACCGCCGATGATGATATTTGCTCCGATGTGCAGGACCTTTTCAATTCGCTCACTGGCTACTCCCACAAGGAGGACTACCGGACATTGTTGGTGGCACCTCACTCTCTGAGAAAGGAGATCTTGAAAAGGATAGAGAGGGAGATCGAGCGCCATAAAGACAAGCAGGATGGATACATCGCTTGGAAATTGAACGCGCTTGTTGATAAAGAGATAATTAAGGCCCTTTACAGAGCATCCCAGGCCGGTGTAAGGATCGACCTCAATGTCAGAGGTCTGTGCTGCCTGAGGCCCGGTGTGAAGGGCGTCAGCGAGAACATCAAGGTAAGGTCCATCGTCGGCCGCTTCCTCGAGCATGCTAGGATATACTATTTCAGGAACGGAGGCGACGAAGAGGTGCTTCTTGGTAGCAGCGACATGATGCCTAGGAACCTGAACCGCAGGGTCGAGGTCCTTTTCCCTGTCCCTGATGAGACGATCAGGAGATCGATCATCAAGGACATGTTGGAGGTCCACTTGGCGGACAATGTCAAGGCCAGAGAGCTCCTCGCCGATGGTACCTATAGATCAGTGAGGGTGAAAAAGGGCGAAAAGAGATTCAACTCGCAACTTTGGTTGATCAAGAACAGAGGAAGATGGCATGGTAATGCCTGAGTCCGGTTATCTGCGCTTTGCGGCCCTGACGATACAGCGTCAGATGGATGATCTTGAAAGAGAGCTGAGGGGGGCCTCCAAAGATGCGGATATCGAGTTCGTCCACCGTTCCAGGGTCGCATCAAGACGATTGAGGGCATCCCTGGGCACCTTCTATGATTGTCTTCCAAAGGACAAAAGGAAGGTCTGGATGAGGACGGTGAAGGGCGTGACAAGGTCCCTTGGCGAGGCGAGGGACCTTGATGTCCAGATCGAGTTCCTGATGAGCTATATCTCAAAAAAAGAGGATGATGCCTCCCTGCATCGCCTTCTTGCCTCACTGTGCAAAAAAAGAAATTTGGCACAGGCCAGCGTCGACCGGTCAGTCAAAGAATTGATAGAGGAAGGTGCTCTAAGGTCCCTGAAGGATTGGTGCGATGATTCCCTCTCTTATGTTGATGACCTCAGGGCAATTAAGCGCAAGGCCCTCATCGGAGCGATGGCTGGCATCGATGACCTGTTCGAGTTCGACAGATATGTACAAGACCCTTCGGCCGTCATCGAGCATCATGAGATGAGGATCGCGACAAAGAAGCTCCGATACACTCTGGAGATCTTCTCAGGGGTCTTTGAGGGGGGCCTTAGGCCCTACATCAAGAAATTAAAGGAGCTGCAGGATGTATTGGGAGAGATGCACGATTGCGATGTCTGGACGTCTATGCTCGCAAGGATCAAGGGGGGCGGCGCGGCCAGCCTGAAGGCGGACAGGGAGGCGCGGCGGTCAGAACTCTATGACGATTTCACAAAGATGTGGGCCGAGATAAAGGAAGGAACGATCCCCAGGCTTGAAGCGGCGGTCAGGGATGGCGGAAGTGTCGCAAAGGTCCCTATGTCAGATGGCCCAGTGGCGATCATTTCAGACATACACGGAAACTTGCCAGCATTGCTCGCGGTCCTCAAAGATGCCGATGAGGCCGGGGCAGTCGCAGTGATCAACGCCGGCGATTCTGTAGGACCTGCGCCTTTCAATCCTGAGGTCATCGCCGAACTGACAGGGAGAGGGGCGATAAGCGTGATCGGGAACTTCGACAGGGAGATGTTAGCATTCAAAGAAGGAGGGTCGGAGAGCAAAAAGGTCCCCCGGTCAAAAGAGGTGATCATAAAAAAGATCGTTCGACAGTTGGGGAGGGCGGAGTGCGATTGGCTCCTGTCCCTGCCTGAGAGGGTGCTCATCGATGTCGGGGGGAAGAATGTTTTGGTGGTCCATGCCAGCCCGACCTCAAGGGAAGAGAAGGTCATGCCATCGACGTCAAAGGATAGGTTGAAGGAGCTGGCCGTCGCGGCAAAGGCCGATGTCATTATAACAGGGCATTCGCACATCCCGCTGGACGTTGAAGAGGCCGAAGCTCGTTTCATCAACCCAGGGAGCGTTGGAAGGCAGGTAGACGGAGACCCTCGGGCGTCATATACAATCTGGTACCCTAAGGAGGGCGTGGTAAAAATGAGGAGGACGGCCTACCCATTGCATGAGCTCATTGACAGGTTCAAGGAGCTGAGATGGTCCTCCAAAGAATGCTTGGCCTATGCTTCAGGAGGCAGAGAAAAAGGGACCCGGGCCAAGGGTGACGTGGACCCCGTCCGAGCATTGAGCGCCGCAGAGTCCTTGGCGATGGAACATGGACATCTTGATGCACATACCCTACATGTAAGGGACCTTTCCCTAAAGCTCTTCGATGCGCTGTCGAGAGATCTTGACCTTGCTCCCAGCGACCGAGTCCTGTTGGAATGCGCTGCAATCGTTCACGATATCGGATGGGCCTGGGGGGGGAAGGGGCACAACCGCTCTTCCTTCGACCTTGTGATGATGTCGAGCGCCTTTGACCTGCCTCTCGTTCAAAAAATCATCGTCGCCAGCATCTGTCGTTATCATAGAGGTAAAGGGCCCAAACGTTCGCATGGGAACCTTGACCTTCTTGACCGTGAGGACCGTGCCAAGGTGGTCCGCTTGGCCTCCCTCCTCAGGATAGCGGACGGCCTGGACCATGACCATGGAAAGAAGGCAGAGATCTCGTCGGTCAAGATCGTCAAGGGCGAGCTTGCGATCGAACTTGTAGACCCTTCAGTATGCGAAGAGAACATTAAGGCGGCCCTTGGTAAGTCAAACCTCTTCTCTGAGCTGACCGGGATGAAGGTGAGGATCGGATGACAGATGTGACTGTCCCAAAGGTCGTGGCCTTTGTGGACATAGGAACGAACTCTATCAGGCTCCTTGTGGTCAGGATCAATATGAACGGCTCTTACATCATATTGAGCCAGGAAAAAGAGACGGTCCGGCTTGGCGAATCGGAGTTCAAAGAGGGTTTCATAATTCCCGCGGCGATGGAGCGGGCAGTCCTGGTCTGCAGGAAGTTCGTAGAGCTGGCCAAGTACTACAAGGCAGAGGAGATCATATCTGTGGCCACTTCCGCCGCAAGAGAGGCCAGGAACCAGGCGGAACTTCTCGAGAGGATCAAGATGGAGGCGGGCCTCGATGTCAGCGTCATCTCGGGAAAAGAAGAGGCCAGGTTGATATACCTAGGTGTATCGAGCGGTATCAACATCGGACATAGGAAGGCCCTCTTCATAGACATCGGAGGGGGAAGCTGCGAAATCATGATAGGGGACCAGTTCGGTCACTCGTACCTCGACAGCCTTGATCTGGGTGCGATAAGGATCAGCTCTCTATTCCTGCCTGATGGGCACCGAGGTCCAGTCACCTCGGAGATGTATTCCCGTATGAAGAAGCACGCCAAGGCCGCTACCGTGAGGACCAAGAAGAGGGTGGAGGAGGAGGAAATATCGATCGCTGTGGCTTCGTCAGGCACGGCCATCAACCTCGCTCAGATCGCCGCAAGGTTGTTCGACCTCCCCTTGGACAAGCAAATGACCCTCAAAAGAGCACATCTCAAGAAGGTCGCCTCGATGCTCTGCTCTCTTCCTCTTGAGAAGAGGAGGTCGGTGCCTGGAATAAATCCAGAAAGGGCGGACATCATCATAGGGGGGGCGGCAGTGCTCGAGACGCTGATGGAGGAGCTCCACATCGAAGAGGTCGTCATAAGCGAGAGGGGTCTGAGGGACGGGATGCTGATCGAGTATCTGGCAGAAAAAGGTCTGCTTCCGAGCGTCGGTGAAACGGATGTGCGTGCCCGGAGCGTGATGCAGCTAGCTGGATCATGCAACATCGATGAGGAGCATGCAAAGAGGGTGAGGGATATGGCACTGAGATTGTTTGACTCCGGCGCAGAAAAGAGGCTGCATCCGTACAGGAAGGATGAGCGGGACCTTCTCGAGCACGCAGCATTCCTGCATGACATTGGTGATTTCATATCCTTCAGCGACCACCATCTACACTCGTACTACATCATATCGCACTCAGAACTCCTAGGGTTCGACCAGAGGGAGATCTCGGTCATAGCGAACGTGGCCAAGTTCCATAGGAAACGGGCCCCTCGCAAAAAGGATCCGGAATTGAGCGGATTGGACGATAGGTCCCAAAAGGTCGTTATCGTCCTCGCGGCGCTCCTTAGGATCGCCGAGAGCCTGGACAGAAGCCACATGGGCATAGTGGTCTCGTCCGAGTTCGTCAAGGTCGATAAGAAAAAGGCGGTCCTGCGTATTGTCACCAAGGACGATTGTCAGCTCGAATGCTGGGGAGTTGAGTCGCACAGAAGGGCCTTCGAGAAGGCCTTCGGCAGGGAGCTGGTGATCGAGGTCGCCAGATCGTAATGGTGCTGATTATCGATATGCGAAATTGATAACGCCAAGCTTTTATTTCTGGTCTCGATTTGCAACGGAAGCGTTACTCCAGGGGCCGTAGCTGGCTTGAAGATCAGATGGAAGATGTTGTTGGTCGTGGCCGTTTCCCTTTTGGTGTTCTTCAGTGCCACGTATGTCTCCATCTCATCGATCCTCAATGCGAGCTATAAAAGTATAGAGGGACGCGACATCGAGCAGCGATTGGATAAGACAATGGTCGCATATGAGCATGAAGAGGCGAACCTTAGGACCATCCTCATAGATTATACCAACTGGGACGACACGTACGAGTTCATATCGCAGAAGGACCCCGAGTATTTAGAATCGAACTTTGTCCTGGGAACGTTCATTAACCTCCACCTTGACGATGTGGTCATCATCGATGATCAGGGAGAGCTGCTGTTTGCATATCATCTACAGAACGACACCCTTGTGCCCAGCTCTCAGGATCTCCTCAACATGACGGTCGGCCCTGATGGTTTGCAAGGTCTCGTAGGTAATGGAGAGGGGATCTCGGGGTTGGTCCGGATAGGTGATGACCTTACGATGTTCAGCTGTCGGAGGGCGTTCCACAGCGATGGGAGCGGCCCTGGTATCGGTTTCATATGGTTCTCAAGGACGGTGGATGATTATTGGGCCAGCAACATGAAGGATCTGACCTCCTACGATGTCCTGATGGAGCCGTATGATGATGGGGCCCTGCACCAAGAGCTTGGGGAGAAAGGGTTTCAAGACCTGGTGAGAAACGGATACGCTGTTGTTGAGGACGGCGACGACCGTCTAAGGCTCTACTCCTTGGTTAGCGACGTCTACGGCCAACCGACCATGGTGATCACCTCCACGATGGGGCGGGATGTTTTTCTCTTTGGCAAGGAGACGATGGAACTGGTCCTATATTCGATAATCGTGGCCTCGATGATCTTTTTGGTCATAATCTACTTCAGCGTGGGATTGGCAATAAAGAGGGTCGAAGGGCTCGAGGACGATGTGAACAAGATCTATCGGGACCCCAAGGATGGCCAGCGGGTCAGAATCGAAGATAAACAGGACGAGATCTCCTCTTTGGGAAGGTCGATCAACATCATGTTGGAGAATCTTGAAATGGTAAAAAAGGACCTCGAGGAAAAAGAGGCCCTTTTCAGGTCGGTCCTAAGGGACCAGACCGAGATGATCGTCAGGTTCGACCCAGAGCTGAATATAACATTCGGTAATGAATCCTATTTTAAATTCGTGAACGGGGGGCCGAGATCGAAGAGCGGCCAGTCTTTGACCGACCATGTGCTGCCCATCGATCTCGATAAGCTTCTCAATGCGATCAGAGGCCTGAAAAAAGATGAGACGGTCGGGCCATTGGACATTAGGAGCCTTGACAGGAATGGGGATCTGAGATGGCACGCTTGGACCATAAGGTCTGTAGTGAAAAATGGGTCGGTCTCCGAGTATCAGGCAGTGGCCAGGGATGTGACCGAACAGAAGCTCACCGACGATGAGCTTAAAAAGTACCGCGAAAGCTTGGAGGAGATGGTTAAGGAGAGGACCGCCGAGCTCATGAAGGTCAACGAGGTCCTGGCCAAAGAGATCGAGAAAAGACGCGCGGTCGAGAAGGACCTTAAGATGAGCCAAAGAAGATACCAGGCCGTCATAGAGGATCAGACGGAGCTCATTGTGAGGACCTCCCCCGATGGGTCCATCAATTTCATGAACAAGGCGTTCTCTAGATTTTTCGGCCTCGAGAATGGTAAAGACGCGAAACAGCCCTTCGCTCAGAACATAGTTGATGAAGACCGAGAAAAATATGACAAGTTCATCGAAGGGCTCGACATCGCAAACCCTTCTGGTATGATAGAATACAAGGTGCTTGTGAACGGCAAGGTCCATTGGCTCCAATGGACCTATAGGAAGATATTCGACGCCGAGGGTTCCCTCACGGAGGTCCAGGGTGTTGGAAGGGATATAACCGAGCTGAAGAAGCTGCAGAACGAAAGGTTGCAGACCGCAAACCTCGAGTCCCTCGGCCTTTTGGCAGGTGGGATGGCGCATGAGTTCAACAATCTTCTAACAATTGTTCTCGGTAACATATCGTTGATCAGGTCGTCCCCTGCGATCGATGAGGGACTTAGGGACAGGCTAGAGAGCACAGAGAGGTCTATACGGGCGGGGTATAGCCTGACAGAAAGTATCCTGACATTCTCGTCTGGTGGCGAACCATTGATGAATCCCATACCTGCTGTGGCCCTCATCAAGGACGTCATTTCGGATGTGTCGTTCAGTTCCTCGATAATCTTGAAATTGGATTACACGGAAGACGTTTGGGATATCCAAGGGGACAGAGGACAGTTGAGACAGGCATTGAGAGCGATAGTGGTCAATGCCAAGGAAGCAGTTAGCAAAGGGGGAGAGGTCGTCATCTCCGCGACAAATGTCTTAGTGACCGAGAAGGGAGCGAGCAGCATTCCTCCAGGGAGATATGTCAGGATCGATATTACTGACAATGGTATAGGGATCGCAGATGATGATCTTCCACACATCTTCGACCCTTACTACAGCACCAAGAGATCGAAAGGTCTAGGGCTCACGTACGCATTGTCTATAGTCAAGAGACATCATGGTAACATACTCGTCGAATCGGGCTTGGGCATCGGAAGTAAGTTCTCCGTGTTCCTACTGGCATCGGACGAGGTGCATCACGATGAAGGTCCAGGCCCCGTCAAAGAGGGCGGTGCGCGAATACTATTGATGGACGATGAGGAGGACATTCTGGAGGTAACGGGCGAGCTCCTCTCCGTGCATGGATATGAGGTGGGGAAGGCGCTTGATGGAGAGGGTGCAATTGCTGAATATGAACGAGCAAAGAAGGAAGGTAGACCATACGACCTCGTTATCATGGACCTGACCATAAAAGGAGGGATGGGCGGGAAGGAGGCGATCTCCAAGCTAAGAATGCTTGACCCAGGGGTCCGTGCGATAGTATCGAGCGGATATTCGACCGACCCTGTCATGGCCAAATATAGGGAATTTGGGTTTGATGGGGTGGTCAAAAAACCGTACACCATAATAGAGATGGTCGCCGAGATCCAAAGAGTGCTTGGACATGTGTCCATGTGATCCCATACCAGATCTAAGTGGTCTTGGATGGTCTTGGGATTTGACGGTCATTTTTCGAGGTTTGGACGGTCCATGACTATGTTCGAACCAGTCCTCGATGTAGAAGCGGGAAACGAGGGGGAGCTCAGAAGGGAAGGTCATATCAGGGCAAAACGACGGCCTATGGACGTCTGAATAACGCGACCTTTTTAGAGCAGGCATGTGTCCTAAGGAACGCAAGATAAGAAGATGTCATTATCTTACATTCGAACAATGGACCTATGTCAACCCTCAGAATAGATGAGACAAGGATGCTGTGGGAGAGCATAGCTAAAAAAAGTTGGCCTGGACCTTGACCTGTCCCATATCGAACAATTGGTCGATCAGATCGGGCACAGGGGCATGCCATATATTGCGTTGTTGGAATGGCCGGACAAATAGATGTTGCTCTGAGCCAATAAACTGTTTGACGTGTGTTATGATGTCTCCAATGCCATATTGTAAAGTTGAACAAGGTCTTAGAATAAGTGATAAATAAGATAAAAGTGGCAATTGGGCCACTTTAAGCCAGGGATCTTTTTATTGATATGAAGAATCAGTGATGGTTTGCTCACTTCTTCATGATCTTCATCCAGCCGCCGCTCTCGTAAACGGCCAGACCCCTCTTGGAGAGGGTCTTCTCGAAGTCGTCCCAGGTGACCGTCTCGAGCCTTGGGTTGTTGCCTTTTGTGAATTGGATCCCGTTGGTGCCCTTGACGCGCCCGGGCTTCAAGCCCTTCTTCTTGGCGATGTCCTTTGCCTTGTCTAGGCTGATTTTCTCCATGACCATCTTATCACCATCCTTTCTGAGGCCTTGCTGGCCTATTGTCCAGTATGTAATGAACCTGACTAATATATAAAATTTATCTGATAATGTTCTTTGACCAGACAATATTTTATTTAAAAATAAATCCGTTTTTTCGGTCTAATTATCCAGCCTGAGCATGTTTAACGATTGATTTTCTAAATTATTTTTTATCGATATTCAAATCATCCTGGCGTATGACTGGCCGATTGATAATAATCAATGACAGTCCATCAAAAGAGCACGCTAAAGATATATTGGGTCAGAGCCATGACCGAATGAGAAAATGACGTTGTTCGGCTCATCGGGCATAAGAGGTGTTATCGGAAGGGAGATGACCGTAGAGCTTGCCTTGAAGATCGGGGCCGCAGTGGGCCGAAAGCATGAGAACATTATAATCGGGAAGGACACCCGTACAAGCGGGGACATGATGGAGATGGCCCTCGCTGGAGGGGCGATGTCCACAGGTGCCGATGTCCATCTTGCAGGAATGGTCTCGACGCCGACATTGGCTCGTGCCGCTTTTGACTATGGGTGCGGGCTGATGGTGACGGCATCCCATAACCCAGCGGAGTACAATGGGGTCAAGATGTGGAATCCTGATGGGAGCGCGTTCGACACAGGACAGATGAACGAGATCGAGTCGCTGATAATCGAGGAAGGACGCGCATATCCAAAATGGAATGAGGTCGGTTCGCTCAGAAGGCATGTGGGAGCGGTCAGGGCCCATATCGAAGAGGTCCTGCGCTCGGTCGGAAGCGCGAGCATTTCGGTCGTCGTGGATTGTGCATGTGGTGCCACGACCGGGATCACACCAGTGCTCATGAGAGAGCTGGGATGTTCTGTGTTCACCATCAACGCCCAGCCTGATGGGCATTTTCCAGGAAGGCTTCCTGAGCCTACCGAGGACCAGCTCCTTGATCTCAGGAATGCCGTGATATCAAGAGGTGCGAACCTCGGGATCGCACATGATGGCGATGGCGACAGGATGGTCGCTGTCGATGAGAACGGACGCTTCATAGATGGGGACAAGCTTTTAGCGCTCTTTGCCTCGCTGACCGAAGCTGGAGGGATAGTGGCGCCGATCGATGCTTCGATGGTGCTCGACGACATCGTCGACGGCAATGTCGTGAGGACCAAGGTGGGAGACGTCTACGTGGCCGAGGCCTTGAAGAAGTTCGATTTCCCGTTCGGAGGCGAACCTTCTGGAACGTTCATATTCCCAAGGGAGTCCTTCTGCCCTGACGGAGTGTACGCGGCCGCATTGTTGGCCAAGTTCGTCTCGGAGAGAAGGCTCTCACAGATGATAGATGCCCTTCCTTCTTATCCGACCGCAAGAGAGTCTTTCCTATTCCAGGCCACAGAACGTGACATATTGCGGGGCAAGATCGCAGCGGAGATGAACATGGTCAAATGCAACAAGCTCATTACCGTCGACGGGTTCCGGGCCGAGTTCGATGACGGTTGGTTCTTGGTCCGGCTCTCTGGTACCGAGCCAAAGATCAGGATCACGGCCGAGGCAAGAACGAAAGATGAGGTTGATAGGTTGATGAACATGGCCAGAAGTTTGGTCAAGAGGTGTCTGAAATGAAGGCGTTGGTCCTCGCCGCGGGGGAAGGGACAAGGCTCAGACCTCTGACCACAAATACCCCGAAACCTCTCCTCAACGTCGCTGGTAGGCCTTATCTCGCTCACCTCTTCAAGGCCCTCAAGGCCTCTGGTGTCGATGATATCGTCCTTCTCGTTGGCTGGAAGGGGGGTCGGATCAAGGAACATTTTGGCAATGGGGAGAGGGAAGGGTTGAAGATCTCATACCTCGAGCAGAAGGAAAGGTTGGGTACTGCCAATGCGATAGGGACGGCGGAAGGTCATATCGATGAGGACTTCATCTGCATCAACGGAGATGTCCTGATCTTTGAAAAAGATATCAAGGCGGCCCTCGACCTCTATCATAGGACGGGGAATGCGGTCGTAGGTGCTGTCGAGGTGCCCGATCCCTCGAGGTTCGGCGTGATCAGAGAAAAGGACGGGCGGTTTGAGGGGATAGTCGAAAGGCCAAAGGAGCCCGTCGGAAAGCTGGTCAACGCTGGAATGATGGTGTTCAAGAAGGATATCTTTAGCTACATTGCTAGGACCAAGAGGTCGAGGCGAGGTGAGTATGAGATCACCGACACGCTCAACGACTACTCGAAACATAACGACCTGGCGGTGCTCCGTCTGCAGGACGAATGGCTGGATGTCGGGATGCCCTGGGACCTCTTAAAAGCGAACGAGGTGTTGCTGTCGAGGATGAAGGGCGAGATCAAAGGGGAGGTCGAGGCGGGCGCTGTGCTGAAGGGCATGGTGGTCGTGGAAGAGGGGGCGGTCATCAAAAGCGGCTCCTATATCGAGGGGCCAGCCTTCATATCTAAAGGTTGCGAGATCGGCCCGAACTGTTACATCAGGGGGAGCACCTCCTTGGCAGAGGGCGTGAAGATAGGGGCCTCCGTGGAGGTGAAGAACTCGGTCATCATGGCCGGGACGCACATTCCCCATCACAACTATGTCGGTGACAGCGTGATCGGTGAGAGGTGCAACTTCGGTGCGGGCACAAAGGTCGCGAACCTTAGGTTCGATAACATGAACGTGAAGGTGTCGATAAAGGGGGAGATGGTCGACACAGGATTGAGGAAGCTAGGTGTCATCATGGGGGATGGCGTGAAGACGGGCATCAACAGCATGATAGAGCCTGGCGCGATGATCTATGAGGACAGTATCATCGGTATGGGGGCGCTTGCGAAAGGGATGATAGGTCCAGGGTCGAAGGTCTTCTGACCCGCTCAGTCGTCCACGACCTCGAGATCCATCTCATTCCCGTCCTTGTCATAGGCCTTCCAACTGTCCATGTCATAAGGGAGGCACATTATGATGTGGATGTGGCCGAACTTCTGGAAAAGGGAGAGGTCCTCGGCTGAGGGCCTGTTGCTGAACCCTGGGTGGCAATGGACGCTCCCAACGACGGAGAGGTCGATGGGACGCATGTAGAGTGGTAGGATCGCGCTCTCCTCCCCCGCCTGCGACCCTGGAAGAAAATGTAGCTCGTCGATTATTCCATCCTCATGTCTGAGTAATGCGACGAACTCGTTCGGGTAACTGTTCCTTGAGACCTCCATTATCATCTCAAGGACATCCCGGTAGATCCCCCAGACCTTCCTCTTCAACATAGCGAGCCCATCAGCTTCTCTCTTGTCCTGGTGTAGAAACCTTTGCCGAACGTGACGAACCTTGCATCGGTCTCCGACGCTGTGAACTCCACGGTCTCATTGCCCTGCATGGGCTCGGCCTCCTGACCGTCGATGACGACGACGCATTCTTTAGGCCTGACCACTCGTAGTGTTATCTTGCTGGTCGAAGGAACGACCACTGGTCTGGCCGCGAACTTGAACGGGGCCATCGGCGCTATCACCAGAGCGTTCACCCTTGGGTCCAGCAGAGGTGCCCCGACGCTCATGGCATAGCATGTCGAACCTGTCGGTGTGGCCACTATTATGCCGTCGGCACGGACGTTCACCGCGAGCTCGCCATCTACGTGAACCTGGAAATGACGGATCTTTGCGATGTGGGCGGTGTGGACCACCGATTCGTTCACCGCATCTTTGAGCCTTCGGCCCGCGAGCACCGTCTTGAGCCTCGACCGCCTGTCCAAGGAGTAATTTCCATTGATGATGTTCTCCAGCCCTTCCTCCAGCTCATCCTCCATCACCGTGGTGAGGAAACCGAGGTCCCCTGCGTTGACACCGAATATCGGAGCGTTATTATGATGCAACGCCCTTAATATCGTCCCATCCCCCCCAACGGTTATCATCATATCGACATCCATGTCATCAATGGACATCCCTGGTCTCTTCAATCTAGCGGCAACCTCGTTCTCGAGGAGCACCTCGTGGCCCTTCAGTCCCTCAATGACCTTCTTAGCGAGACGGGGGGCATCAGGTATGTCCATGTTCACGCTCATCCCGAACCTCATAAAAGGACCTCCTTCACACATTCGTCTCCATATGCTAAGAAGTTACTGCGGACCTTCAGATCAAAGGGCATGTCCAACCTGTTCCCTTCCAGGTCGCATACGTCCCCTCCTGCCTCCCTGAGGACCAGAGCGGCCGCCGCTATGTCCACCACACGTATGGCCTTCTCGTATCGGGATGTGTTGAGATAGAATGCGTCGGCCTTGCCCTGCGCCACCAATGAGAGCTCGAGGGAGGAGCAACCGAGCGACCTCGTCCTCGCGCTCTTCAAAGCAACATTATAGCACTCTGGTGTGGCGAACCTTCCCATATAGGCGAGGGAGAATATCTTTCCCTTGTCGGCCTTCCTCGTCCTTATCCTCTTGCCGTTCAGGAAAGCCCCCTGCCCTTTGGTGGCGCTATAGCTGTCCCCTGTGACGAGGTTCCGGACATATCCTTCCTGGATATCCTCCATCGAAGATTTTCCAAGGGCAAGGGAGACGCTATAGAGCGGGATGCCGAGGACCGCGTTATACGTCCCATCGATCGGGTCTATTACAAGGGTCATATCACCACCATTGTCGATCAGGCCAGCCTCTTCGCTGAGGATGTTCCAATGCAGCTCGTTCTTGACCACGTAATCTATTATCGCATCCTCGGCGAGCCTATCGATCACGAGCGTGGGCGTTCCATCCGCCCCCATATAGAGCTCCTCCCCAGGCTCAATGTCGTTCGGGATGGTTCTGACCGCTTGTTGGACCATGTCGGCGATCCCGATCAAGTGCCTCATCATCGAAGGGCGCTACCGCTTATGTGGTTAAAAGGTTTGTTTCCACTACAGCCTAGACAGAAGTATTTAGAGAGAGAAGGGTGTTCCAAAGGAAGATCCATCTTTTAACGAGGGGGGGACCGTGAGAGCGAACATCCTTGACCTGAAGGAGATAGGCGATCCTGAGCTAGGCATGGTCGGAGGGAAAGCTTCGAACCTTGCGAACCTGATGTCTGCGGGCTTCCCTGTCCCACCTGGAGTGGTCGTGGGGGTCACTGAGTATGAGCAGTTCCTCGATGAGAATGGGCTGCGGCATAGGATCAGTTCGGTGCTCTCCTCCACTGACCTCCATGATGTCAGGGATGTCGAGAGGGCCTCCAAGGAGATAAGGTCGATGATAATGTCGGCCCCGCTCGGCATTGGTCTTGTTGAAGGGCTGAGGACCGTGCTAGGTGGTGATGATGGCTCCCTCTGGGCGGTACGTTCGTCTGCCATAGCAGAGGACCTTGCTGATGCGTCCTTCGCTGGGCAGCAGGACACATATCTCTGTGTGAGAGGGGAGGAGGTGCCTTCATTCGTAAAGAGCTGTTGGGCATCATATTGGAACGATAGGGCGATATCGTATCGCTATGACAACGATGTGCCCCAGCTCGGCAATGGGATCGCGGTGGTGGTCCAAAAAATGGTATCGGCCATCAGCTCAGGCATCATGTTCACTAAAGACCCTCTTAATGGAGATGATAAGGTCATAATCGAGTCGTCATGGGGGCTTGGCGAGTCCATCGCTTCTGGGATCGTGAGCCCCGACCGGTTCGTCTGCGATGGTCATGGAAAGCTCAGGGACCGTCATATCAGCAAGAAGCTGAAGGCGTTCTATCTTTCACCCTCTGGGAGCAGAGAGGTGGTGGTCGAGGAGAGTGCACAATCGAAGCCTTCGATAAATGATGGGCAGATAGAGATGCTTGCTGAGCTCGGGCTGCGCCTGGAAGCGCACTTTGGGTCACCCCAGGACATCGAGTGGGCATTTGACGGTGAGCGGTTGTTCATCCTCCAATCTCGTCCAATCACCACCCTCACTACGGACAACACCCTTTGGACCAGGGCCTATGGCGATGAATATTGGGCTGATGTGACGTCCCCTCTTTTCTTCTCATTGCTGGGGGAATACCTCACAAAATATGTCAACCATGAAGGCAGCGAGATCATGGGCTATAAGGAACTGACAGAGAAGAAGCTGCTAAGGGTCCACAAAGGGCACATTTATTTCAACTCAGAGGTTTTGGAAGAGGTCTTCACCTATAACCCCAAGTTCTCAAGGACCAAGGAGCTGCTCAACTACTTCCCCATCAAAGACCAAGAGAGGATAGCAAAGGCCAAGACCAAGATCGCCAAACGTCTGTTGGCCGAGGTGAGGATCGCTATCCTTGATCCCGATGGCGTGATACTTAGGACGAACAAAGCCTATGACCGTTGGGCCAAGCGGTTCATGGAGAGCGTCAGGGAGTTTGACTCCAAGGACCTCAGGTCGATGACGCCGCAACAGCTCCATGAAGAGTTCAAGAGGCTTGAGAACGACTATCTGAAACACTTCCGCCTGATAAGGTACGGGATGGTCACACACTCGATCGGGATGAACCTCATGGTCAAACGCTGGTTGACCGACTGGCTTGATGATGAATCGGGGGTCTTGTACTCGAAGGTGATCTCCGGCCTTAAAGGGAACAAGACCATCGAGACGAACATCGCGCTCTCCAAGCTCGCTGACAAGGCAAGGGACGATGCGTATGTCCTTGCGGGCCTGTCGGGGCTCAGCTCCTCCGATTTCCTTCATAAGATGAGGACCGATGAGAGGATGGTGGCCTTCAGGGCCGAGTTCGAGGGCTTCCTAAGATCATATGGACAAAGGTCGCACACCAGGGAGATATATTTCCCGAGATGGAGGGACGACCAGACGCTCGTTGTCGACATACTGAGGGCGTTGGTCCGGTCGTCAAGGCTGGACCTGGAGAAGGTCGAGGTGCAGAAGATCGAGGAACGAAAGAAGGCCGAGAAGGAGATACTTGACAGGATAGGGAAGATGAGGTTCGGCCCCTTCCGTAAGATCGTCTTCAGGACCGTTCTCAGCTATGCCCAGACATACCTGATGTTCCGTGAGAACCAGAGGTTCTATCTTGACCATATCTTGGATGTCTGGCGCAGGCTGTTCATGGAATATGGACGGAGGTTCGCTGAGGAGGGTATGATAGAGGCGCCAGAGGATATATTCTTCCTGTCCAAAGAGGAAATATTTGATCTGGCAGAGAAAAACGGAGGGTCTGTCAGGAAGACCGTTGCATCACGGAAAAAGGAGTTCGATAGGTACAAGGACAGGCTGCCCCCCAAATTCCTCAGGGGAAATGTCGAGTTCGATGATACTGTCATCTGGCAAGGGAATGTGATGAAAATAACAGGTACCTCTGCCAGTCCTGGGACGTTCACCGGGACGGCACGGGTCGTTGGTTCCATCGAGGACCTGCCCGAGGTCATGGAGAACGAAATATTGATCACGAGCAACACGGACCCTGGCTGGACAGCTGTTTTCAGCAAGATCGGTGGGCTGATAACCGAGACTGGCGGGATCCTGTCCCATGGGGCCGTGGTCTCGAGAGAATACGGCATCCCGGCCGTGACGGCAGTGAAGGGTGCGACGAAAATCTTCAAGACAGGGCAGAGAATAACCCTTGACGGCAACGAAGGCGCTATCTACATAATGGAAGGTTGACCGAAATGGAGTATGATGTATTGCATGAGGCTGGAGAACAGAACGACTGGAACGAAAGTTTCTATTTCAATTTCTATGACCGCGGCAACGATCTGACCGGCTTCATGAGGATCGGGCTCGTCCCAAACAAGAAGCAGAAGAACGTATTCGCATATCTGATGTTGCCCGACGGTTCCATTGCTGGGCTGAAGGACGTCGTCGAGATGAGCGATAATGAGCTCTCGGCCAAAGGCCTTGTGCTTGAGAAGCTGGAGGCCGATAAGAAGTGGAAGATGAAATTCTCAGGCCAGGTCATGAGGTTGCATAAAGGAGAGCAGACACAGGTCGAGGCCAGCTTCGACCTCGAGTTCGTCGCGCTCAACGAGCCTTTCGATTACCGCAAGTGCGTGACGACCCCCGAGAAGGAGAAGATATCCCAGGCGGTGGCCTCAGAGCACATCGAGCAGGTCGGTTCGATAACCGGGACCGTCAAGGTCGGGGACAGGGAGTACACCGTTAGGGCGCTGGGGGAAAGGGACCACTCATGGGGACCGAGGGACTGGACAGCGCCAAGGTTCTGGCTGTGGGTCACCTGTCAGTTCAATGAGGGCTACGCGTTCAATATCACCAAGCTAGAGATGGACAAAGGAGAGGTGGACGCCGGGTTCCTGTTCATGGACGGGCAGAACATCCCGATCGTCAAGGTGGACATCGCCAAAGAGCTCCATGCTGATGGCAGCCCCAGCGAGCTGTACATGGCCATGTACGATGCGGAGGGGAATGTGTACGGCATCAAGGGGGTCACAAAGCACAAAGCGATGCTAAGGTTCGATGGGGAGGACAAGAAGCATCACGCGGTCATGTGGGAGACCTTGACGAAGTTCAAGCTGGATGACGAGGTCGGATATGGTATCGCCGAGTATCTGTTCCGCATGTGAGCGGAGAGGGGGGCGGTCGATCTTTCATTCTCCAGGGCCAGAGCTCTGAGATAAGTGCCCTGGCCATCAATTGCTTTAACCAGAAAGATAATGAGGTCGAAGAGGAATATTTTGCCGACAGCTCTCTGGCAATCTTTTTTCCATCCCTTTGGAGATCGACGTGCGGTAGGATCTTCTCTACGCCTTCAGTGTTCTTTGCCTCACCTTTAGTTAGGTAATCCCTAGGTTCAATAGCAGCCCCGGATCTGTGGCAACAGCATATAGGATCGTCGACCTTTCCTATTCCTTGAGTCAGCTTGTAATTCTCATCGCTATGGTCGTTGAGATGGCCACCGCCGATCACGGTCTTCTGAAGCCCTCCTAGGCCAAGGTCGATACATACTCCCTTGTCAGATCGGATGATTCTTTATCGGACTTTATAGGACATCCCGCCGCCTTGAGGGACCTGTAGAACGCCGCCACGGACTGACCTTACTTCTCTCCTTCCTGGGCATTGCATAAGACCATGGTCAACGCCTCCGACGGGCCGTTATCTTCTCAGAGAGCATCTCGAATCTTGATACCGACCTGAATTATTGACAGTGGTCCATCAAGCGGAAATACCTTTGAACCGTTTCATAGAACTGGAAGAGCTGCCCCACGAGCTCAGAATAGGGCATGGCGACCTCCCGGAGAGCGTTTTCAAGCTGTTCCTCCTTTTTGATGAGCTCCTCGATCTTCTTCCCATTGTCCCCTCCCCCTCAGGCACGGTCGCTTCGTTCGTCAGGCAAGGATTTAAGATGTTTCTCCATATGGGATGACCATGGGCAGGGCCAGGAACTTGATCGTGCCGACCGGACATCACGGTGTTTTCACGGATGGCAGCATGCTCTTCACCAGAAACTCGGTGCCAAATGACAGGGTCTACGGGGAGAGGCTTTATGACCAGGAAGGTGTGGAATATAGAGAATGGGTGCCGAGCCGGAGCAAGCTGGCAGCTTATCTGAGAAAGGGCGGAGAGAGCTTTCCTTTCAAAGAAGGTACGACGGTCCTATACCTCGGGGCGGCGAGCGGTACCACGTCCAGTCATGTGGCCGACATCGTGGGGAAAGGGACGGTCTATTGTGTAGAGGTCTCGCCAAGGTCTTTCAGGGACCTCGTCGCCGTTTGCGAGAAGAGAAAAAACATGGTTCCTGTCCTCTCAGATGCCACCAGACCTGAGGACTACTCGTTCATCGTTGAGTCGCCAGATATCCTCTATCAGGACATAGCACAGAAGGGGCAGGCAGCGATATTTGTTAAGAACATGAGGGCTTTCGGAATAAAGGAGGGGATGCTCACGGTCAAGGCCCGCTCTGAAGATGTCACAAAAGACCCTAAGGAGGTCTTCGCTGACGTGACCTCTCAATTGGAAAGATCTGGGTTCAAGGTCGTCGAGCTCGTCGATCTTGATCCCTTCGAGAAAGACCATGCAATGGCCGTGGTGAGGGCTTGACTGACTTCGTCTATGCTATCGCATTCGTCGGGGACAGGTTCCTGATGGTCATGAACCCGAAAAGGGGAGGGTGGGAGATGCCAGGAGGCCATGTCGAAGAGGGGGAGGATGCCGAGACCGCCATAGTGCGCGAGTTCAAGGAGGAGACGGGGCAGATCTTCCTGCCCATGATGGCAATGAGGTATGGCTATGGCGCGGTATTCGCAGGTATGATGAAGGAGACGGATGAGCGAGGAGAGATGGAATGGGGCCTTTTCGATTCTTTGCCCAGGGACCTTTCCTTCCCTGAGGTCGAATACCTCGCTCAGGTCGATTGGGCCAGAAAAGCGGTCAAAGGCGGGTTTCAAGGGGCTCGGGAAAAATCAAAGTCTTAAATATTAGTAGTTAAATTGGCAGTCGCTTCGCCACAGCAGAAACGCTTTATTGAATTCATGGAAGGTTGACATTCATGGCAAAGATGCACGCCAGGAGAAGGGGCAAGGCCGGATCTAAGAGGCCTATGGTCAGTGAGAACCCCGAGTGGGTACCTGTTCCCCCGGAAGAGATAACCCAGCTTGTACTGAGGTACGGTAAGGAAGGCATGCCGACCGCCAAGATCGGAATGGTCCTCCGCGACCAGTACGCTGTTCCAGACGTTCGTCTGGCGACCGGCAAGACCATCCTTGAGATACTCAAGGAGAACAACATAGCCCCGAAGCTGCCCGAGGACCTCGTGGCCCTGATGAAGAGGGCCATAGAGCTAAATGTCCACGTGGTCGAGAACCCTAAGGACATGGCCAACAAGCGCGGTCTTCAGCTGATAGAGGCGAAGATAAGGCGCCTCGTGAAGTACTACAAACGCGAGGAGATACTTCCGGCCGATTGGGAATATTCTCTAAAGAACGCAGAACTGTTGATCGAGTGAGGCGTTCATGGACGAAGCTGTCCAGCTTCCCCCAAACCTCTTAATGCGTTTCAAAAAGGCGGCAGAGGCCGTGGAAAAGGCAACGAGCGTGCGGGTCATCTCGCACAACGATGCGGACGGCATCTGCTCCGCCAGTATCATCTGTTCTATGCTTTTTAGAAAGTGTAAGCAGTTCCAATGCTCGATGGTGAAAGGTTTCGATGAAAATTTTGTGAGAGGGTCGGTCGAGGGCCACGACCTGCTCATCATCTCGGACATGGGGTCTAACAACCTTGATGTATTGGAATCGCTGGGGATCGCCGTTGTGGTACTGGACCACCATAAACCTGAAAGGGATTCCGATAGGACCGTTCATTGCAATCCTCATATTTTTGGCATCGATGGGGCGACAGAGGGGTGTGCGAGCTCGTTGGCCCTCCTGTTGGCGGTAACGGTGTCCGAGAGCAACTGGGACCTGAGCGGGGCCTCATTTGGGGGCATCGTTGGGGACAGGCAGCATCTCCGAGGCATGGCCGGGATAAATGCATACCTGCTGCAGGGCGCCTCGAAAAGGAAGATGATCGAAGAAAGACCAGGCCAGATCATCACCGATGGCCCTTTGAGAGATGCTCTCTATGCGACCACGGAGCCGTTCATCGTCGGTGTGAGCGGGGACAGGCAGGGTGTAGACCGGCTTTTGGCCGACGCTCGGGTCCTGGACAACCTTCCATATGACTCATTGGAAGAGGAAGAGAAGGTGCGATTGAACTCGCTGATAGTCCTTAGACTTCTGGAGCAGGGGGTCGGGCTGGCAAACCTTGAGGAGCTGCTGAGCAACAGATACTACTCGCCCGATAGAAAGGTGTATTCGAAGGACGTCGCCAATGCCGTCAACGCCTGCGGCAAGTCAGAGAATCAGGGTGTGGGGCTGGCGATGCTCATGGGGGACGTGAAGGCGTCCGAGCGGGCCTGGAAGCTCAAGGACGAATTCCAGAAGCAGCTGTTGGCCAACTGCATCGCCGTCAATGATAGAGGTCTCCTTCATGCCGAGAACTTCCAATACTTCGTAAGCCCGGACATTGACGTCTCGTCCGAGACCTGCGGTACGATGATGCAGTGGGTCGGGGACCAGACGAAGCCCACGGTCTCCCTGGCGCACAAGGGAGGTGAGGTCCGCATCTCATCGAGGGCGAACCGTCATATCGTCGACCACCTGGGGATCGACCTTGGGGCGGCGCTAAAGGAGGCGACCGCGAAGGTCGGGGGAAGCGGGGGAGGGCACAACATCGCCAGCGGTGGCAGGATCCCGCTTGGGAAAGAAGACGCTTTCCTCAAGGAGCTCGACCGGGCGCTTGGGGAACAGAAGCGGGAAAAGACCTACGCGGCCAAGTGATCAACGCCATGATACGGCCACGTCATCGGTCCTGAACCTTTGGTCTATCATCGTCTCATTAATGCCCATCCTCACTCCGGCCTTGTGCATCACCAGGCCGGTCCAGGCTATCATTGCCCCATTGTCCATGCACAACGTCCTGTCCGGGACGAACATCTTGGCCCCCCGGTCCGAGGTCATACGGGCCACCATCTCCTGAAGGCGTTTGTTCTGCACGACCCCGCCCCCCAAGAGGACCTCGTCCTTCTCGATGTGCGCCATTGCCCTTTCTGTGACCTCGCAGAGCATGGCAAAGGTGGTCTCCTGGACACTGAAGCAGATGTCCTCTATCCTTTCACCCTTCGCCCTATGCTGCATCGCCGCGGTCATTATCCCTGAGAAGGCCATGTCCATCCCCTTGACGGAATAGGGGAGATCAAGGAGCTTCTCTCCCTCCTTGGCAGCCTTCTCGATCTTAGGCCCTGCGTAATATCCAAGGCCCATCTCTCGGCCTAATTTGTCGAACATGTTGCCTATACCGATGTCCAATGTCTCGCCGAATATGCGATATCTTCCATTTGCGAATGCGATGACCTGTGTGTTCCCTCCTGAGGCGTAGAGGAGCACCGGGTCCTTCGCTTGCGTCTTTATCCTTCCTATCTCCAGATGAGATATGCAGTGGTTGACGCCGATGATGGGGACCCCTAGCGTGAGCGCCATGGCCCTGGCCCCCGTCGCAACGGTCCTCAGGCAGGGGCCGAGCCCCGGTCCTTGCGAGAAACACACAAGCTCGATGTCTTTGGCAGAGACCTTTGCTTTCTCGAGCGCCTGCATCACAAGTGGCACAAGATGCTCGGCGTGATGGTTCGCCGCCTCCCGAGGATGGATGCCGCCCTGTTCCGGCCTGTACATCCTGATCTCGTTGGCAAGGATGTTGCCCTCCTCATCGACTATGCCCACACCGCACGTGTGCGCGGTGCCCTCAATGCCAAGCGCGATCATCTAATATGGGTATGAGAACACGGTCTATTATTCATTCATTTCCACAGGACAGGCTCTTGAGCTTGTTGAGGATGACTATCGCCCCTTCATATACCTGGTCGTCCACGACGAGTATCGGTGTCGGTTTGTTCAACAGCTCATAGTAGGCCGCTTCGGCAAGTCCTTCAGCGGTAGATGTGTCTACCAGGTTGACCTTCAGACCTTCAGGGATCCTCTCTTTCACGTACTCGCACTTCTGACAAGATGGCTTTGTGAAAAGCAGTATCTCGGGCATCCTAATTCCGGAGGGGGTCAATACAGAAGTGAGGTAAATAAGGATATGGTCCATCAAACAAGGTATGTAGATTGATTTTTGAGGGAGGGGGCCCTGTCGTGGTGGGGCCTAGGCACCACATCCATTCATTTCGGGCGATTGTTTTTATTCTTTGTCCTCTCATTGTTGGTAGCTAGTGAAGCGACCATGAATAAAAAGATCAAGGACAAGAAGGTCTCGGAGATCATGAAAACAGACCTGATAACAGCGACGGAGGATATGACGATCAAAGACCTCAAGGCGCTCTTCGATCGGTATGACTATAATGCTTTCCCGGTCGTAAGGGGGAAGGCCATGGTCGGCATCGTGACCAAGATGGACCTTTTCAAGACGTTCTCCACAGGTATGAGATTGACAAGGTCTGGATACTTCAACCTGTGGGCGAACAAGGTGGGCGATATTATGAGGAGGTCGGTTGTCTTCGTGCATCCAGATGATAGCATATCCAAGGTCATTGATTATATGGTGGAGTTCAAGCTCAGGTCTGTCCCGGTCATTAAGGGCAAAGAGCTTGTAGGCATAGTGTCGAGGAGCGACCTTGTTCCACATATGGTCGTGGAAGAGGAGTGAAGTGAACAAATTTCATGAATAGGTGTTCATGATGAGCCCAAAGGACCGGCTATTGCCATCATATCTGACAAGATATTTCGAAGATGCCAAGAAAGATACATTTCATGAGGTCGACGAGAGGAAGGGCTGGCACAACGTCTCGGTGGAAGAGACCTTCAAATTGAACCAAACTAGCCTGGATGGACTAACTGAAGATTCCGTCGAGGAGAGAAGGAAGGAGTTCGGTAAGAACGTGCTTCCGACAAAGAAACCTCCGAGCATCATCGAGGTCTTCCTTAGACAGTTCCTGAGCCCTCTCATATATGTCCTTGTGGCGGCCGGTGTGATCGCTGGCCTATTGGGAGACCTGAAAGACTCGATATTCATCTCGATAGTCCTTCTGATAAACGCGGTCATAGGGACCTTCCAGGAAATGAAGGCCGAGAAGAGCGCCGAGCAGCTCCAGAAGCTCCTGAAGACCATGGTGAGGGTCAGACGGGATGGCCATGAGGCCATCATACCAGCGGAGGATCTCGTGCCTGGTGACGTTGTGCTTCTCGAGTCGGGGGCAAAGGTACCGGCCGACCTTCGGCTCGTTCAGGTCCAGAACCTCAGCGTGGATGAATCCCTTTTGACAGGAGAATCGCTCCCGGTGGCGAAGGCCGTCCCTGAGCTCCCAGAAGATCTGGCAGTCCCAGAGAGGGTGAACATGGCCTTCGCCGGAACCACCGTGTCCCAAGGAAGGGGCGTCGGTGTGGTGGTCCAGACCGGCGGTAGGACCGAGATCGGCCAGATAGCCAAAGCGGTCACGATGGTGGACGACTCAAAACCCCCTCTGGTGATCAGGCTCGAGAAGTTCTCGAAGCAGATATCCTATATCATCCTGCTTGCGGCGCTGGCGATGGGTATCATGGCTTTCCTCCGAGGGATGCCCATCATCGACGTCTTCTTCCTCGCAGTAGCACTGGCCGTGGCGGCGATCCCTGAAGGGCTTCCGGTCGCGGTGACCGTGGCGATGGCGATCAGGGTCACCAGGATGGCAAAAAGGAATGTGCTCACAAGAAGATTGGCCGCAGTTGAGAGCTTAGGGTCATGCACTTGCATCGCATCGGACAAGACAGGGACCTTGACAGTGAACAAACAGACCGCCAAATTGATATGCATCGGTCAGGAAGACCGCATCGCGGTCTCTGGGGAGGGATATGCTGGCGAAGGTTCGCTGTCCATGGAAGGAGGGGGGGAGGTCCGACCAGAGCTGAAAGGACACCTGGAAGAGCTGGTGAGGGCTGTTGTCATATGCAATGAGGCGTCCCTCAGGAAAGATGATGGGGAGTGGACATACACAGGGGATTCGGTCGATGTTGCATTGCTCGCCTTGGGCTATAAGATGGGGTTGGATGTCAGCGGTCTGAGAAGTTCATTGAGATATTTGGGAGAGGTGCCGTTTGAATCGGAGAAGCGGTTCGCCGCGAAATTCTACGAGCGGGATGGGCGGCCATATGTTGCGGTGAAAGGGGGGGTGGAGGCGGTCCTTCAGTTCTGCACCGACATGATGTGCGGTGGGGTCTTAAGACCGGTGGACAAGGACATGGTGGAAAAAGAGGCATCATATCTTTCTGAAGGGGGGTACAGGACCATAGCGGTGGCCTCCGGATATGTCTCTTCGGATGGTCCGATGGGGGAAGAGGCCATCAAAGGACTGACGTTCCTAGGGGTCGTCGGTCTCATAGATCCACCGAGGCCAGAGGTCAAGGACGCTGTTGAAAGGTGTCATCGTGCAGGGGTCAATGTGGTCATGGTGACAGGTGACCACCCGTCAACAGCCTTTGCCATCGCAAAAGAGCTGGGGATAGCTGAGGACAGGTCTCAGGTGGTCACGGGGAAAGAACTGGCAGAGATAGGATCTCCGACGGTGCCCCTTTTCTTGGAAAAGGTCAAGGAGGCGAAGGTTTTCGCCAGAGTGACGCCGGTCCAGAAACTGGAGATCGTCGATTCGCTGATAAAGCTGGGGAACTATGTCGCTGTCACTGGTGACGGGGTGAACGACGCACCGGCCCTTAGGAAGGCGAACATCGGTGTTGCGATGGGCTCTGGGACCGATGTGGCAAAGGATGCCTCATCGATAATCGTCACTGATGATAATTTCTCATCAATAGTGGCGGGCGTGGAAGAAGGCAGGTATGCTTACGAGAACGTGAGGAAGGTCACGTATCTCCTTGTGTCGACAGGTATGGCCGAGATCACGTTGTTCATCCTTGCACTTATATTCGGGGCCATGGATGAGAGCACTGGAAAGTTCATCATTCCCCTAATAGCTGTCCAATTGCTCTGGCTGAACGTGGTCACAAACGGCATACAGCACGTTACCTTGGCCATGGAGGCCGGGGACCCTTCAGTGATGGAGCGCCCCCCAAGGAATCCAAATGAGGGGATATTCGATAAGCTGATGATAAGACAGGTGGGCATCAGCGCCGTCACCATGGGGGTCCTGGCGTTCCTTGTCTTCTACTATTTCAGCGAGATAAAGGACTATGGGGCATTTCAGGCATCTAACCTTACTCTCCTGCTGATGGTACTGTTGGAAAACGTGCATGTTCTGAACTGCCGTTCGGAGAGGAGGTCGGTCTTCCAGGTCCCGATAAGAAACAACTACTACCTGATATTAGGGATAATCGGGGCGCAGGGACTGCACCTATTGGCCATGTATACTCCGGTATTGCAGGATGTGCTAAGGGTCGAGCCTGTGGACTTTGGGACCTGGGCTATGATGTTAGGGATCGCGCTCGTCCTGTTGGGCGTGATGGAGGTCCACAAATTGATGCTTCGGAGGTCTGAGGCGAAGGCCAAGGAGGACAAGTGAGCTAAAATGTTATGGTAGGACCTGCTGCCCCCTTTCATATGGCGGGTGCCCGCGTAACGAAAGACATATAGAGTAGGACGCATTACTGCGGAAGCACTCGGGCTCATGGTCTAGTGGCTATGACGTTTCCCTGACACGGAGAAGGTCGCCGGTTCGAATCCGGCTGAGCCCACCATCTTCTCATCGAATTATGATAGGGGCCTCACATTAGGACCTTGCATATCTTGATGGCCATGGGCCTACCATGCACCTTGTTCCTAGAGATCTCAACGGATGCGATTGTGAGCCGTTTCGATCACGCGTTTCTGGTCATCATCTGCATATGAAAATGATGATTCGGTCCAAAATCTGACAGAGCATTCCTTTAATTCATATTGAATAACGTGTGCTCTGTTTTGATCAAACAAGATTATGATGATTGAGTGAGGGGCACTGATGACCATAGGGATACAAAGAGGGGGGGGTCCTTGATGAGAGTGCGGCCATTACCGAAGGCTCCATTGACCATGTATCATCGACGCGACATTGGGATCAAGGAGGCCGCTGCCTAAATGAACCCGACAAGATGGTCCCGCAACGAACCATCAGTGCATCTACTCTATAATTTTCTCTAATGTGCCAGCTGACTACGGAACCTTGCGATTCTGACCTGTCAGACATTCTTTCGACGTCCCTGACTTAGACCGGCCAATTGGTCAATTATTAAAAGTATGGAGAATGTTAGAGTCGTTGATGCAAGACCCTAGGTTTAAAAAACTGGCAGATGTCATTGTCAATCATTCGATCAAACTCCAGAAAGGCGAAGTGGTCTATATCGAGCTGTTCGACATCCCTACCGAGATGGCCGAGGTCCTTATAACGACGGTATATGAGGCGGAGGGCATTCCTCTGATATCCCAAAAGTCCCCAAGGACGCTCAGGAAGCTTTATTCAGGAGCGGATGAGGCGGCGATGAAAATATTCGGAGAGCTTGAGCTTGAGAAGATGAAGAGGGCACAGGCCTATATCGGGATGAGGGGGGCCAACAACCTGACCGAGCTCTCAGATGTCCCACCGAAAGGGATGGACCTCTATAGGAGGCTGTGGTGGAAACCTGTCCACACCGAATGGAGGGTGCCGAAGACGAGATGGGTCGTGTTAAGATGGCCGACGCCGTCCATGGCGCAGCTGGCAGAGATGTCGACCGAGGGCTTTGAGGATTTCTACTTCAATACCACCACGCTCGACTATAAGAGATTCTCAAAGGCGATGGACCCTCTCGTGGACCTCATGCAAAAGACCGACATGGTAAGATTGGTATCCCCCGGGACGGACCTCACATTCTCCATAAAGGGGATCCCGGTCATCAAGTGCGACGGTAATCTCAATCTTCCCGATGGAGAGGTGTACACCGCACCCGTAAAAGATACGGTAAATGGGGTCATCCGATACAACACAAGAAGTTATTACGATGGCAAGATCTACGACAACATCCGATTTGTTTTCAAAGACGGTAGGATCGTGGATGCAACATCATCCGATACGGTCGGAATGAACCAGGTCCTTGACACGGATGACGGTGCGAGATTTGTGGGGGAGTTCGCCTTGGGGCTTAACCCATATGTGACCAGGCCTATCCTAGATACGCTGTTCGACGAAAAGATCGCTGGTTCGATACACCTTACCCCCGGTAACTCATATGATGATGCGTTCAACGGCAACAGGTCTGCGGTCCACTGGGACCTGGTATTGGTCCAGACGAAGGAATGGGGCGGCGGAGAGATATATTTCGACGATGTCCTGGTCAGGAAGGACGGGGTGTTCGTCCTGGATGAGCTGAAAGGGCTTAACCCAGACCAGTTGAAATAAGATGCCTGGTGCTCTGGTCTACCTCATGACATGTGGACATCTTTTGAATAAGTTATTTAGTGAGATCAGGAGGGTTCAAGTCATCTCCGACGATACCGTTCCTAGTGATAATATTGCCTGAGAAGGAGGAGTTCTCAAGTGTTCTGGTGACGTGCGGTTCCATGGAGAAGGCCAAGGCCATTGCAAAGGACCTTATAAATAAAAGGCTGGCCGCCTGTGCCAATATCTGGACGGTCGACTCGATCTACCGATGGCAGGGGGAGGTCGAGGAGTCCCCCGAGGTCATGATGCTCCTCAAGGTCCGTACCGAGGATTTCAAAGAGGTCTGTGACTCGATCAGACGGCTACATGACTACGAGGTCCCATGTGTGGTCAGATATGACATCGCAGACGGTCTGGACATCTATCTTCGATGGATACATGATGTCACTGAACGATGAACCATCAATGGAGAAGATAGTCCGCGATGTCATGTCTTCTAAGATAATAGATCACAAAAAACGGAAGCACGATGCACATGGCCAGCCTCAATGCGAATTGAAGGTCATTGAGACCGAATAGCGCGAGCAGCGCAGCGTTGACAAGGACGGTCAGGACCGCCAGGACGGCCCCCGTCTTATACGAGAATCTCTTCCTTCTCAGAAGTCCCCATATGACCAACACTGAGATGCCAGTGAGCAGGGCCACGATCCCCCCGAAAAGGCCAGTGAGCTCCCTTGCATTATCGATCAGGAACTCGGACGGTCCCGATCCCAGATTGTCCAGTAGCTCTTGGTCGGTCGTTCCGAACGACATCAGCAACAGCACGGCGGCAGTATAGAAGAGGAGCACCGTTATCGCGAACTCGAACGTCATCAGATATATCATGTCGTAAGGGCGCCTTTTGACGACCATGTCCTTTGCGATATTCGCAACGGTATATAATCCTCGCTGAGACCCTGAGAGATCATTCGGGCAGTTGCATTAAGAACCGTCATATCAGAGCGACGGCTCGATGACATATTTGCACATGTTGAAGTTCGACCCGAAGGTCTCTTTCTCCGCAACGCGGAGGGGCATTCCTAGCTTAACCTCAAAGATGGCCTCCAACATCCCTTCGTTCAGAAGACAGAGCGTTCTACCGACATCAGGTGCCTTGGAGCAATCGTACTCGTCCTTGATGATGAGGGTCACTGGATGTATCGAGTACACCACCACCTCGCCCAGCTCATGTTCTTTATAGAACTCTTTGACCTCTTGTATAAGGCCCTCGACATTTTCAGACTTGAAGCGCTTCGACACTTCCATCCCTATCTGTTTTCCTATGTCCTTCAAGATCGGGTCCATGTTGAAGCCGATCGACTCCATCCCGATGACTATGGACCTTATGGTGCCTTTGAGGAAAGTGCTCGGAAGCCCGATGCTCCTTGCTATGGTGTTACCTATCGCCCTCTTGAGCTCCTCCCTGGGGACGACAGAAGAGCCGACCGGTCTTGAGATGAGATAAAAGATCTTTCTCCTGTTGTCCTGAGGGTCATCCCTGTAACCTATGAGGCCCTCTGACACCATCTTGTCGAGATGTACAGACAACGTCGATTGCGCCTTGCCTGTGAGAGATGCTATCTCGCTCAGGCTCAGGTCATGCCGCTGTAGCTCAGATAATATCTTCTGCCTCACGGGGTTGGATATCTGCCGCAGGCCGGTGCTTGTCGAATAGACGTCGAAGTCTGAGCTCTTCTTTGCTGCCATAAGGTTACGGGAAATTAGATTCAGTGACTAGGTAATTAAATCTTCTTCTGAGCGGACATGATCCGGAGCGTCCTTGACATAGGGGGACAAATGATTTTCTAACCCTATCGCACTGACCATCGCTGAGAACATGAAATTGGAGATCGATGGCGAGAAAAGGGATGTCCGTGCCCTCTGGTATGAGGCAGGAAAGGTCATGATGATCGACCAGAGGTGTCTGCCCGAAAAGGTCGCGGTCCTTGAACTTACCACCGTTGACCAGGTGGCAGATGCCATCAAGAACATGACGGTACGCGGTGCCCCGGCCATCGGTGCGGCTGCCGCATATGGCATGCTCCTTGCATATAAGGGCGGGGTGGACCTGGTCTCGGCAGCAAAGATGCTGAAGGGCACGAGACCGACGGCGCACGACCTCTTCTTCGCCGTCGACCACATGATGGCCAGGATCAGATCTGGTGAAGACCCCGTCGAAGCCGCCGAGGAATATTGTGACTCCATCATCGAGAAGTGCAGGAGGATAGGTGTCCACGGCGAGCCTTTGATAAAGGATGGCGCGAAGATCATGACCCATTGCAATGCTGGCGCTCTGGCGACGATAGACCATGGAACAGCCCTAGCACCGATCAGGGAGGCGCATAGGAAGGGTAAAAAGGTCTTCGTATACGTCTCAGAGACCAGGCCCAGGCTCCAGGGCATGAAGCTCACGGCCTTCGAGCTGCTCAACGAAGGGATACCTCATGCCATAATATCCGATGGGGCCTCTGGTCACTTCATGAGGAAAGATGTGGACATCATCATCGTAGGAGCTGACAGGATAGCGGCGAACGGTGATTTCGCGAACAAGATCGGTACCTTCGAGAAGGCCGTCCTGGCAAAAGAGCTGGGGATACCGTTCTACACCGCAGCGCCCATCTCGACCTTTGATTTCAGCATAAGCAGCGGTAAGGAGATCCCGATAGAGGACAGGGCCGAGAGCGAGGTGACCGAGATCGGAGGGGTGAGGGTCGCACCGATAGGGTCCCCTGCGCTCAATCCCTCGTTCGATATGACTCCTCATAGATATCTCACGGGGATAATCACAGAGATGGGTGTCTTAAGTCCTCAGGATGTCATCAAGGTCAAGGAGGAGGGGATGAGATGAGGTTCATGAAAGAGCGGGCGGAGATAGTGAGGTTCGGGAAATATCTGTATGATAAAGGCCTGGTGACAGGGACGAGCGGTAATATCAGTGTCAGGGGGGACGAGGACACGATGCTCATCACCCCCTCCGGCGCCTGTAAGGGCATGCTGTCGGTCTCTGACATGATCGAGGTCAGGATCTCAGACGGTGAGCTGCTCTCGGAAGGGAGGCCGTCCATGGAAACACCGTTCCATCTGGCTTTCTATAGGAAGAGAAGGGATGTCAATGCCGTTGTCCATTCCCATCCACTGTATTGTACCATATTCGCCGTGGCTGGGCTGAGGGTCTTCACCACGTTGACGCCCGAGTCCCTTCTCGTACTTGGAAGAGAGGTGCCATATGTTCCTTATGCTACACCCGGATCAGAGGACCTGGCCGAGGGTCTGACAGAGAACATGGGGGATGCCAACGCATTTCTGCTCGATAAGCATGGTGCAATAGCCGTCGGGGGGAGCCTTAAAGATGCCTTCCATAGGTTGGAGACCCTGGAGTTCATGGCCGAGATGCAATACCGGCTCATCGCCATCGAGAAAGGGGACCCTCTGCCGATGGACGAGGTCGAAAAGATACTTAGGTCAGGCCATTAGGAGGTCTTGTCATGATATTGGTCACAAAGTGGTTCGGGGTCTTCCTCTGTGAAGGCCAGGCCGTCAAGAGGGCCGTGATATTCGAGAAGGACCCAAAGGTGATTGCGAAGAAGCTTGCGGCGGTGCAGCGGGGGGAGGTCCTTCCAGAGGAGAGGTCGCTCGCGGTCAAGAGGATGAAGGTCGCTGAGCCGAGGCTGGCGAGATTGGGAAAACCTGTCCTTTTCGATTCGTCGTTCATAAGGCCCCAGGACTACCAGATGACCCCTGAGCTCATGCAGCGTGTGATGGTCGAGCTCGGGAAGATCAGGACGAGAGAGCCCCTGGGAGAGGACAAGTGCATCGCCCAGGCCATCCGTGCCACGGACGACCTGATAGAGACGATCAACCTCATGAGCGAGCGGCTCCATGAATGGTATGGTATGTATTTCCCGGAGCTTGCGGACCATGCCCGCGAGGAAAGGTATGCGGAGCTCATCGCCGAGGTCGGGAACAGAGAGGAGATCCTGAGGCAGCTCGGGGTAGAGCTGGAATCCGTGGGGTCGGAGATGCTCGAGGAGGACCTGGCAACGATAAGGTCCTTTGCCTCGTCATTGGTCGATCTTTATAAAAGGAAAGCGGACCTCGACAGATACATCCTCGAGTCGATGCAAAAGGTCGCTCCCAATCTAACTGCCCTGCTCTCGGCCAACCTCGCCGCAAGGATGATATCCCTAGCGGGGGGCCTGGGGCGTCTCTCCAAGCTGCCCTCGAGCACATTGCAGCTTCTAGGAGCGGAGAAGGCCCTGTTCCTCCATCTCAGGACGGGGAAGAGGCCTCCTAAGCATGGGATCATTTTCCAACATCCTCTGGTGAACAAGGCACCATATTGGCAGCGGGGCAAGGTCGCGAGGACCCTCGGGGGAAAGATATCCATTGCAGCGAAGGTCGACCATTTCAAGGGCGAGTTCATCGGGGACAGATTATTGGCCGAGATGGAGGAGAGGGCCAAGGAGATCAGGGAGAAATATCCTGACCCCCCAAGGCGCGCACAGCCCCAGTTCCAGCGGCAACAGAGGCGCCCAGAGAAGAGCAAGGTTTATAAATCGAAGCATAATTGACGGGATGATATTCATGTCGTGGACACAATCCGAGGTACGCGAGCTGAAGGAAGGGCGCTACATGTTGATAGATGATGAGCCCTGCAAGATCATCTCCATATCCACATCCAAGCCCGGGAAGCACGGTGAGGCCAAGGCCAACATCGACGCGGTGGGCATCTTTGATAAGAAGAAGAGGAGCGTTGTCTTTCCTGTCAAGCACAAGGTGCAGGTCCCGATGATCGACAAGCGCAAGGCGCAGATCCTTGCGGTACACGGTAAGGAGGTCGAGCTCATGGACCTTGAGACCTTTGAGAACTTCTCCCTCGAGATCCAAGAGGAGTTCGAAGGTCAGCTCCACGCCGGCGAGGAGGTCATGTACCTTGTCGCGATGGACCGCCGCATGATCACAAAGGTCTAAGACCGCCTCTATTCTTCTCAAAAACGATGGTCGTGGTCGGATGAGGGCCATGCCCTATCTTGTTTCCTTATATGCACCATTTTCTTGATGGTCCCTTTTTTATCTCCTAGAGCCTATATCGCCCTCGTGGACAGAAAAGGGCCAGGCATAGGGCCAAGCTCCATTCCACGATACTGACGCCCTGAAAGATGCCCCCATTCCCCTTACATTATCAGTATCGATCCTTCCCGAAGGTCTTCCCGACCATCGTCCCTGAGAACCGTCGCTCTCACCCACATATAGGGAGGTCCATCTCAGCTATGTTGATCGCCTCTGGAGAAGAACCTTTGGACCTCCACGGCAGGTGCGGCCGATGGCCTGGCATCGAGCTCCGCGGCGTACTTTGAGGTCCTGGAGTCTAGGATGATGGCCGCCCCTCTGTCGCTCTCTGTACGTATCAGGCGACCGACCGCCTGGTTCACCTTTCTTATCGCCGGTACTTCCTGGGCGTACCTTTTACCTTTCCCGTTTCCGTATCTTGTCTCATATAGCATCTCTAACTTTCTCAACGCCAAGGAGGGCGGGGAGTAGGGCAGACCGACGATGACGACCATCTCAAGCTGTCGTCCTGGGAAGTCGAGACCTTCCGAGACGCGGCCGCCCATCGCTGTGAAGAAGATGCCGCCCCTCTTCTGCTTGAACTTATAGATGGCCCTGTTGAAATGGTCTGCGGATAGACCGGTGTCCCAGAACATCCCTTTGTGCACTGAGGGCTCTATCTGGGGCCTCATCCTCCTCATCAGGTCATAGGACCTGAAGAACACGATCGTGCTGACATCCACCGCATTGCATAGCGCGGTCACCGCCTCCTCGACCTTGCATTTCATCGATGGGTCCCTGGCCATGGCATCGAACCCTGGGTTGAGGTCGGGTGTGTAGAGCACCATCTTGTTCTCAGGAGGGTAAGGGGATGGATAGCATCGTGTTACGTACCCTGACGGTACCCCAGCTACGTCCACATACTGTTCCAATGGTCTCAACGTCCCCGACATGTGAAGCACGGAGGGGCATGAGCTCAGAAGACCCTCAAGCTGCTCCGGCACAACATTGACGGCCCTCAGCGAGCCGCCCTCCTCCCTGCTCGCGGTCTTCACGAACGACGTTCCATCGACAGAGGACCACCTCCTTAGGAACTCCCCAAGATGGAGCGTCATCGAACGAGGGTCTGATCCTGCCGCGATCTTCTCTTCTGCGATGGCCTGCCCCAGTTCAAAGGTGTTCGTCGCGATGGCCTTTACTGAGCCTATGTCCAGCCCCAACCTCGTCGCCAGCTCCCCTTCTAGGAACATCCTTCCGAGCTCCACCTCATCCTGGTCTTCAGGGATCTCCTTGATCTTGTCGGTTATGATCTCTTTCACCGTATCGACGAGGTCCTTCAAAGTGGTCCCCTTGCCGACCTCCATCCCCGATCTCATTTTAAACTCAGGCATCCCCGCATGAAGTTCGGTCAGGGTCAGCCTGAAGCTCTCAGCATCCCTCGCGGAATCGACGAGGTTATGTGCTTCATCTATGATCATGATGACCTCGCCCAGGTTGCTCCCTATGGTCTCCATGAAATGTTCCCTCAGCTCATCCGAGAGCACATGGATGTACGGGGCGACCACAACATCCGCATCCTTTGCCAACAGCTTTCTTGCCTCGTAAGGACATATGCCCATGTCAGCGCAGTGGTCATCGAACTCCTGCACAAGGGGCAGCTCTCTGGCCACATAGGTCAGGAGAGAGCCGTCCTTAATGGCGGACAGGTTCGCATAGTGACCGCACCCACCGACCTGCCCGCTCCTGGTCCTTTTTTTCTTCTCCTCGCAGAACCTGCTCAGCGCATGGGGCGGCAGAGCGTCATCACGCCCCGCCCCTTTCATGAAAAGGCATGATTTCGCCCGGCCGGACATTGGGATCCCCACCACCCTCTTGATCTCGGAGATGGCCTGCAGCTCCACCATGACCTGGTCGCTCTGAGAGACGGTCCTGGTCAGGTAGATGACCTTCCTCCCGGACCCCTTGGCAAGTTCTAACGCTGCGACCAGGGCACATATCGTCTTTCCCGTCCCGGTCCCCGACTCGACCACAAAGTGCTTCTTTGAGGCTAGGGCCTCCTTCGCCTCTGACACGAATGTCGTTTGATATGGACGGGGTTCGTATGGGAAAAGGCCATGACCATGCGTGGCACCTCTGCCCTTCGGACCCCTTTCAGCCCGGATACGAGGATTTGCCAACTGCCACGTCATGTTGAGACCGCATCGGGGACATTTTGGCTGTCCAGGTGCGACAAGGGTTTTGCATCGCTCACAATTGAACGAGGGCATGAGGTACCGTCTCTCCATCCCAGGATGTCGATGTGGCTGTCTGACGCGGACCATGATGTGCTCAGGCCTTGGCCTCTTCGAGCGCCTCTCTGAGCTCCTTTTCGCAGCGGTCGCCTATCTTTTTAGCCGCGTCCTTCGTCTTCGCCTCGGAGTATATCCTGAATATCGGTTCCGTCCCAGATGGCCTTATGAGCGCCCAGCCGTTAGAGAAATGGACCTTCAGGCCATCGGTGGTATCTAGCTTCTCCCCCTGGAACCGGATGAGCAGGTCCTCGAGCACGGCCTCCTTCAGGTCGTTGGCCACTTCGACCCGCCTCTTGTCAAGGGCGTAGTTGGGGACCGACCGCATGAGCTTTGACAGCTTACCTTCCTTTGCGATGATCTCGAGCACCTTGGCCATGGTCATGGCCCCGTCCCTGCAATACTGATGCTCGGGGAATATCAGGCCGCCGTTCTCCTCCCCGCCAAAGGCGGCGTTAAGTTCGATCATCTGTCTGGCCACGATGGGCGACCCTACCTTCGTGTACACCACTTTGCCGCCCGCCGCTTTGACGACGTCCTCGACGCAGGATGAGGTGCTGACGGGGGTGACCACCGTTCCCCCTCCCTTCTCTCTGATGATGTAGCTGGCCACCAGAGCCAAAGACCTGTCGCCATATAGGTATTCGCCCTTATCGTCCACGAATATCGTCCTATCGGCGTCGCCATCATGCGCGATGCCCAGGTCCGCACCGGTGGCCTTCACCACCGCCATCAGGTCCTTGAGATGGTCGGGCGTGGGCTCGCTCTCGTGCCCAGGGAACGTTCCTTGAGGGTTCGCATTGAGCGTCACGGCCCGGACGCCCAGCATTTCGAGCAGCGCAGGAGAGGTGACCGACCCTGCCCCGTTTGCGCAGTCCAGCACCACTGATATTTTCGCATCTGATATCGCAGGGGCATCTACGAGCCTCTTGACGGCGTTGATGTAGGAGCGGTCGACACCGGTCACCTGCCTCATCGAGCCTATCGACCTCCAAGACCTTTGGACAAAGCCCTTGGAGAAGTATATCCCCTCTATGACCTCCTCCTTCGCCCTCGGCATCTCGGTCCCATCATAATCTATGCACTTGATACCGTTGAACTCTGGTGGATTGTGGGAGGCCGTGATCATCACCCCCCCTTTGACACCCGAGTTCTTGACGTAATACTGGAGGGCCGGGGTCGGGAGCATCCCGAGGTCCAATACCTCCACACCTACCGACATCATCCCAGCGGCCACGGAGCACCGGAGCATGTCAGCGGAAGTGCGCGAATCCGTGGCCAAGGCGACCTTACCGCCCATGAAGGTGCCTATGGCCCTGCCGACATCGAGGGCCAGCTGGGCCCCCATGTCCTCGTTCACTACTCCCCGTACCCCGTTCGTGCCGAACAACCTCTGTTCCATCTTTATCTACCGGACCTGGGCCTTATGCCTCTGAGATATGACCAGGATGTGGAGAATATCGGCCGAGTCCTTACACTTATCGGAGGAGTTCTCGATACCGTGCAATATGTCCCTCATGAGGAAGATCGCTCTGGCATCCAGCTCCGATGCGAGGAATATCTCCTTCTTTGTGCTGAAGTACATGTCATCAAGGATGTGCTCCGAGACCTCGACGCTCCTCTCGTACTTGATGACCCCGTCATTGTCCACGCCCAGGGCATCTATGCTCTGGCGCAGCGCCTTCGTGGCCTTCTCTAGCTCGGCCGTCATCTCCGCATATCTCTTCCAAAGATGCCCAGGGACCTTGGCCTTCACCTCTATCATAAGCTGGAGGTTCAGCCCCGCCTCCTTGGCCCAGTCAGCTATGTAGTCCATACGGCGGATGAGGTGCATGAGGTCCTCCCTCTCCTTTGACTCCATGTCGCCCTTGGAGAGCTCCTCGCTGATCATCTCCTCCATCCTGTCCGCCTCCTTCTCGGAGAGGATCAACCGTTTGATCGCATCAAGGGCGGACGCGTCATCCCCCTTCACCATGGCCGATATGGCACGGTTGAGCTCAGAGGCGGTATCGCCGACCTTCTCCGCATGCTCCCTGATGGCCTTCGTCACCAGCGATTCCCTGCGCTTGCCAAACCATTCGAGCAAAGATCCCTTGTCACTCAAGTTTAACAGCCTCCACAATGCCTTCCTGTGGCCTCGGGAACAAGACCACCGCCTTCCTGTTCATCATAAGATAGACCTCCTGCCCTACTTTATATAGATGACCGTCGGACACGGGCACATCGAAATCGACCTCGTCCTCGCTGAGCGTCTCGGCGGTCATCCGCCAATAAGTGCCCATATAAGTGACCGACGTTATCTTCGATAAAAGACCGCTCGTAAAGGGGTAGACGAACTCCGGACGGACCGATATCACGACCGCCTCCCCCACATCGAAAGGACAATTGAGGACCTCGATCTCAGAGCCGTCCCTCAGCTCTATCTTGCTAAGGTCCCTGTCCTTCTCCCTCACCCATCCCTCGATCAGATTTGTCTCCCCGATGAAGTTCATGGTGAAGATGTTCTTAGGCCTGGTGTAAAGCTCCTCCGGCGTACCCATCTCTACGATGGCGCCCGCCCGCATCAGCACGATCCTGTCCGACACCGACATGGCCTCCTCCTGGTCGTGCGTGACGTGTATCGTGGTTATGCCCAGCGATTTGACCAGCCTCCTGAGGTCATACCTCAGGTCGACCCTCACCCTCGCGTCCAGCGCAGAGAGCGGTTCATCGAGCAGCAACAGCTTCGAACCGGTTGCCAATGCCCGTGCCAGCGATACCTTCTGCTGCTCGCCGCCGCATAGCTCCGAGGGGAACATGCCCATCTTGTCGAGCAGCTTGACCAGCTCCAGGTAGCGATGTGCGGTGGAGCTCTGCTCCTTAACGCTCTTGCCTTTCACCCTTGGGCTGTACGAGACGTTCTCCCCGACATTAAGGTTTGGGAAGAGCGCGATGTTCTGGAACACATATCCTAGGTCCCTCTCCTCGATCGGGACGCCTTTCATGTCCTTACCGTCGATGAACACCTGCCCTTCGGTCGGCTCAATGATGCCAGCGATCATCCTTATCAGCGTTGTCTTGCCGCATCCTGATGGGCCCAAGATCGTGACGTACTCCCCATCCTTGATGGTGAGGGTCGCATCGTCAACGGCGACCACCTTCCCATATCGCTTTGTCAGCCCTCTCACCGACACCTCTGGCATTCATTCCACCTTCAGTTCGTTCTCCAGACCCCCTTTGGGGAGCGGGAAGACCATCGCTTTCTCAGGGTTCCACCTGATGTGCTTCCTGTCACCGACCGCGAACTTCCCCAGACGCCAAGATGGCGTCTTCGCCGATATCCTTCCATTCCCATCGACCTGAAGGTCCACATGGAGATGCCTGCCCTCGAAAAGTATCCTCTCGACCGTCCCTTCCAGATATCCCTTGACGTCCCTCGACGTCTCCGTGTTCCCGACCTTGACGGCGAGGACGGCCCTTTCCCCGACCTTCATGTCACATGACCTGGCCTCAAGCAGTTTTCCATCATCGGTCCTGAGCACTGTCCTCTCCCCGACCGATTCTATCGTACCGACAAAGAAGTTCGATTGGCCGACGAAGTTGGCCACGAACGGAGATACTGGCGAGTCGAAGACCTCGGCAGGCGTACCGACCTGTAAGATCTTCCCGTTCCTTATGACCGCGATGCGGTCGGCCATGACCATCGCCTCATCTTGGTCATGCGTCACGTGGACGGTGGTCAGACCAAGGGACCTCGCGAGGTCCTTGAGCTCATATCTCAGGCTTATCCGCAGTCTTGCGTCGAGCGCCCTCAACGGCTCGTCCAATAGCAGCACATCACAACCTGAGGCGAGGGCTCTGGCAAGGGCGGTCCTCTGCTGCATCCCCCCAGAGAGTTCCCTCGGATAGGCGTCCGAACGCGATGTCAGTCTTACGAGGTCCAACATCGAGGCGAGGGTCCTTTCCTCATCCTCTTTGCTCATGCCGCGTATCTCAGGACCGAAAAGAATGTTCTCCTTAACGGTAAGCTGCGGGAACAATGAATATGTCTGGGACAACATGACGGCCCCCCGGTCCTCCGGCTCGGCCCTCGTGACGTCCTTTCCATCGAAGTAGACCTTCCCGCTGTCCGGCCTGGTGAGCCCGCATAATGTCCTCAGAAGCGTCGTCTTGCCAGCTCCGGTAGGGCCAAGGACGCACATATACTCACCGTCCTTGATCTCAAGGTCTATACCATCAGCAGCATGGATGTCCCCATACCATTTCCTCACCCCTTCGATCCTGATGCTCGGCATCAGCCCGCCCTCCTTTTGGTCACGTAACGGAGCAATAGCATGAAGATGTAGGATACAATGATCAGCACGATGCATGCGAGCCCGGCCAGATAGAACTGTTCGGCATTGATCAGGTTGACTATGTACACAGGTGCCGTGTTCGCATCGGCGACCACTGCCAAGGTCGCTCCCGTCTCGCCCAGGCTCCTCGTGAACGCCATTATTGCACCGGCAAGGATGGATGTCTTTATCATCGGGTAAAGTACCCGCTTGAACGCCTGGGTTGGTTTTGCCCCGAGAGTCCTTGCCGTCTCCTCGAAGGAGGGGTCGATCTCCTCCACCGCCCCGGCAACGTTCCTCACCACCAACGGATAGGTGAAGGCGACATGCGCCATCACCACCAAGAGGAATTCCAGCGAACCTGCCCCTGATATATCGCTCCAGAATACGCCCAGAGAGTACCCCAGCGCGGCGGTGGGGACGATCAGGGGGACGTTGACAAGGACATCGAGCCCTTGGGCCAGTCTCGAACCATGACCTCTTGCCAAGTAAAGGGCCATCGGCACCCCCATCACGATATCGATAAGGGTCACCACGCCCGCGATCACGAAGGAATACATCAGGCTGTCCCAGAACCTTGCCCATTCCGCGCTCTGGTACGGAAGGACGATGACATATGAGAAGATAAAGAAGGAGGGGATGAGCACGAAGATGAAAAGGAAGGCCGTCGAGGAGGAATCCTTCAAAAACGGAGCCCATCCCCGGGAGAGCGTACGTTCCCACTTGGGCCAGACCTTTCCTGCCGGAAGTCTGACCTTCATTACGATCACCTTCAGCACCACCAGCAGCACCAGCGATATAGCGATGAGCAGGATGCTCACGAATGCCAGCTGAGGTACTATGTCAGGATTCGTCTGGACCAGTTTTTTCCACTTCCCTATGATGGTCGGGCCGGTCTCGAATCCTCCTGCGTTGGCCATGGTCGCCAGGGCGATCATCGTCCCGCCGGTCTCGCTCAGGCTCCTGGCAAGACAGAGTATTATGCCTGTCACCAGACCGGCCCTGAACATGGGGAGGGTGATGGTCCTCGCGGCGGTGAGCCTCGATGCCCCCAGGACCCTACCTGCGGTCTCATAAGTGACGTCGATCTGCTCAAGGATCGCGGCAAGGCTCCTGACCATATACGGATACGAGAAGACAACGTGGAGGAGGATTATCAGGACGAATGCGGAGTCGATCAGACCCAGGGCGAAATCAGGGGCATGGACGTCTGAAGGGGTCACCGCCCAGAATATAGCGCAGGAGAACCCCAGCGCGGCGGTCGGGACGGCCAAAGGCATGTCTATTAGGGTGTCCAAGTATCTCTTTCCCCGGAACTCCTTCCGTACTAGGACCCATGCCATAGGGAGCCCCACGATGATGTCTATGACGGTGACTATGGCGGCGATCTCAAAGGACGCGATTATCGCGTCGGTGATCGTGCCCATCACCTCCGGGTCGTCAAGGACGAACTTCTGGATCGACGACCAGTCCGTCAGAACATAGCTTAGGATCCAGATGGTGGGTATTATGACGATGGTGATGAAGAAGATTATGATGAAGAGCCACCAGACCTTCCGGAAAAGCCTGGAACTGATGACCTCCATCAATCTGTCCATTTTTGAAGCGGCCAGCCGACCCACCTTATCAATCCGGATTAGCTATGTCAATATATAGATAACGAAGGACGGAACATATTGTATTTACATAACATCATTCAAGCTAGTATCGTGGATATCACTTCGCCGCATCTAGGCACCTTGACATCCGGCCCTATGATGGAGCCGATGACCTTGGCCCCTTCGCCTATCACGGCACCTTCCATCACCATCGAGCCTGCGACGAACGCCCCCTTCATGACCAAAGCACCAGGGCGTACAACGGCATCAGGTCCGACCGTGCAGGCCTCGAAGGCCGCCCCCTGTAAGTGATTGTGCCCTTCCATCCTGACGCTGCCCTTGAACGTGCAATCGTGAACGGCCGCAAGTCCTTTCGAGAGCAGCTCTCTCTGCGCCAAAAGAAGGTTCTCCCTTGTCCCACAGTCCACCCAATGACCTGAGAACCTATAACCATAGAGACCTTTCTGCAATAATCCTGGGAACACATCCCTCTCCAGAGAGACGACCCCTTCTCCGATGTGGTCCAGGACCTCCGGCTCGAACACATAGGCCCCGGCATTGATATTCCTGGAGACCGCCTCCTCCCTCCTTGGCTTTTCCTGAAATACAGTTATCCTTCCCCCGGACCCGATGCCGACAACCCCGAACGCGGTAGGGTCCTCGACCTCCCATAGGGATATTGTTCCAATGCCCGCCTTTGCCCTATGCCATGCCAACATCTCCCTTATATCAAGGGAGCAGACCACATCCCCGTTGAAGGCGAGGAAGGTTTCGTCCAGATAAGATGCTACGTTCTTCAGGGCCCCTCCCGTCCCGAGCGGCCTGTCCTCGTTGACCAGAATGATCTTCCTTCCGCAGTCGTTCTTGGAAAAATGCTCCTCGAGACGGTCCTTCATGTAGCTCACCGCCAATATGACGGTGTCCACCTCCTCAGGGAGGGATCCGATGATGTGCATGACCATCGGCCTGTCGACCAATGGCACCAAGGGCTTGGGCATATGGTAGGTAAGAGGCCTGAGCCTCGTTCCCATACCCCCGGCCAGGATGACCGCCTTCATGGGGACCGGCCGCTCTCAGGATGTGTTCTTGATCAAAGGGGGGAGATGCTCACGACGTTGTTCCCACGGAGGATGACTACGCCCAGGCGCCTGGAGGCCTCTGCCGTCCTCTCCTCGGTCTCCTCAAGCACCATGTTCATATACTCATCATAACCAGTGAGCTTACCCTCGAGGACCCTGTTGTCCTTCAGCATCAAAGATATGCGCTTGTTAATGGACTTTTCCAGCAAGGCGAGCGGCATTACCATGGACGATCACTGTTGTCACCCATGAGGGCTGGTCGATTTAAACCTTTTCGTTCAGGTCGTTCTCGTCTTAATGTTTGAGGGACACGAAAGGATAGCCTGTCCAGGTCGGAGCGGGCCGCTCGGTCGCCTCGATGTTGTAAGATATCTCGGTGATGTTCACACAGAAGCTTGCACCATGGACCCTGGTGCCCTCTGGCATCGTGACAGGGATCCTTGTGATGCTGTCAGCCTCGACCTGATATGACCTTATGGCCTCTTTGAACGAGATTCGAACCACCTCTTGATGTCCTCTTTCTTTGTGCTCCCGATGCCGAACTTCTCGCTGAACTTCGTCGTCGTTGTCAGCAACCAGGTCTGGCCCTTCTTTTTCCCAGAGACCAGGCCGGCCCGCCTGAGCGCCCTGACGTCCTCGTATACGTCCGACCCCATGAGCTTCGCGAGGTCGCTCTGTAGGATAGGCTGGTTATATGCTATGATGGACACCGTCCTGAGCTCGCTGTCAGAAAGGTCCTTGTCAGCGAACTGGATAGAATACTGTGCCACCTCGTCCCTGAGCTGCATGGAGTAGTTGAGCCCCGTCCTGGTTATCACGATCGCGGAGCTCCTTCCATCATAGATGGAAATGAGCTTTTTTATCGCCTTCCTCACCTCGGTCTGCGACAGTCCTGTCGCATCGGAGATCTCCGCCGCCCTCAAAGGTCTGCCAGCGGAGAACAGCACCGCCTCAACAACTGTCTCAGGCTCCACTCCTCACCACCGCTCTGCTCAATGTGGGTTGAATGTCCGATGCGACCTTGTCCTCCATGGTCCCGATGTCCCAGGGCAATTTGATCTCCAGGAAGATCTGCCCGTTCGGAAGTTCGTCCTGCCAAAGGGCTATCTTTCCCGCCCTTGCAAGGAAGAGGAGCGACACGAAGACCGTGACCGCATCCTCCTTTCCGCCCTCGACGAGGTCCTCGAAGACGATCGGGCCGTTCCCGCATCTCATTATCCGCCTCCAGGTCAGCTCCACGTCCTTTTCGATGTCCTCTGAGTGCGCCTTCCCATCGAAAGCCCCTGCCTTCTTCTCAAGGGCCTCCTTGACCTTCTGCCTCTGGATCTGGACCTCGACGTCCTTCTTCGCCTCCTCGAAGGCATCGAGCAGCTCTACCAATGAGACGGGCCTCGAGGTATGGTGCCTGACCGCCTCGGTCAGCTCCACGCCCGCCGGTAACCTTGTATCGATGCGTCCAAGAACAGGGTCATCATAGAAGGCGTCGAGCATGTCCATATCCCACCCCTCGACCATGAGCTCCTCGGCCTCCTGACGGTCATGCAGGGTCAGGACCTCCTGTGACTGCATTCGGAAGATGCTCCAGGCCATGAACATGAGCTTTCCGGCGACAATGAAGTTTATGTCATCGTCCCCCTGCATCTTCTTGGCGTAGAGCCTTGCGAACTCCATCAGGTTGACGTCCCATGGGTCAAAGTTATTTGACAGCACGAGCTCGAACACGAGCTGTATGGCCCGGTCGATAGGGTCCTTTGGCACGGCCCTGTCCCCCTGCTCCGCCTGTCTTAGCAGCTCCATGTACCTTTCTATCTTCTCGCTCCGGTCCCCTTCGTCGATTATCGCCCTGTGGAAAAGCAGATGGCTGAGCACCGCCTCCGAGCTTTTGACCTCGTTCATGGATTTTCCTCCTTCCCGACCGGCACCTTCAGATCCTCGTGAAGGTCCTTGATGTCGCCGACATCCGGCTTGACGATGACATTGCTGATACCTCCCTCAGGCTTGGTGACGCCGATGATGTGGTCGGCCTTGTTCAACGTGACCTTTCTGAGGGTGATCATGATGAACTGTGCGGTTTTTGAGCTCTTCTTTACGCGCTGGGCGACCATGTCCGCGTTCACCGCGTCGAGGAACATGTCCACCTCGTCCAATAGATAGAAGGGGGACGGCTGCCACTCCTGCATGGCGAAAATGAAGGAAAGGGCCGCTAGCGACTTCTCCCCTCCGCTCAGCGCCTCCAGCCTCAGGACCTTGCCGTTCCGGGGCCTGCACTTCATCACGAGACCCCCCTCGAATGGCCTCTCTGGATCCTCCAACATAAGGGAGGCCTCGCCCCCTCCTGAGAGCTCTGCATAGACCTTGCTGAAGTTCTCATTGACGGCATCGAAGACCTTCAGGAGGGCCACCTTCTTCTTCTCGTTAAGCTCGGTCGTGAGCTTGATGAGGTCCTTCCTTTGGTCCTCCAGCCTCTTGACCTCGTTCTTGAGCTCGATATGCCTGGCGCTCTTCTGCTCATAGTCCTCTATGGAGCGAAGGTTGACGTTCCCCATGGATGCGAGCATGGACTCGCATCTGTTGATCTCGGCCTTGATGTCCTCCATCGATGGCAACGGGTATGTCACCGGGACCTTTATCGCCGATATCTCGAGATCGCACTCCTTGATACGCTCCAACGCCGCCGCCATCTTGGTATTGAGGGTGATGATGAGGTCCTGAGATGTGTCAATGCGGGTCTGCACCTTGTCCTTCTCCGATTCAAGCTGAGAGCGCTCCTTGATCAGGCCTTCCTTCTTTTGTCGGAGGTCCTCCATCTCCCGCCCCATCGCCTCTTCGATCTTCTTGAGGCCGCCCAGCTCGACGCGCAGCTTCGACTCCTTGGCCTTCGCCTCATCAGATTCGGCCTTGAGCCTTATCGACCTCTGTTTGACCTCGAGCACGAATGCGTCGAACTCCTGGAGGTGCTTCCTTATCAGGTCCGCCTGCGTCTGCATCGTGGCCTTCTCGGACTCGAGCTTGGCCACCGAGGCCGTGAGCTCGATGACCTCGGCCTGGAGGGAGCGCAGCTTGGCGGAGAGGTCCTTCGGGGCGAGCTCGACCATCTTCCTGTTGCCCGCCTCCCTCTGCTCACGGATGATGGTCGTCTTCGACCCCAGGGACGCGGCCTCCCTGTCCAGGCGCTCGATGGCCCCTGTGACCTCCTCCAGTTCCTTGGTCCTCGCGACAATATCTTCCTTCACCTTCGCGAGCTTCAACCTCTGGTCCTTTAAAGAGGCTTCCAGACCGTTGATCTTTATCTCATTGCTCCCACCGGCGCCGTTTAGCTCGCGGAGCCGGGATTCTATCTGTTGGAGCTCCAGGCGCAGGGCCTTTAGCTGGGCGGCGACCTTCTCGGAATGTTCTGTCGTCCTTCTCAGCTCCTCGGCGACCTCGTCGATCCGGCCCTTCTTACTGGCCCCGAACTTCGGGACGTTGGTGTCCACCGTCCCGCCTACCATCGCCCCGGAGGCCTCGATAAGCTCGCCGCCCGATGTGACGAGGCGGACGCCGCCCATCAGCCTCCTTGCCTGGTCCAAGGTTTCGACGACGACCGTGTCCCCGAACACGTACCAGAAGGCGGGCCTGTACCTCTCATCGAAATCGATGAGGTCTATCGCATATCCTACCGCTTCCTTCACGACTATCTGGGCCTTGCCCCTCGGCTTCCCATCGAGCATCTTGTTCAATGGCAGGAACGTCGCCCTTCCCAGATTGTTCCTCTTCAGGTAGTGGATGGCGGTCGAGGCGACCTCGTCGTCATCGACGATGATCGATTGCATCCTTGCTCCCGCGGCCACGTTCAACGCCGTCTCATACTTCGGATCTACCTTTGCCAGTTCGGCCACGGTTCCGTGGATCCCTTTGATCTCGTTCCTGTCCCTTGCCTCGAGCAGGGAGCGGACGGCGCGGTTGTAACCTTTTGCCACGCTCTCCGCCGCCTCTTTCTCTGCGGAGAGAAGATTGTATTCCCTGGTGAGCGAGCGTATCGCGTTCTCGAGCTCCACCAGCTGCGCAGCAAGCTTTGATTCCTGGGACCTTTTGGCGAAGAACTGGGCCTGGAGCGTGCTGACCTCTCCTGATGAGGATCTCTCTGTCCTCTGGAGATCCTTGAGCCTCCATTCCGAGTCCTTTATCTGGAACTCCAGGTTGTTCCGGCTTTCCTCCAGAGAGGCTATGTCGGAGCGCAGCCTTGTCTGGCGGTCCTCTTGGCGGTTCTTCTCGAGCAGGATCGAATGGACCTTCTCCTCCATCTCCTTTATCTGGGCATCGAGCTCGGCCACCTTTTTCTCCAATGCCGATATCTCCCCATCAGATTCAGATATCTTCATTTGGATGTCGGCCATGGCCGCCTTCTTCTCGTCAAGGAGGCGTTGCTTTTCCATGCGGGATGCCTCTGCCTTCTTGATCCCGTCCTCTAGACGTTCGACCTCCTGAAGAAGCTTGGCCCTCTCCTCTTTTCTTGCCCTCAGGGATTCATGGAGGTCCTTGATCTCTTCCTCAGACCTCTGCACCGTGTCCACGGCGCGGGCGATCTCGATCTTCACCGAGTCCATGCGCTCTTTAATGCCACGGAACTCCTCGCCCCCTTTGTCGATTATCTCTTTTTCGAGCTGCTCGATCCTCTGGTCGGTCTCGATGACCTTCCTGGCGATCTCCTGTTTCTTCAGCTTGAGATCTTCGATCTCCTTGTTATATGACTCGATCTGTGACCTGGTCGAGCTCACCTCGGACTCGGCCATCTCCTTTTTCTTATGGGCCATCCGGGACTTTGAAAGGGCCAAGCGGTCCCTGGTCTCCATATATTTCAGTGCGGCCGTCTTCTCGGACTCGAGCTGTTTCATCTGCCTCTCCAGCTCGCTCATGATGATCCCAAGGCGCTCCATGTTCTCCTCGGCCGACCTACGTTCCCCTTCGGCCTTGAGGATCTCTTCATCGAACTTAGATATCCCCGAGATGTCGTCCAGGAGCCTTCTCCTTTCCAGAGGGGACATCTCCACGATCCTGGTCACATCGCCCTGCTGGACGAGGTTGTAGCCATCGGCGCTTATGCGTGCGGATGCGAGCAGGTAGTCGAACTCGGACAGGGATGACTTCCTGTCGTTCACATAGAAATATGAGTTGTACCCAAGCTCGCTCTCTGAGAGCTTGACATGCCTGGTCAGCCTTACAATGTCGGAATCCACAGGTATTGTCCTATCGGCGTTATCGAAGACCAGGGAGACCTTGCAATAATTCGCTGGCTGCTTCGAATTGCCACCGTTGAATATGAGATCGGTGAGCTTACCGGCCCTGAGGGCCTTCGAGCTCTTAGGTCCGAGGACGAAAAGTATGGCATCGGATATGTTCGATTTTCCTGAACCGTTCGGGCCTGTGACGGCGGTGAAACCGTCCAGCATCGGGATGGTCATCTTCTTACCGAATGATTTGAAGTTTTCTACCTCGATCTGCTTAAGGTACACTAGCAGACCCCCCCGGTTGAGAGCACAGGGCCTGACCTATCGTATATCGACCGCATCCCCATCCCTAGAGTCCGACGGCTGTCAGACGAAATAACTGAAGGAATTGATTATTATATATATTTATTCAATGACATGATATTTTTATTACGAATACATCATTGAGTCCCGAGTCTGGCAATCTAAAACACCTCCAAACCTTTAAAACAGAAAACCCCATAAAAGCCCAAGATGTTGAACAAAGTTGCTATTGCCACGATAGATGACCCCTTTAAAAATGGCGGGGTGGGTGGAAAACATACACACATCCGTTTACTTTTTCAGGCATTGGATCAAATGGGATTAAAATGTAACATTTTCAGTCCGGAAGAGACCTATCGGTTTAAAACTTGGCGAGCGTTGAGAGGGGCAAAGCGGAAGCTAATATCTGATGGCAATCTAAGATATAACGAATGGTTAAACGATTTCGTCAGGAATTTGGACAAACGAGCCGATAATATTGATGACAGTTTTAATGTGATCAATGCTCAGGATGTCGTTGCCTTCAATATCTTGAGCAGAAAAGGCAAGAACAAAGACATACCCTGTGTTCTGACGCTTCATGGGTATTATGTGGATGAAATGATAAGTGTGGGGTCGTTGATGCCGAATTCTCCAACGACGAACAGATTGTTGAATATGGAGATATCTGCATACAGTGAGGCGGACCGAATAGTGGCAGTGGATAAAAGGATAAAAGAGTACGTTATCAAAAAAGTTCCTGACAAGGCTGAATCCATCTCCGTCATCCAGAATGCGGTCGATGTTGATTTGTTTAAGCCATCTGATGAGGTCTCATATCTTAAATCGAGAAATAAATTCAATATTCCCAGAAAATCAAAGGTACTTTTATGTGCAAGAAGGCTAGTCCCAAAAAATGGTGTTAGTGTGGCTGTTCAAGCCATGCCAGAAATATTAAAGCATTTTCCTGAAGCGCTTCTAGTGATAGCGGGTGATGGCCCATTAAATAATGAGCTTAGAAGGTTAACTTCATCTCTTGGAATAGCGAGAAATGTACTCTTCTTGGGATCCGTGCCTCATAAATTAATGCCAACATTATATGCAGCGACGGATTTGGTTCTTGTCCCATCAATTCATTCAGTTAATGTTGAAGAGGCAACATCGATCACAATGCTCGAAGGGATGTCTGCGGGAAAGCCATTAATCGCAAGTTCGATTGGCGGAATCAAGGAGGTCATTAAACATGGAGAAAACGGCCTGTTGACGAAAGAAGGCGATTGTCACCAATTGGCAGATTCGTGTGTTGATTTATTGATGGATGAGAGTCGGAGAATTTTCATAGGAACAAGAGCTAGAGACTACGTTATAAAAAATCATTCACACTTTGATCATGCCAGGAAATTCATTATTGAGTATGAAAAGGTGTGTAATTAAATGGTTTCGCAATTAGAACTTATTTTTTTGTTTGTGCTTGTGCTAGTTACTTTTTTTTCTAGGTCCTATGCTTTGAAGACTAGGGGCGAATTTGGAAATGATGCATATTATCATTTAATGGTTGGGAAGTTGGCGATCAAGGAGTCTGCATTACCTCTCAACGACCCAGGGATGGTGCCATTATTTCGGAGGACATATCCTCCAATGATTCATGAATTAATAAGATTATTAGGTGTGGAAAGATCAAAACGATGGATTTCTCCATCTATAGATTCTCTTTTGGTTATATTGGCTTATTTGATTGCTGTTTCAGCAAGGGTAAAGGTACCGTTGTTCGTTCCTGCAGTTTTTGTCATTTCATCTTGGAATTTAATTGATGGTTCCAGCATCAATCCGAGGCCAATATCGAACTTGCTACTAAATTTTATGCTTCTCATTTTGCTGGTTGTTATTCAATATCATTTGAATATTTTATTTATTTTTATAATGATGCCTATAATAATTGCTCTTATTTGCCTAACCAACAAATTGGCATTACAAACATCTGTCCCTTTTGTCATGTTGGTTGGAATTTTCATGACAATAAAAACCCCCGGCATTGGTCTTGCGATTCTCTCATCTATGATAATTGGGCCCCTGTTGGCAAACTTAATAACAAGGGGGTGGTATCTTAAGGTTGGTCTGCCCGATCACATAAAATATCTTAGACATCATCTTAAAAAAGGACATTATCTAACAGGAAAGAAAGGATTTGAATCTCCCCTCTGGTTAATAAAATCCAACCCAGTTACATATCTTAGTTTACCTTTTTCTCTGTTCCTATTGAATGAAGAAGTAGAAGTGGGATTCATATTGATATTGATTTTCTGTTTGACCATATGGATTCTTTCACAATTTTGGGTCTGGGGAGATGGATGGAGGTATCTTCAGTTTGGAACTATCGCATCGGCAATTGTCATGGAAATTACAATCGAATCTGTTTTTTCTCCTGAGCTAACTTTGTGGTTTCTTACCGTATTTTTAATTTCTCTTGGGTTTTTGGCATCAATCCAATTAAAAAAATCACTTCAAGGTGATAAAGCCAAAGATCTAGATTCTATAATTGATGAAATTCCAGCCCATATTAAAGAGAAAATCAGAAAATCAACGTACTATTCTAACCTTAAGCATTATTTCATTCCTTGGAAGCTGGGAGGAAGTATTGTGCTAGGGAATCCAAGTTCGTTGGGAATGGATTTCAATAGAGAATTAGCTTTTTTAGAAAAACAGTCCCCAGAGAAAATTATTTATTAAAATTGAAATTTGGAATTGATATCGATCTAATACTTTTATTCAATTCTCCAAAAGAGAAGGAGATTGATGGGTGGAAAACGATATTTGTATCACCCAACGTTAGTATTTATCAAAAGACTGGAATGTTGAAGAAACTATAATTATGAATAATTTGCTAGCCTAAATGATCCAATTGGTTGGTCGAAAATCGTTGTTAATGCTCTTGGCGCGTTTGTTCAGCGCCTTATTGTCCTTTATTGGATATTATTATATGTGGAGATACCTGGGGAAGGACAGTTATGGATCGATAGCGTTCTCTTTAGCATTTCTAGCCACTATCAATACAATAGCGGATCTTGGTTTTTCAACTGCGCATATTAAAAGAATTTCTGAAGGTAAGGATGTCAATCAATGTCTCAGTACATTCATAGCTGTTCGAATTGTGCTCATCTTTGCCATGGTGGGAACGACATTAGGATTAGTACTGCTTTGGCCAGTAATCTTCGATAAAGAAATTTTGGCTGGAGACTTGAATGTGCTCTTGGCTCTTCTTATCTATTTTGTTTTATACGACATTGCTGGGATTGCGACATATACCTTCGATGCAAAGCTTCAGACTGCTAAAAGCCAATTGGCATTCATCGTTGATCCGATAATTAGAATTCCAATTATCATATTTGTTTCAATAAACCGTATGGGACCGTTTGAAGCGTCCCTCGCCTATGTCGCGGGAGGTGCTCTTACGATGTTAGTTGCCATTTCTTTGCTTGCACGGGAGGGCATCAACATAGGTAGGCCTGTGCTTTTCAGGTCTTATTTTTCCTATGCTTTACCTGTTGCATTAATTTTGGTTGTATCAAATTTGATGACCAATGCTGACAAAATATTTTTAGGAACGTTTTGGGGGAATTCGGAAGTTGCCTTATACAACGCTGGCCAAACGTTTTTAAACATATTGGGAATGGTAGGAGCTGTAGTTGCCACACTGATACTCCCGCTATTCTCCCAGTTATGGAATGAAGGGAAGAAGACAGACATTATAAACAAGACTATCATGATGGAAAGATATTCGATGTTTATTGCGCTTCCAATATCTGCTGTCATAATTCTAATGCCATATGATGTAGCTAGAATTGTCTTTGGTGGGACTTTTAGAGATGCTGGTTCTGCATTACAATTTCAGATTATAGTCAGCCTTTTGAATATGCTGAATGTAGCATATATCTACCAACTTTATGCGGCGGATCGTCCTTCTATTATTTTAAAAATTTATATTATTGGGACGGTTGTGAATGTACTATTGTTAACCGCCCTGGTCCCTGAAAAGGTGTTTGGTATCAGTATGATTGGCATGTCTTATACAGGTGCTGCCATCGCAATGTTGATAACAATGGGGCTGGTGTATTTCACAACGAGGATTGTTGCCTATCGATTTGTAAAAGTTCCGTTCTATATAGGATTCGTTAAGCATGGTATTGCATTTGGTTTATCGTTGTTGACCCTGGTGGTATTGTCCCATTTTTGGACAGTGGGCCGTTGGTATGATTTAGCTTATTACACATTGATTGCGTATGGTGTCTATTCTCTTGTCACAATCATCATGAAAGAAATTAAGGATGAAGATATTAATTTTGTTTCCCAAATAATTAACATCAAGGAATTGAAGAAATATATTGTTGATGAGTTTAAGAAATGACCAAATCACTTAATTTTATCATATAAATATGCAAGCCGGTCTCCCATGATTTGCCAATTGTATTTTGTTACATATGCTTTGATGCCATTATCGCCTAAACGATTGCGTTCGCTTTCTTGCGATAATACTGTAATTGCTCCAATTAAATTTTCTTTATCCATATCAATTACCAAGCCCGCCTCTGCACTTTTTACAATCTCTCCTGCCAGGGTGCCTTTTGATGCGAGTATCGGTACTCCAATTGCCATTGCCTCAAAAATCCTATTGGGGGTCCCGATTATATTGTTGGGAATTTTGGGGTCCAGCAATGCTAAAATGCCAGTTGATGACGCCATCTCTCTTAAGAGGTCGTTATGACTTACATATCCTTGAAAGGTTATTCTATCACATTTCTTTGCAGAATTTATCACGTATTCCTTTAATCGTCCGTCACCGGCAATCTTCATTTTAAGCCAGGGTGTCTGCTGTACAACGTCGATAGTTTCTTCAATGTACCTCCCTGGTTCCAAACTGCCACCATAGAATATCGTAGGCCCATTGATGACTTCAAAACGATGGATGCCAGGGTTCTCGATGCAATTCATAATCACTGTTATCTCTTCTTCAGTATGTGATTTTAAATAACTTGCAATGGCATCATTGGCTGCAATCACTGTTCCTGCTCTTTTGACCATGAGCGATTCAATAAAATCAAAGAAAAATGACAATTTTTCTCCAATATCGACAGAAACCATATGAGAATAATGTTCATGGGCATCATAGACAAGATGAGCTCGACCTATTTTTGAGATCATCAGCCCAGGGAAAAGGGTATCTAAATCGTGAGCGTGAACTACATCTGGTCTTTCTCTTAACCCATGGAGGATTGCCTTCAGATAGAAACAAAATAATCCAATAGGCAAAATAATTTTATGTGTTGTCTTAATAGTATTAAGCCTCTTTATTTTCGCCCCACTATCGTCGATTGTGATAGGTTCTTTTTCCAATCGTCTATTCCAACATAATATTGTTACATTTTTTCCTATTGCCTGAAGTTTAGCCGCTTCCTTATATACGCGTGGATCGGGCCGATATTCATTGGATAACAGCATCAAAACTTTTTTTTTCATCTGCACACTCTAACCATTTTGAACTGTCCTTCCTTGGGCCAATGATTTCTTCGTAAGTTCAATCATCTCGACCGTCTTTACTCCAATCGACCCAGAGTTCCTTGTCTCTGTAGAGGGGTCTCCTATCGACCTTATGAAATGTATCAGCTCATCCCTTATCGTGTTGTTCCTTGTGACGCCAAGCTGATAGGTGTATCCGCTCTCATGCACCGTGACCACCTGGCCCACGGCATCGATGATGCAGGACCTGCTCTCCCCAACGATCTCGATCTGCCTCACCTTCTTGGGGCCGAGCCAATTGAGATGCGCGAACGCCACCGCGCCGCTCGGCATCTCGCAGGTGATGTATGCCGCCTCCTCCTTGTCCGTCTGCCGATATGGTCTGGCCACGCATGATATCCTCTGGGGCCATTCCCCGAAAAGATAGTTCACGATGTCGAAATAATGTGGCGCGAGATCGACTATGACATCTCTATCTGTGAACACCGGTTCCTGGTTCGTCCATGTGAGGTTCAGTAAAAAGACCCTTCCGAAAAAATTCTCGGACCACAGCCGTCTCACCTCGGCCAAGGCGTTATTGAACCTGTAGATATGACCGACGCTCAATGTCAAATTCCTGCTCTCTGCCAGCTGGACGAGCTCCTCTCCTTCCTTAGATGTCAGGGTGATCGGCTTCTCGACGAGCACATGCTTTCCCTTCTCCAATGCTTCCTTGCATGCGATATAATGAAGTGAGTTCGGCAGGCAGATATGCACCGCCGTGATGGAATCCATGGCGAGCACGTCCCGATAGTCGTGCATAAGGTTCTGGACACCATAGCGCTCCTTGGCATACTTCAGGTTCTTGTCCATCAGGTCCGAGACCGCACTGACCTTCACATTCTGGAGCGCGCTGTATTCCTCGACTATCTTCCTGCCCCAATATCCGACCCCTAAAACCCCGACCTCGAACCTTCTCATCTTTTCACCTTCCATAGAAAGACGCCACCGTCTCTGCCACCTTTCTCACCTGTTCATCCTTTAAGGATGGGAAGATAGGTAATGACAATAAGCTTTCTGACAATGCTTCGCTGACTGGGTGATCCCCTGGCTTATATCCATATCTCTGAACATATACTGGCTGTAGGTGGATCGGGACGGGGTAATGGACCCCGCATTCGATGCCGTTGTCGTTCAGGTGCTTAGCCAGGCCGTCCCGGTCCTTGCACTTGATCGCATAAAGATGATATACCGGGCTGACGTCCTTGTCGGGCCTAGGTGGGCGGACGACCTCCTCCACGTCCTTTAGAAGAGAATCGTACCGCCCTGCTATCGCCCTCCTTCTCTCGTTCCAGGAATCCAGATACTTCAACTGCACCAGACCGAAGGCGGCGTTGCCTGTGTTGAGCCTTGAAGTGAAACCTATGACGTCATGCACATACCTGGACACCCTGCCGCAGTCCCTCAGCTTTGCTATCTCCTTCGCCAGGTCCGCGTCATCGGTTGTTATCATGCCGCCATCCCCTCCAACGGTCATGTTCTTGGTGGGATAGAACGAGAAGCATCCGATGTCGCCGATGGCACCTGCCTTCTTCCCACGGTATAGTGCTCCGTGCGCCTGGCATGCATCTTCAATGACCTTGATCCCCTTTTCTCTTGCCAGGTCGTTGATCTCGTCCATTTTGCATGGGTGGCCGAAAAGATGCACGGGCAGCAACGCCCCAGCCCTCGAAGTGAGGTTCGCCCTTAACTTTTGCACGTCAATGTTGTTGTCCTCATAGCATACATCCGAGAACCTCGGCACAGCACCTGCCTGGACCGCCGCATTTGCCGTGGCGATGAAGGAGAGAGGGGTTGTTACAACGTCCTTTGATTCCAACCTCGATGCGATCATTGCCAATCTCAGAGCGTCCGTCCCGGAGGATACGGATACGGCGTGCTTCGTACCTGTATACCTGGCGAACGCCTCCTCAAACCTATGTACGCTCTCGCCGAGCACGAGCCTTTCATTCTGAAGGGCGCAGGTCATCGCATCTATCATCTCCTTGGTGACCTCAGGTCTCCCCAAAGGTATTCTTTCCATCGTTGTTATCACCTCAATCTCTTGACCGGTCTGGCAGGATTGCCGACCACTAATGTGTCAGGCGGGACATCTTTGGTGACTACCGCGCCGGCCCCCACCATGGCCCCTTCCCCTATCACGACGCCGCACACTATTGTGGCATTGGCCCCTATGGAGGCCCCCTTCCTGACAAAGGTGGGGATGACCTTCCAATCGCCCACCGCCCTTGGATAAATGTCGTTCGTGAATACAACGTGCGGTCCCACGAACACCTCTTCCTCTATCTTGACGCCAGTAGGTATGAAAGCGAAGGCCTCGACCTTGCATCGGTCCCCTATCTCGACCCCGCGCTGTATCTCTACGAAGGCCGCTATCTTGCAGTCCTTCCCGATCTTGCACCCGTAGAGGTTCACGAAATCCCTGACTATCGTGCCCTCCCCGATCTCGCAGTCCTTGATGGAATAAAAGTCCGCCAACAGTCTCATGTCCATAGGTGTATTGTTTAGGCCATAAAAGTATGATGGCCCTGAGTATCGGTATTGCAACTGATGATATTCCTCTGACAATTAATATATCCCAGGCCAACATCTCGATATGTTGCCATGTTGGTCAGCGTCGTCCTTAACGTGATGAACGAAGAGAAGAACATCGGGGACCTTCTCGACAGTCTTGTCATACAGGAGCAGCCGATGGAGATAGTTGTTGTGGATGCTGCCAGCAAGGACCGGACCAGGGAGATAGTGAGGTCCTATATGGAACGGTACCCCTTCATAAGCCTATATGTAAAACCTGGCAGGAGAGGAGAGAGCACCAACTATGGCATAGACATGTCCAAGGGTGATATCCTTGCTTTCATCGGAGGGGATTGCATCGCAAACCCCTTCTGGATAAAGGAGCTGAGAAGGAGCATAATGGAGGGCAACAAGGTCGTCGTCGGCAAGACCATCACCCTGGGATTGGATGCCTGGGTGGCCTTGGACAGGGTGGAGCTCTATTTCAAAGGTGTCGACATCTCCTGGCCAAGCTGCAACGAGGCCTTCGTCCGGGAGGCGGTGATCGAGGCGGGCAAGTTCGACCCTTGGTTCATAACGGCCGAGGACATCGACCTCAACCTGAGGGTGGTGGACAAGGGATACAAGATCGTCTACAATGAGAACGCCATTGTCTATCACAGGCACAAATCGACCTTGTACAGGTTCTTCAAGCAGGCCTTCTGGAACGGGGCTGGAAGGAAGCAGCTGACAATGAAACATGGTAGGCTCTGGTCGTCCTATGACCCCCTGAAGATGTTCCGCCAGAAGACGACCTTCTGGTCCTTGAGCAGGCTTACGGTGGCGATGATGGGGTATGTTGCCTTCAAGTTGTTCGGGGACCGTCCGGGAGAAGGACGTGCCTAGGGCTACCGCTCCGAGGCTCATGTCTTTCTGACAACCATTTTATGAAAGAAGTCCGTTCGCTTAGCGTCAGGTGGTCCACTGAGGGTCAGCGTCATTATCCCAACGATGAACGAGGAGCAGGGCATTGGGGCCGTCATTGACTCTGTCGTCCGCGCATTCTCCGGAACAGACCTTGAGCTTGAGGTGATGATAGTCGATACTAGGTCCAAGGACCGGACGGTCGAGATCGCGAGGGAGAAAGGGGCGATAGTCATCGATGAGCCGAGGAGGGGGTACGGCCGTGCCTACAAGACCGGTTTCGAGAGGGCATCGGGGGACGTCATAGCCACTTTGGACGCTGACTGCACATATCCTGCTGAGGAGATCCCCCGTCTTGCAAGGATGTTGGATGCAGAGGGCCTGGACTTCATAACCACCAACAGGTTCGCTGATCTGGAAAAGGGGGCCATGAGCGCAAAGCATCGGCTAGGCAACAAACTGCTGACCCTGACCATGAACGTGCTCTTCGGGGTCATGATAAGGGACTCGCAGAGCGGCATGTGGGTCTTCAGGAGGTCCATTGTGCCTAAGCTCGACATAACCAGCGATGGGATGGCCATGTCCGAGGAGATCAAGCTGGAGGCCTTCAAGAAGGTGCGGTCCAAGGAGGTCCCGATAGCCTACAGGAAAAGGGTCGGAGAGGTCAAGCTCTCCTCGTGGAAGGATGGAATAGGGAACATCAGGTTTCTTTTCCGGAAGAGGCTGACGTTCGAACATTGAGATGGTCCCTCACCATCCTCATCGCATCGATGAGCCTTGACCTTGCCTCCTTGTTGTAGATGCAGGCGCTCGGATGGAACGTAAGGAGGACGTCCATTGTCCCGATCCCTTCGATGTCCACCTTGACGGTCCTGTTCGCTACCTCTGAGACCTTGACCTCTGAGCCGAGCAGCGCCTCTATAGCTGTGCTGCCCAAGGCGACGATGAGCTCCCTTCCCCTCAGCTCGTCCATCAGGTATCGCCGACAGGCGGCAAGCTCCTGAGCATCAGGCCTCCTGTTGCCAGGGGGCCTACATTTGACCGTGTTGGTGATCATCACGGACCTTCGGTCGAGGCCTGCCTCCTGCATGCATTTGTCCAACCATTTCCCTGCCCTTCCGACGAAAGGCGCACCGAGCCTGTCCTCGCTCTCGCCCGGTGCCTCCCCGACCAGAACGACAGGCGAGGAGAGGTCACCGGAAGGTGGTACTACCCGCGTCCTCCATGCGCTCAGCGGGCATAATGCACATTCAAGGTCCAAGGACATCTACTTCCTCAGCACGTCCGTCGCAGTGACCAGCGAGGAAAGCTCCACTCCTACCTCCTCGAGCTTCTTCCTCCCGCCTTCCTCCCGGTCGACGACGGAGAAGACGTTCTCGACGGTCAGGCCCTCCCCTCTCAAAACCTCGATGGCGTATAGCGCCGACCCGGCCGACGTAACAACATCCTCGACGACGAGGACCTTCTCACCTCTCGAATAAGCTCCTTCGATGAGCTTCGTTGTGCCATGGTCCTTCTTCTCCTTCCTGACCATGATGAACGGTATGCCTGTCTTCAGCGACAGCGCAACGGCAAGAGGTATCGAGCCAAGGACCACTCCTGCGATCCTGTCGACCTTCATTCCCTTCATCGCCAACAGCGATGACATCTCCTCGGCGATCAAAGATAATACCTGGGGGTCTGTGCTGGCCTTTTTTATGTCGATATAATAGCCGCTCTTCTTCCCTGATGCCAAAGTGAAGTCCCCATAGAGCAGGGCACCGCACTCGACCAGAGCCTTTCTTGTCCTTTCGCTCATCCGATCACCATGGTACCTTCTTCAGACCCTTCTTATAGCCTATGATATTGACCCCCCGGTGCAACAAGGGGGTGATGATGAGCACCGAGAGGAGGCTTATTATATGCTCCCCCTCGACGAACGCCCCGATGAACCAGGATGGGTATATGGCCAAGGACAGCAGCATTGCACCAGCGATGAAGTTGTACTGGTCCAGGACAGGGGCTTTTGCTCCCCGTTCCAAACCAAGCCTCCGTTTGATGAACGCCCCGCATAGGTCACCAAGCAACGAGCCAAGCGCAAGGACGAACACCAATCCCATGGAGTCAGGGAGATCCCCGAACCCCCAATAGGCAGAATCGTCGAATGGGTATGCTACATATAGTTGCAACAGCCCCAAGGCCGTCCCCGCCGAGACCCCTCCTATAAAACCTCTCCAGGTTTTTCCTTCCCCTAAAAGCCTCCTCCCCCTCCAGGACCGCCCAAGGTCGATCGGCCTGCCGCCGCCGAATATGACCGCCGCGGAATTGGGCAGATAGGCAGGCAGCATGAGCCAAAGACCGGCCGCCACATATATCAAGAGGCTCAGTAGGTCCATCGACCGGCCCATTACCTGCGGCCCCATTAATCTTTCTCAGCCTGACCTCTAGACCTGAAGAACCGTACCAGCTCGTTTACCGGGGCCTCCACGGCCCTCATATCCATCCTATCGGCGAACTGCTTTGCCCTCCGGTCAAGTATCACCGCGGCGCCGATGTCCGTCTCCGTCCTTATAAGGCGTCCTATCGCCTGTGCCATTTTTCTATAGGTGGGTGCCTTGACGGTATATTCCCACCCCTTCCTGAACTTCGTCTCATAGAAGTGCATCAGCGCCCTCTGCTTTGCGGTCGGCTTCGGATAGGGGACGCCGACCAGCACCGCGACCTGGAGGTCCTTGTCTGGGAAATCGATCCCCTCGCTGATCCTTCCTCCCATCACAGCGAACAGGACCGCACCCTCGTCCCTCTGTCCCTTGAACCTGGAGACGACCTCCATCAGGTCCGTCTGGGCCATGCCTTTCTCCTCGACGTGGACCTTCCTTTTGATCCTTGCGAGCGTCCTGTCGGCGATGAAACGGTCCATCATAGAGTATGAAGGGAAGAACACGACGGTGTTCCTGCTCATCACATTGCATATGGCCACGACATGGTCCTCCATCCTTGTGATCATCCCATCGTCCTGGGCCATCTCCTCATATTTCGTGGTCACATCCTCGACGTACATGACATCCCTGTTCTCTTTTGCGAAAGGAGAAGGGAAGGTGGCCATGGATGTGTCGGTGGGGAGCCCGATCGAGTCCCTGTACTCCACGAGGGGCACGAGTGTTCCGGACATGTGAATGGAGGCACCACAGCTCAACAGGACCGAGGTCGTCACAACAGGGTCAAGGCAGAAGGCCTTGAAGCTGGGGTTCTCACCTCCTATCACCAGCTTGACATACTCACCTTCCTCAAGGGATGCCCAGTTGTTGATGAAGGCCCCCATGGCAAATATATACGACCTGGGCAACCTTGATTCCTGGAGCTTTCTCTCCCTTATGACCTCCCCTTGCTCCATCAACGCCTTCGAGATGGTGAGGATCCCACGGGAGGACGTCGTGAACGCCTCCATGAGACCCTCCTCAAGGAAGGAGGGGGGTATCAGCCCATCCTCATCTATGAGATACTCACCGACTGCGATGTCGAGGAGCTTCTTGATCTCCTGTGCCACATCCCTTATGCTCACCCCGTCCAACACCTCGGGGTCTCCATACTCGTCTATCTCCTTCTCGACGGAGTCGATCGACCATCTGCTCATCTGGAAGCTCTCTACCTCCCTGGTATATTCCGGAAGGTTATGGGCCTCGTCCACTATGACCACAAGGTCCTCCATCGCAACGTCCATCCAGTCCAACAAAGAGTTCCTTATGAAAGGGATGAAGAAATATGCGTACGGGGCCGCCACGACCCTTGCTTCCCTTGCCAGCTCCTTCATGAGCTCGTGTGGGCAGAGACCTTTGGAGTCGCAATGATCGACGAACTCCTCGGCCGTCGGTAAGTTGATGCGACAGTAGTTGAAGACCCCGTCCATGTCGGATAGCCTGGTCTCTTGGAAGAACCTGCAGCCGCCCTCCTTGCCCTGCAATACCTTCCTTTTCTTCTCCCTGCACAATCTTGACAGTTCCTCAGGGGAGCCTGCCCTAAGGTCCGGGTCCCTTCTGAAGAGGGGGCAGGTCACCTGCCTTCCCTGTATCGCGATCCCGAAGACCTGATGTTTCGCCGAGATCCTTCTCAGCTCCAACATCACCTGCCTTTCCTGGGAGTTCGTCCTGGTGAGGTATAATACCTTCTTGCCGGTCCGCAGGGCCGCCTGAAGGCTGCCGGAAAGGGCGCATATGGTCTTGCCCGTACCAGTACCTGATTCAAGAATGAGATGTCGGCCTTCCTCGGCCACCTTCTCGACGAGCGTGACGAACTCCTTCTGATAAGGTCTCGGCTCGTAAGGGAAAAGCTTCATCCATCTGATTAATTGGTGTACTTTAGAATATGGTTTCGTCGAGGTCCCCGAAACTAGGGACCGCCCGTTTATCGTTTATTTTGAACGTTGCCAGATCTCGTCTGGAACATCGCCATAGTTGAATGAAGAATCGTCCGACCTGCCCCCTTGCCCCCCATCAAGGTTGATCAGCTCGAAGATGCGTTCCTTCCTGAAGAGCCAATAATGTATCCTCCACTCTCGGCCATCATACAAGGTCGTCTCCTCCCTTTCGGTCGTCAGGATGCCGGTGTCCTCCAACTGATAGAACGCATCGCGGTCCTCCGGTTCCAGCACGTTGTCGATTATCCTCTCGCTATATCCAAAGAAGTTCAGGACATGCTGCGCCATCCCACGGGCCTGCTCCTCTGGCATTCCATCCTTATCGATGCCGTTGCGTATCGCCTGGGTAAGGTGGTCGACCGTCAACGTTGTGCATTTATCATCAAAACAGATCTCAAAAGTAGGTTGTTTATCGGCCCCGCCTGCGATCGGGTAGTCGTTCTTGATCGTCTGTGCACCGACCATGCTCAATGAGGCGGTCTTTCCACTTCCACTCTTTCCGCTGGAAAAATTGCGGGACTTGTTAGTGTTGCTCTTCATTGTTATAGGCCCCTTTAGAGGTGATTTACGGGATAAACGGTTTTTATGAATATTATAAAAGGAAATCATTTGAGATTCTGTATATATAATATTTGGTCCGAAAAGATGCGCCGGGCGATATGTGAAAAGAATATCATAAGATATGAAAGATCGTCACCTGCCATCATCGATCGACCTCTAATAAGATTTATAAAGAACCTATCTGAGGTGGATATGGGATAAGGCACGAGGACCTGAGGTGACCTCATATGATAGCGGAATTCAGCATCGTTCCCTTAGGCAACGGGGTCGGAATAAGCGAGTATGTCGCTGAGTGCATCAAGATCGTGAAGCGGTCGGGATTGGACTTTGAGCTGACGCCGATGGGGACCATAATCCAAGGAGACCATGAGACAGTCATGTTGACGATATCATTGTGCCACAAGAGGGTGGCGGAGATGTCCGACAGGGTCATCACCCATATAACCATCGATGATAGGAGAGATGAGAGGCCCATGCGCAGAAAGGTGGAGAGCGTTCTCGATAAGATCTGAAGCTCAGCTCAGAAATGCCTCCTCGAGGATGTGGACGATCCTCTCGCTCACCCTCTCATCCCCGTACGAGATCTGAGGTGCATCAGGTCGTGGCCTGAGGACCGCCTGCACGATCTTTTCCTTCGAGGCGCCTGCGAGGACGTTCCATCCTCCATCAAGCGTCTCGACCCACTCGGTCTCGTCCCTCATTGTGGTGCATGGTACCTTGAGGATGTACGCCTCCTTCTGTACCCCGCCCGAATCTGTCAGGATGTGCGCCGCATGTTTCTCCATCGCAGTGAAGGTCACATAGTCCATCGGTTCCACCACCTTTATGTTCTTGGATGATAGGGCTTTGTCCATCATGCCCCAAGAATTCAAGTTCTTGACCGTGCGCGGGTGAAGGGGCAGCACGACATCCATCCCAAGGTCCGCCATTGCCGATAGTATCTCTGACATGTTCTTCCTTGAATCGGCGTTCTCCTGTCTGTGCACCGTGGCCAGGACATATCCCCCGACCCTTACCCCATACCTCTCCACCATGGACCTGTCCAATCTAGGACACATCTCCAACAGCGTCTGTGCCATCGTGTCGCCCACCACATGAACGTTCTTCGTAATGCCCTCCTTCCTTAGATTGTCAGAGGCGACATCGGTCGGGCAGAACAATATGCTGGATATGTGGTCGGTGAGGACCCTGTTTATCTCCTCGGGCATCGACCTTCGGTATGACCTGAGTCCTGCCTCTACATGGGCCACGGGCATCAGCATCTTCACCGCCGCCAATGCACCTGCGAGGGTCGAGTTCGTATCGCCATATACGATGACGACGTCCGGTCTTTCCTTCATCAGTACGTCCTCCACCGCCGAGAGCATCCTGGCCGTCTGCTCTCCGTGGGCTCCCGAACCTATCCCTAGGTTGTGCTTTGGCTCAGGGATGTTCAATACCTCGAAGAAGACCTGGCTCATCTTATAATCATAATGCTGTCCTGTGTGCACGATCACATGCTCGTGCCTTTTCATGGCCCTGTGGATCGGCGCCAACTTGACGAACTGAGGCCTTGCCCCCACCACTGATAGGAACTTCACACGACGTCATGAGCGCTGGCAGTAATAACACTTGCCGATAGTGATGATAGGCTAGGGCCACAGGAAAATAGGAGGATGAAAGGGTTTCTGTTCTCAGATGTTCATGTACTCCTTGGTCCGCATGTGGCTGAGCGTGATATATCGGACCTCGTTGAAGTTCTGAAGCGCCCTGAGCTCCTCAAGGACCGTCTTGTCCACAGGGTCGTCCACCGATATGAGCATGAGCGCCCTTCCCAACTTCCCGACACGCCCGACGCCCATCCTCGCGATGTTCACCTTTCTGGACCCGAGCGCGTTGCCTATCTTACCTATCATACCAGGCATATCATCATGCTTGGTCAATATGAAGTCGCCCTCCAGGGGCATGTCCAGATCGAACTCGTCCACACCTAGGATCCTCGGTTGGTCCGACGGGAAGGCCGTGCCACGGACCTCATGCTTCGTCCCGTCGCTCGATATCCGGACGACGAGCATGTTCGTGAAGAGCCCGGCCTCATCGACCTTCGACTCGACGACCTGTATCCCCTTCTCTCTAGCTATCGATATGGCATTGATCACGTTCGTGGTCTCTCCAGTTACATTCTGGAGCACGCCTATGAGGGCGGACACGGTGACCATCTTCGTGTCCAGGTTGGCGATCTCACCGTGCATCTCGACCTCCACCTTCTTCACTGGACCGTCAACTATCTGCATGCAGAACGAACCGAGCCTCTCGGCGATAGGGATGAACGGTGCCACCTTCGGGTCCACCTTGCTGATGGGGGCGTTCACGGCGTTCGTAATCTTGTTCTCCAGAAGGAACAGCTTCACATGCTCGGCCATCTCCACAGAGACCTTCTCCTGCGCCTCCTTTGTGCTTGCGCCCAGGTGCGGTGTCAGAACAACGTTGGGGAGCGTCAGGAGCTTGGATCCCTTCGGGGGCTCCTTCTCAAAGACGTCCAATGCGGCCCCAGCTATCCTCTTTGTCTCCAACGCCTCTACCAAAGCGTTCTCGTCAACGATCTCCCCTCTAGCACAGTTGATGAGGACCGCATGGGGCTTCATCATATCGAACTGGGCCTTACCGATCAGATGATGCGTCGTTGGTGTGAGAGGTGCGTGTATGGTTATTATGTCAGATTCCTGAAGGACCTTGTCCAAAGGCAGGAGCCTGACGCCTAGCTTTACCGCTAGCTCCTGTGAGATGAACGGGTCATATCCGACAAGCTTCATCCCGAAGGCCTTTGCCTTCTTGGCCACCTCCCCGCCGATCCTTCCAATGCCCACGATGCCCAGGGTCTTCCCGCTGAGCTCTATGCCCATGAACTTGCTCCTTTCCCACTTGCCCTCTTTCATTGAGACGTCAGCCGAAGGGATGTTCCTGGCCCAGGCTAGCATCATCGCCATCGTATGCTCGGACGCCGAGATTATGTTCGCGGCCGGCGTGTTCATGACCAGCACCCCGCGCCTGGTCGCAGCCTCAACGTCCACGTTGTCCACACCGACACCGGCGCGTCCGACCACGCGTAACTTCTTACCGGCCTCGATCACCTGGGCGGTGACCTTGGTTCCACTCCTGACGATCAACGCCTCATAGTCACCTATGATTTTGATGAGCTCCTCCTGAGAAATCTTCGGCCTGACGTCCACCTGGATCGCCCCGTCCTTCGTGAGCATCTCGATGCCCTCCTTGGAGAGCTCGTCCGTGATCAGTATCTTCATTACATCCCCTCCAGCACTGAGTCCATTGCACTGAGCAGTTCCTGTATGTCCTTGGTCGTCAGGTCGCCCATATGTCCGATACGGAAGGTCATGTCCTTCACCCTTCCGTAACCTGGGGAGACCTCGAAACCTTTCTCTTTCAATTTCTTATCGAATTCTGAGAAGTCGAACTTTCCGGTCTCGATGACACTGATGGACCTTGAACGGAAGCCGTGCTCAGCGAAGAGCCCGAACCTCTTCTTTGCCCAATCATGCACCATCTTGGTCATCGCCTCGTGCCTCTCGAACCTCGCTGCGGACCCTTCTTTGAGCCACTTGTCGAGCTGATAATCCAGCCCATAAAGTAAGGATACCGCCGGCGTTGTGAGCGGCAGGTCCTTGTCCGCGAACTTCTTTATCTCGAGCAGGTCGAAGTAGTAACCTCGGTTCTCGACCTGTTCAGCCTTCTTAAGAAGCCTATCGGAGACGCAGATTATCGCCAGGCCTGGCGGGAGGGCCAATGCTTTCTGGCTTCCGAAGACCAAAGCATCAGGCCGCATCTCCCTCAACCTCATGTCGACCGCGCCCACCGCAGTTACACCGTCAACGAACAGCAGTGGGTCCCCATTATCCCTGACCGCCTCAGCAAGCTCGACCATCGGATTCAGCACGCCCGTCGACGATTCATTGGAAACGATGGTGACGGCCTCCGCATCCTTGCTGATCCTTCCATCGATGTGCTCCTTCCTGATCGCCTTCCCCCATTCACAGTCGATCTTGTCCACGAGCTTTCCGTTGGCCGTCCCGATCTGTTGCCACCTGTCACCGAATGATCCGTTCGAAATGCCGACCATCTTCCTTTTCACGCCACAACGGACGCAAGACTCGAGGAATCCTGTCGCGGAGCATGGTGAAAGGTAGATCTCGAGGTCGGTGTCCAATGCCTTGTGCAACTTCTCGACGATGCCCTTCTGGAGCTTCTGATATTCCTTACCTCTGTGGATGATCATCGGTCTGCTCATCGCCTCGAGCGTGTCCGAGAACACTTCCACCGGGCCAACTGTGAAAAGCCTGTTGCTCAAATCATCGCCTCTTTCTGTGGTCCGTGCGCATCACAGACCGAGACTCTGTCCCAGGTCTGGAGAACGCACATCCTTGTCAGACGCATGACAAGGATTGACAAGAAAGCCATAACATGGACAATTTAAATAAACTTTACCAGGCCGTCAAGCACCGATGATTCTTATAGGAATAGTATCGCTCACGCTATCGCCGAATAGATCCTTTCAAATGTTTGGACTATCTTGTTTTGATTGTGTTCCCTGAGCGCATATTCTCTGCCCTTTCTCATGACAGTAGTAAGACGGTCAGCGTCGGTGATAAGACCCTTAAGACATTCTGCCAACGATAATGCTGTTGGCTCGGCCGGAGATACGACCCCGATGTCCTTCGGATATCTTTGCCTCATTTCATCATCGATGAAGGCCACGGCCACCTTTCCAAGTGCCATCGCCTCGATCGAGGTCTTACCGTAGATGCCAGCTATACCTGTGACGCTTCTATCTGATATCCAATCGATAACGATATCCGACCTTCTAATAGCTGATATAGCCTCATCATGAGGGACGTGCTCGAGGACCGTGAACTCGATTGCCAGGCCATCTTTTTTCAAAAGGGAGATCGCTTCGAGCACCTTATCAGTACCTTTGATCGTCCTGTCGGTCGGCATATGAAGGATCTTTATCGTACCTGATGGAGGGGAAAATGGCACGTTAAAAAGCTCATCCTTGACCGGGTTCGGTACATATTCAGCGTCCTCCCACCAGTCAAGAAGGTCGGGCGTGGCGACCACCTTGGCGTCGCCAAGAGAGCTATAGTAGGCCCCGTAACCCAATCTTGTTTCTGACCCATGATAATGAAGGAGAATGGGCCTTTTTCTTATCGCTCCCAACCATACGAGGTCGGCCCTTTTCCAATTAATTCCTGTGTGGACATGAAGGACGTCATATCCAGAGGATATCCTGATGACCTCCTTCATCCCCTTTAAACTTGTGAGCGTCATCCCTTTGAGGGGGACCTCGTGGTCGACCGGGAATTTCATGGGGTTGGGCCATGTCACCAATACATCCGAATCAACGCCTGATCTCCTTTGAGCATCTCTAAGCTCAGATGCCACTCCGGCAGGATTCTCGATGTGTAAGACCCTCAATGCCCACACGCTCATGCAACTGATGCCATGGCTTGATATTTTATTTTGATCCCTCCTTAGAACATTCTTAAAATATACGCGAGGCATAAGATGCCCGATGCCAAGGGAGACCGCAGTCGTCGTAGGGCTTGGTTATGTCGGGCTTCCGCTCGCCTGCCTTCTTGCTGAGAGCGGATGTCAGACATATGGAGTGGATATCGATCAAAGGAAGATCTCCACCATTATGCAAGGGTTGAGCCCTATCAAAGGAGAGGAGCCAGGCCTTGTGGATCTTATTGAAGAGGTTGTCAAGAACGGGGACCTGAGGGCGACCTCGGACATCAGCGTGATCGCAAAGGCCGACGCTGTGTTCATATGCGTTGATACTCCGGTCGTCGAAAGGAGGCCCGATCTCACCATCCTAAGGAACGTACTGGGAGATATCGCAAGGAACTTGAAGACGGGGCAGTTGGTATCGGTCGAATCTACCTTGCCACCAGGCACATGTTCGTCTTTGGTCATACCGGTCCTCGAGAAGGGGAGCGGTCTCAAGGCAGGCAAGGACTTCTCGCTGGTCCATTGCCCGGAGAGGGTGATGCCTGGTAAGTTGTTGACCAATATGCGTTCGGTCGAAAGGGTGATCGGAGGCCTGGATTCTACGTCCATCAGAGCGGGCGCTTACTTCTATTCGAAGTTCGTCAAGGCCGAGCTCCACCCCACCGACCTTCTCTCAGCGGAGATCTCAAAAACGGTGGAGAACGCCTATAGGGATGTCCAGATCGCCTTCGCCAATGAGGTCGCTCTTTTATGCGAGGCGCTTGGCGGGGATGCCTATGAGGTGAGACGGCTCGTCAACACATGTCCGTTCAGGGACATGCACGTCCCAGGGTCCGGAGTGGGGGGGCATTGTCTCCCCAAGGACCCATGGCTTCTTCTCAGCTCCGCACCGGACGTAAATGCCAAGGTCATCCCTTCTGCAAGGGCGGTCAACGAGGGGATGCCTGAGCACCTTGCCGACCTTGCCGTCAGGGCATTGAAAGAACGTTTTGGAAATGGGAATAGACCTAAGGTGGCGGTCATGGGCCTGGCATTTCTGAGGAACTCCGATGACACCAGGAACTCACCGGCCGTCCCGGTGATCGACAGGATGATGTCTCTGGCCGATGTGGTCGTCCATGACAGGTTCGTCAAGGAAAGATATGTTGCCCCGCTGGTCCGCGACCCCTATGAGGCGATCAAAGGAGCGGATTGCGCGATATTCGTCACAGACCATTCAGAATATCAGTCCCTCGACCTTGACAGGTTGAGACATGAAATGAGGACCCCCATACTGATCGATGGAAGAAACATCTTCAACGCCAGCGATGTGAGGAAGAAAGGATTTTATTATTCCGCCATTGGCAAGGGCTGATCAGGAGAGCGCCCTTTCTATCCTCGCCACGGTCTCCTCGATATCCTCTTTTTCGATGCCATGGTGGGTGACGAACCTCACTGTCTCTGGCCCGAAGGAAAATATCCTGATCCCGTTCCTGGCGCACATCTCCACGAACCCGTCAGAGCTCATCCCCGTGCCCTTGACGTTGGCGATGACTATGTTGGTCTGGACCGTCCTCATGTCTATCTCGATGCCGTCGATGTCCTGAAGTCCTCTCGCCAGCATGGCCGCGTTATCATGGTCCTCCTTCAATCGATGGACCATCTTGTCCAAAGCGACAATGCCTGGGGCAGCGATGATGCCTGCCTGGCGCATGCCTCCCCCTACCATCTTTCTGTTCGCCCTCGCCCTTTCGATGAAATCATCGCTCCCCAACAGGACCGAGCCGACAGGGCAGCACAGCCCTTTCGACAGACAGAAGCTCATGCTGTCCACATGTCTCATGAACTCCCTCACGCTGACGTCCAGCGCGATGGCTGCGTTGAATATCCTTGCTCCGTCGATGTGGACCTTGAGGCCGTGGTCCGTGGCCACCTTGCTCACTGACGCCACCTGGTCGGGGGTCCAGCAACAGCCTCCGGCGCGGTTGTGCGTGTTCTCTATCTCCAACAAGGTCGAAGGGGGGTAGTGCAATGGGTCATAGGGCCTGATGGCCGCCTCGACCTCCTCGGCGGTGAAGACCCCTCTTTCACCCTTGATGAGCCTTGGGATGGCGCCCACCAGGGCGGACATCCCTCCCACCTCGTAGTAGTACATATGGGCCTCAGATTCCAGGATTATCTCGTCACCGCGCCTGCAATGGGTCAGCATCGCGACGAGGTTACCCTGCGTCCCGCTCGGCATGAGAAGCGCTGACCCAGCACCGAACATACGTGCCGCCTTTTCTTGAAGGCGGTTCACCGTCTCGTCCTCTTTTTCAACATCATCGCCCAACGGGGCTGCCATGATGCTCTCGAGCATCTCCCTGGTGGGTTTGGTCACGGTGTCACTTCTAAGGTCGATGGTCCGCATGGAATGATCCCTCGTGGGTATGCCGATCAAGATAAATAGATTTACAATGGGACCTTTGTCCCCGACCTCAGCGATTCCTGTGCCGCCTCGCAGACCTTGAGGTTCGCGACCGCGTCCTCTCCACCGACGAACGGCCTGGAATGACCTTCGGAAGCTGCAAGGAAATTCTCAAGCTCCTTCTTCAACGGTTCCTCCTTCCTAACAGAGATCCTTCTCACGTCATGTTCGATGAGTATCCTGAACATATCCCCGGGGTCGAGCTCGGGTATCCTCGTGGTCGAGATCTCAAGGCTCTGGTCGGTGTAGTCGAGCTGGACGAACCCTGTGCTGCAGGTGAAGGACATCTTCCTGACCTTCATCGGTGTGAGCCAGTTCACTTCGACGAAGGCCACCGCGCCATCTTCCATCTCAAGAAGAAGGTTCGCATAGTCCTCGAAGCCGGTCCCTTGATACCTGCCCCCAAGGGCATACACCGAACGGAACTCCGAGGCCGTGACGTACCTGATGACATCGATGTCGTGTATCCCCAGGTCCATGATGACGCCCACGTCCCTTATCCTCGAAGGGAATGAAGAGACCCTCCGGGAGGCAAGGGATATCACCCTCCCGAACCGACCTTTGTCGATGGCCTCTTTGGCGACAGAGACCACCGGGTTGAACCGTTCTATGAAACCTGAGTAGAGGGTCACCCCCTCCTTCTCGGCCGCCTTGGTGAGCTCCTCGGCCTTTTTACTGTCACCGGTGAACGGTTTCTCGACGAGGAGTGACCTGCCTCTCCTGATGACCTTCATCGCCATCTCGTAGTGGAATGAGGTGGGGGTGCATATGCTGACGGCGTCGACCCTGTCCAACAGGTCGTCCAAGCTGTCGAAGGACCCGATGTTGAACCTCTGGGCGACCTTGACAGACTGGTCCTTGACCGCGTCATGGACCCCTATGAGGTCCGCTATCTCGGAATATACCCGTACGTGGTTCTGGCCCATCGAACCGACGCCGATGACCCCGACACGCAACATGTCCTGGTCATTCCTTGGAGGGATATTAATCGTTCGGAGTTTTTCTAAGGAAGGAATAAATCGGTCCGACGCTGTTGCCGGATATGATGAAGCGCGACCTCCTCGATATCTTGGCCTGCCCGGTCTGCAGATCATATCCGTTGGGGCTAGAGGTTGAAGAGGCGGACGGTGATGAGGTCGTCAGGGGTTCTCTTATCTGCCCTGGCTGCAAGGCCATCTATCCGATCGAGGGGTCTATACCCAACATGATCCCGAAGAAATGAGGATCATAGGGAGGCCATCGCCCTCTTTATCCTCTCCATTCCCTCGATGATGTCCTTCCTGCTAGCCGCATACGAGACCCTTATATGGCCTTCGCCCGATGGCCCAAACGCGCTTCCAGGCGTGACCGCGACATGCGCCTTCTCGAGGAGCAATGCGGCGAGGTCCTCAGATGGCATTCCCTTATCGTACGACGGGAATAGATAGAACGCCCCTTTAGGTCTAGGGCAGCTCAAGGACGGTATCTCCTGCATCAGGTCATAGATGAGGTCCCTTCTCGCCTTGAACTCCTTCTTCATCTCCTCCACCGCGGTCTGCGGGCCCTTCAACGCCTCGACGCCTGCCTTTTGAACAAAGGAGGTGGCGCAGGTTATCGATTGTGTCTGAAGTTTGTTGAGCTCCTTGAAGATAGGGGGTGGCGCTATGGCCCAACCGAGCCTCCAACCTGTCATCGCATAGGTCTTTGAAAAGCCACCCAGAGTCACCGTCCTCTCGAACATCCCTTCCAAAGATGATATCGAGATGTGCTCACCCTCAAAGACCAGTTTCTCGTAGATCTCATCGGATATCACATAGAGGTCATGGTCCTTGGCTATGTCCGCCACACCTTTGATGTCCTCCTTGGACATCACCGCACCGCAAGGGTTCGATGGGGTGTTGATCACAACCAACCTCGTTTTTCTGGTGAGCGATTCCATCAGTCTCTCGGGCGTGAGAGTGAACCCCTCATCCTGGCCCAGCCTGACGTAATTGACCTTTCCGCCTGCCAATCTGGCACAGGCATCGAAGGTCCCCCATTCAGGGTCGGGTATGGCGACCTCGTCCCCTTCATCAACGAGGGCCAGCATCGTCATGAATATCGCCTGCTTCGTTGGCGTCACAAGAACGTTCGCGTCCTCGCACGGGATGCCGTTGTTTGCCCTTAGCATGCTTGCTATGGCCACCCTGAGCTCGGGTATGCCCGCTGAAGGGGTATAATATGTGAAGTGGTCCCTCAGAGAGACTATGCAGGCCTCGGTTATGTTGTCAGGTGTCGTGAAGTCAGGCTCTCCCATCGAGAACGAGATCATGTCCTTGACCCCCTCCTGTCTGAGCTTGCTGACGACGTTGGCGATCTTCACGGTCCCTGACTCGGGCACATTCCCCATCCTTCGAGCTACCATCGATGCGTGCTAACGTGTATGGTATCTTTATTCCTTTTCATGTGCCAACAGGGCACGGCCGGGGTTTTTCCATGTACATTATTGTTTAATTATCTACTATTTTGTTCATTTGGTTAGAAATACTTTTATAACAAACTTCCGCTAAACGCGACCGGTGAGAGGCAATGGTTTTCGAATTGGACCTTACCAAGCTCCGGTACGGAACAGAACTTGTGAAAAGAGGATTTGCCAAGATGCAGCAGGGGGGCGTCGTAATGGACGTAACCAATGCGGAGCAGGCGGGCATCGCTGAGGATGCCGGAGCTGTGGCGGTCATGGCGCTGGAGCGCGTTCCGGCGGACATACGCGCACAGGGGGGCGTCGCCCGGATGGCTGACCCTAAGAAGATCAAGGAGATAATGGATGCAGTCACGATACCGGTCATGGCAAAGTGCAGGATAGGTCATTTTGTGGAGGCCCAGGTGCTGGAGGCGCTGGGCGTCGACATGATAGATGAGTCGGAGGTGCTCACTCCGGCAGATCCGTTCTTCCATGTCAACAAGAGCAAGTTCACGGTCCCGTTCGTCTGCGGGGCCAGGGACCTTGGGGAGGCGCTGAGGCGTATCGATGAAGGAGCCGCGATGATAAGGACGAAGGGAGAGCCTGGCACCGGTAACATCATCGAGGCCGTGAGGCATCAGAGGATGGTGATGGGAGCGATACGCGAGCTGAAGGGAAAGGATCGTGAGGAGCTCGTCGCGGTAGCACGTAAGATCGAGGCGCCCATCTATCTCGTCGAGGAGGTGGCAAAGCTGCAAAGGCTGCCAGTGATCAACTTCGCGGCAGGTGGTGTGGCGACGCCTGCGGATGCGGCCCTGATGATGCAGCTGGGGAGCGACGGCGTCTTCGTAGGGTCCGGGATATTCAAGTCCGACAATCCAAAGGCTAGGGCAAAGGCCATTGTCGACGCTGTCACCAACTTTGATGACCCTCATGTCATCGCGGAGATATCCAAGGGGCTCGGCGAGGCCATGCATGGCATCGAGATCGCTACGATCCCTGAACAACAGAGGATGCAGGAGCGCGGTTGGTAATCAACATATGTCCTGTTCCTTTCAGATGACAGGACCTACTTCCCCTTTTTCATTTAGGAAGGCACCGGAGTATCTCGGCCGTCACCGCGTTGATGTTGAGCCATTCTGACCCCAGGGTGACCGCAATGTCGGCAAGGTCGTAGGCAGGGCTCTTATACTCCCCCTCGGGGAACCCACCGAACATTATCGCCGCTGTCTTCGATTCATAGCCCTTGAGGAGGCTCTCAAGTCCCTTTATCTCGCCGTGGGGCGACATCACAACGTTCAGGTCTGCCCCGATGCTTGTGAGAAGGTCCTCGAGACCTGATACGCTCTCTATCGTTATCGTCTCGTCGCCAGACCCTACGTGCCCATTTGAATAGAGCTGCCCCAGCATGTGCAGGAACTCGAAATAGTTCTGCGGGACATAAGCTCTCCTTCCGAACCTTATGACCTCGTCGTTCCTAGTGTGCACGATGACGTCGATATAGCCTCTTCTGTATGCGAGAGAGCTTATGCACAGTGAAAGGGCATGGTGCACTATGTCCGGCCTTCCCCTCCGGGTCCCTCCCGACATGTATCTGAGGACGTCCGCATGCAGCCAAGAGTCGAGTATGACCTCCCCTTGGCCGAAGATCGTGTCGGAGGTCGCCCTGAACCTTGCGCCCTTGGCCTTCTCCCTGGGCAATGTCTCTATTTCTGAATCGATGATAAGTATTGTCGCCCTCATGAGACCACCAGGTCTATCAGGTCCTTCTGTAATGCAACCTTGATCTCCCTCGAGATCCTGCGGCCAGTGCTCATGCCGGGTTCGACCAGGTCCGCATAGGGAGAGCCAGAAACGAACGGGTTGGAGCCGGCAACTATCCTGGAGGATATCTCAAAGACCTTGAACTCGAGCTTGTCGGTGACTATCGTCTCAAGACAGAACGGCCCTATCATGCCGCCAAAGAGCTGTTCGGACCTCTCGACGACCTTCTCGCCCATCTCAAAGACCTTGGGCAGAAGGCTCTCCCTTATCACGACCGGGACGTTGCCTGTCACTACGAAGGTGGGGAAGTAGCCGAGCTTCTTAAGTTCCTCCGCCGCCCCGAGCTTGTACATCTCGTCTATGTTGCTCTCGTCCCTGCGGTCCATGGACATGAGCTCGATGCAACCATCGCTGACGCGGTAACCATCCTTTTTTATTGGCGAATAGAAGTAATGCAGATAATATCTGGTCCCGAGGATGTATTCCTGGATGGTGAAAGGCTGCTCCATGTCGATCCCCATCTTGAAGTCCATATAGTCCTTGGCTATAAAGAACCCCCTCCCCCCCTTGGCCCCCCAGTACTTGACAAGGACAGGGCGGTCGATGGACTTGGGGTCCTCGATGACGCGTGGCATGTCGATGCCGGCCGACTCTATCCATTCCCTCATCTTGCCACGGTCGGACTCCCAACCCAGGACCCTCCTGTTACCAAAGGTGGGGATAGGCATATCCTCGAACTTGCTGGTGCCCATATACTCGACGAAGGAACCATGGGGCACGATGATGATGTTCCTGGCGAGGAAGTCGTCCGCCTTATCAATGAGGTCCGTGTAGGATTCCAGTTTTATTATCTCGTCCGGCTTTGCGAGCGGGAAAGCGTCATAATGCCTGTTGTTAGGCCTGACCGCCAGACCGAGCGTCCTGAAACCTTCCTGCTTGGCCCCGTGAAAGATCTGAAGCGAGGAATGAGAACAGAGCGTGGCAATCGTGATCTTGTCCTTTTCATACTCGGACAGGACCTTTGAGATCTTACTCTTCGGAACCATTATTGTAGAATTTGTATTGGTCTAATAAATGTTTCCAAGGACCTACAAAGAAACTATATGTCTTAATGGCCGTTAAATCATACCAATTTATAACCTAGCCATTCAAAGAACGCCCAGACGATGACCACTCGTGTGATCCCTGCAAAAAAATTCACGATCACGAACTTCCGGACCTCGAGGGTCGTACCTTCCTTATTGAACAAAGAGAAGACGTATAGAACGGCGGTATCGCTCATCAGGGGAACGCTCAGGAGCAGGTACATGCCAACATATTTGAGCTTGGACACGAACCATTCTGAAAACCTCACCACCAGCCCGAAGAACTTCCATTTGACCGACCATTTTCTCACGAACGCCTCGATCTCGTACCCGATGTAGAAGACGATCATGCTGCCGACGGCCTTTCCTGCGCCAAGGGCCAATGCTTTGACGACCAGCGGGGTGTTCGAACCCCCGAACAGCACTATCTCGACGGGTATGGGCAGGAACACCGCCGCTGCGACGGCATATAGGAACAGCAAGATGGGGTAGAGGATCACGTCCCCCTCCATCTGCGAAAGGAAGTCCATCAGGCCCATTGTGGGGCATATGGCGACCTTGATAATAAATACAATACCACCTACAGATGACTCCCAAGGCTCTCGTGAAATGGATTTGGCCAGATTCTAGGATATCTATTTATTTACGTAGTCTTATTATCCGGCGGGGGATATATTTGGCTCCTGAGAAATCTGGTAAGGACGACTGGTTCAGCAAGCTCGATGCAGAGCTCGAGAAGAAGACGATGGCCGTGTCCCGCGACCGTGACGAGCTCCATATGCAGAAGACCAGGATCAACAAGATGCTCATCGAGGATTTCTGGAACATCCTCAACCGTTTCGGCAAGATCGGCGTGAACATGACCATGGAGCCGACCTATAGCACTTTCTTCGCCTTCGAGAAGGACACGTTCCCGGAGAAATGGTCGTTCAGACCGGATGTGGATTTCGATCTCGTGAACAACCTTCAGCTCATCGACCGCTCACAGGTCCAGGGACGTATGGGGGATTCGCTCAAGGTTTGGCATTACTCGGCCGAAGCGACCCCTCGTGTCCGCATAGTCTTTGACTACTGCGAGGGCGAGCACTATTACAAATATGCTGGCTGGAAGCGCATATTCGGACAGTTCGTCCTTTATGACTCGGAGCTGGCCACCGCAGACCCTGACAGGGTCCATGAGATATTGAGGGATGTCATAGTGGCATGGTACGAGTCCCATCTCCGGAACAACAGGGACATATTGATCAGCCATCTTAAGGAGAACTACGAGAAGGGAGAGACCTTCACAGAATGATCTCTTAAACCTATTCCGCCATCCCCCGGCCGGGCCTTGTCCTTCTACTTTCGCTGAACCCTTGAATAGTTCATTTAAGGGGTATTTTGATATCTTCCTGCCGAACTGCCTATGGCAGGAGGGATTTCATGGACAAGAACGAGATCGCACCCCATGTAAAGGAGATCGCCAGGGTGCTGGAAGGAAAAGTGGAAGAATCGAAGATCGAGGAAGAGCTTGAGAATTATCTGAACGTCTACCGTGTCTCTCTGGACACGGCGAAGAGGAGCGTCGTCAAGAGCTTCGGCGGTGACCCGAACGCCCTGGGCAAAGAGGCTCCCAGGAAGATCGCCGACATCAAGGGCGGTGAGGCGTCGGTCGACATCCTCGCCAAGGTCGTCACTGTGAACCCTAAGGAGATCCCTGGCACTGATGGAAAGCCGGCTAAGCAGATCGTCTACGGGATAGTCGCCGACGACACTGGTTCGATGTCATACACGGCATGGGACCCTTCCAGGTTCCAGGCAAGGCCGGGCGATGTCGTGCTGATCAAGAATGGATACACCCGCGAGTACAACGGAAGGGTGGACCTGAACCTCGGGAGCAGGGCGATAGTGGAGCAGAGGCCGAAGGATGATATGCAGGGTGGCGAAATGTCCATACGCTCTTCCTACAGCGCAGGACCTGTCAAGGTCTGCGAGCTTTCAGACGGGATGAACAATGTGACGGTCTCGGGCCGGATCTTGTCGGTGGAGAGGCGGGAGGTCCCAACGGAGGATGGACCTAAGGTCGTTTTCTCAGGCATCTTGGAAGATGATACGGGCCGCGTGCAGTACTCAGCATGGCATGATTTCGATCTCAAGCCGAACGAGGTCGTGAAGATCACCAATGGTTATGTCAAATCTTGGAAGGGGGTCCCCAAGCTGAACTTCGGTGAGAAGGCCACGGTCAACAGGCTCAGGATAGAGGATCTCCCAGAATTAAACAGGGGAAAACCAAAGCCAAGGACCATAATGGACATCGAGAAGGTAGGTGGAGCGACCGACGCTGTGGTCGAGGGTACGATTGTGGACGTCAGGGAAGGTTCCGGACTGCTCAAGAGATGCCCTCAGTGCAAGAGGGTGGTCCAAAAAGGGGCCTGCCTTCTCCATGGCAAGGTCAATGGAACAGATGATCTCAGGACCAAGGCGGTCCTGGATGATGGGGAGGCATCGATGGCGGTCATATTCAACCGTGCGGTGACCGAGTCCGTCCTGGGTTTGACCTTGGAGGATTGCAAACGCAGGGCCCAAGAGGCGATGACGACGGACGTGATCAAGGAGATGATCGAGGAAAAGATCTTGGCCATGCCGATGAGCGTCAGAGGGAACGTTCTGAAGGACGATTACGGTCTCATGATGATAGTCAGCGAGGCGAGCTTCGTCAATGTGGACGTGAAGGAGGAAGCGACCAAGCTCCTTACGAAGTTGGAGGGGTTCCAATGATCTCAAGGGAGCTATCGTGGAGGGTCTTCGCTGTAGAGTTCAACTCCTCGAGGCTCGAGATAAAAGGCGAGGGCGACAAGGCCCCATCGCACCTGGTGACGCCTTTGGGTGCATCGATAAACCGACTTTTTGTGGTGGGCGTCCTCACCGACATAGATAACATAGGCTCGGAGGAGGAGCCTATGTGGCGTGCAAGGATACAGGACCCGACCGGTACTTTCTATCTTTCTTCCGGTCAGTATCAGCCAGAGGCCACCGCGGCACTGGCGAAGATCCAGCCTCCTAAGTTCGTTGCGGTCATTGGGAAGGTCCGAACCTACTCCCCCGAGGAGGGGACGATGTACGTTTCCATCAGGCCTGAGAAGGTGCGCGTCGTCGATGCAGTGACCAGGGACCTTTGGGTCCTTGACACGTGCAAGGCCACGCTCAATCGCATAGAGGCAATGGGGGAGGCGAAGGAGATGTCCAAGCCCACGGCCGAGGCGCTCGTCAAGCTGGGCTTCAGCCCGATACTGGCGGACGGCGTCATCAAGGCCATGGAACATTACGGAGAGGTCGACCTTAAGCGTTACCAGGAGGCTGTCCTAGATGCCGTGAAGTACCTGCTGCCAGAGACCCAGGCTGGCCTCGCGGTCCATGAGGAGGTCCCGGACATACCGGAAGAGATCGAGGAGGAGACCGAGGAATCGGTCGACAAGGAAAAGACCGTTCTCCAGTTGGTCGAGAGCCTGGACAAGACGGGCAAGGGGGCCTCCTGGGACGATATCGTCAAGGAGGCAGAGAAGAAGAACATCGGGCGGGACGAGCTGGACGAGATAACCAACTCCTTGCTTGACAAAGGTCTTGTCTATGAGCCTGCCCTGGGCAGGATGAAGATCATCTGAATGGAGCCCGCGGGGACCGTGCCTGGTCAGGCCATTCTCCCTGCATTTTCTCTTTTTTTAAGGAGTCGATGAAACTGTATTATAGTCAGATCTGTTTCATAAGATGCTGGAATAATGAGCAAGATAAGGGATGAGCTTAAAAATGAGCCGATAGTCCTGGCCCATCACCCGATGTGCGGAAGGTATGACGATCATTTCTTCATCATATCAGGGAGAAAGATATGCAGGGGATGTCTTACAGTGTATCCATCCGCCATTGCCGTTTTCCTGGTCTTGATGCTCCTGGGAATCGATGATTTCTGGACCCTTTTCGGAGCTGCTTTTGTCCTCTTCATGATAAACTCCCTAAGGATCTTGATTGACAGGTCAAAGGCCATGAACATCATCTTCAATATCATGCTCGGAACGATACTGGCCCTGACCATCCAGGCCATTTTGCATTGCCCAGATGAACTTAAGATCGTGATATACCCATTTGTGGTCCTATCTGCCTTTGCGTTCATGGGGATACGTGGTTGGAAGCTCCTTCTGAGCTGTAAAAAATGTCCAGATTATCGAAATTTCCCTGCCTGTGCGAGAGGAAAATGAGCTCGGATCAGGATCTGGAACCGATTTTATTAAATATTGAGCATTCCGCTGAATCCATAAAATTCCAAGGAGGGGGGTTATGGCAAAAAAGAAATTCGTTGGTAGCTGGGTGATCCTGATCCTGTTGATCATCCTTTGTTGGCCCGCCGCTCTGATCTACTTCTTCATGAAGTACGAGGAGCAAGAGGAGACCAGGACGTGTATGAATTGTGGGGCCAATATCGCGATCTCATACAGCATCTGCCCACACTGCGGCAAGCCGCCCGTGCAGCCGCCTCAGTGAAATGATAAGGCCTTATGGGATGAGGCCGCCATATTCTTTTTTTAAAGCTCACGATCTTGGGAGGGGACATGGCAAGGAAGAAGTTTGTTGGTAGCTGGGTGATCCTGATCCTGCTGATCTTGTTCTGTTGGCCTGCAGCATTGATCTATTTCTTTGTGAAATATGAGGAGGATCCCTCCAGCGAGACCAGGACGTGTATGAACTGTGGGGCCAAGATCAGCTTGTCCTACGCATTCTGCCCGTTCTGTGGGAGATCACCGATTCAGTATCAACCATTACAGCAGACATCGGATGGTCGTTCAGATACCTCGATCAACTATTGCAGGAGCTGTGGCACCAAGGTGGAACCGGAACATGGTTTCTGCAAGATGTGCGGGACTAAGTTGAAATGAGCGCACGGACAATCTGAATGGTGTTAAAATTAATTAAAAGAAGGAAGAGAGTTCAGATCTACCTTAGCTGCATCATCAGCTGGTCCTCGAACTGCCATTGCGCATGATAGTGTTCGTTCGGATCATTTATCAGCACGTACATCCAGTAGAACATGAAAGGTGAGAACAATATCGAGACCAGCAGGTAGAGGATGAACGACCTTTGCGGCAAGGTCTTCCAGGAAGGGGTCATGATGTTCATGCCCAGCTGGCTTCCTGCGTACTGCACCTGCTGCGTGAAGGCATGCCACCTCTGGTCATGCTCGAACGGATGCTTGGTCAGAACATAGAGCACATAGAATTGCAATAACGGGATGAATGCCATTATCGTGAACAGGACGGCGTTGTTCTCCTGCTCCTTATATGAGGCTTCCTGGTTGATGCTTTCCATGGTGGCTATCTGGCCAGAGATCATCTGTTCCTTGTACTGCTCACGGGCCTTGTCCCTCAATAGGTTCATGATGGCGTTCCTGAGAACGACCTCCCTTTTGATATGCTCGTTCTGCCTGTTGATGAGCTTGTAAACCAGGACCGCGAAGAGGGCCCCGAACACCACCACCCCGATGCCCATCCCAATGAACCCTATCAAAAATGTGAGGGCGATTATGACGATTATACCAAGTAT